>JAJFFZ010000004.1 GCA_021776395.1 Hyphococcus sp. | reverse complement strand
CCCTGTAGGCAACGGAGGCGGTATATGGCCAAGGGCGGTCTGAGACTTGTAGAGGTGGGTGACGTGGATAAATCTAAGGCGCTGGAAGCGGCGATGTCGCAGATCGACAAGGCGTTCGGCAAGGGTTCGCTGATGCGCCTGGGCGATCGCGACGTTGTCGAGATGGAATCGATTTCCACCGGCTCGCTCGGACTTGATATCGCGCTCGGGATTGGCGGTCTGCCCAAGGGCCGGGTGGTTGAAATTTACGGGCCGGAAAGCTCCGGCAAGACAACGCTGGCGCTGCATGTGGCGGCGGAAACCCAGAAATTTGGCGGCACCGCGGCGTTTATCGACGCCGAACACGCGCTCGATCCGATCTATGCGCAAAAGCTCGGCGTTAGCCTCGATGAGCTGCTTATTTCCCAGCCGGACACCGGCGAACAGGCGCTTGAAATCGCCGACACGCTGGTGCGCTCCGGCGCGGTTGATATTCTCATTATCGATTCTGTCGCAGCGCTAACGCCGCGCGCCGAGCTTGAAGGCGAGATGGGCGATTCGCTTCCCGGCCTGCAGGCGCGGCTGATGAGCCAGGCGCTCCGTAAGCTGACCGGTTCAATTTCGAAATCCAACACGCTGGTGATTTTTATCAACCAGATCCGCATGAAAATCGGCGTCATGTTCGGCTCGCCCGAAACCACGTCCGGCGGCAATGCGCTGAAGTTTTATTCTTCCGTACGCCTGGATATTCGCCGCATCGGCGCGATCAAATTGCGTGACGAGGTGGTTGGCAACCAGACCCGCGTCAAGGTCGTCAAAAACAAGGTTGCGCCGCCGTTTAAGCAGGTTGAATTCGACATCATGTATGGCGAGGGGATTTCCAAGGTTGGCGAGTTGGTCGATCTTGGCGTCAAGGCCGAGGTCGTGGAAAAAGCCGGTTCGTGGTATTCCTATAATTCCGAGCGCATCGGCCAGGGCCGTGAAAACGCCAAGCAGTTTTTAAAAGACAACCCCGACATGGCCGCTGAAATCGAGCACGCAATCCGCAAGAACGCCGGGCTTGTCGCCGAAGAAATGCTCGTCGGCGAAACCAAACAGGACGACGACGCAGCAGCCGAAGCCTCTTAGTCGGATGTTAAGCGCCCGCCCGGGAGCCGGAAATGCAGCTGCTTAAGGTTAAGCAAAACAAACAATCCGGTCGGCGTGACCGGATTGTTTTCATCTGACTGCGCCTGACGCATTGCGCAGACAGGCATCAGGTGCATGCTGACGCAGCGCGAACAAAACCTTCATCAGGAGAAGCCAATGATTGGATATGTAACCCTCGGGGCCGACGATCTCGAAAAATCCGCCAAGTTCTATGACGCCTTGCTGGGGGAAATGGGCGCCAAGCGGATGATGGAAAGCGACAGCTTTATCGCCTGGTTAGCCGCTCCCCAACAACCGGCGATTTCGATTACCAAGCCGCATGACGGCAAGCCCGCTTCGGTCGGCAACGGAACCATGGTGGCGATCGCCTGCGACAAGCCGGAAACCGTCGACCGGCTCTACAAAAAGGCGATTGCGCTCGGCGCGACCGACGAAGGCCCGGCCGGCCCGCGCGGCGATACGTTCTATGCCGGCTATTTCCGCGATCTCGACGGCAACAAGCTCAACTTCTTCTGCATGACCTTATCGGGTTGGGGGAGGCGCGTTCGCCGCGCCGCCGCCGTATGGGCTCCCGGCCATCGCGTCTATTTTCGCAGCGCAGCGAAAAATCTGGACGCACCGCCCCTTCGGGCGCTAAGACAAACACATCGCGCCGGATCATTTGTTTGGGCCGGCGCGATTTTTGTTTTATGAGGCCGTAAGGCTTGGATGAGGCCATGAAACCATGACGTCGCTGAAAGACATAAGGGCGCAATTTCTCGACTTTTTCGCCGCGCGCGATCATGTCGTCGTCCCCTCCGCGCCGCTAGTGCCGCAAAATGATCCGACTTTGCTGTTCGTCAATGCCGGCATGGTTCCGTTCAAGAACGTCTTCACCGGCGCTGAAATCCGCGATTACACGCGCGCAACCTCATCACAAAAATGCGTGCGCGCCGGCGGCAAGCACAATGATCTCGACAATGTCGGCTACACCGCGCGTCATCACACTTTCTTTGAGATGCTCGGCAATTTCTCATTTGGCGATTACTTCAAAGACCAGGCGATCGACGCCGCCTGGACACTGGTGCACAAGGAATTAGGACTCCCCGCCGACAAGCTCACCGTCACTGTCTATCACACCGACGATGAGGCGTTCGATCTATGGCGCAAAATCTCCGGCCTGCCGGAGACCCGTATCATCCGTATTCAGACTAACGACAATTTCTGGGCCATGGGCGACACCGGTCCATGCGGGCCGTGTTCGGAAATTTTCTACGATCACGGCGATCATATCCCTGGCGGGCCGCCCGGCAGCGCAGACGAAGATGGCGACCGTTTCGTCGAGATCTGGAACCTCGTCTTCATGCAGTTTGAAAGGCTTGCCAGCGGCGAGCAGGTCGATTTGCCCAAACCCTCCATCGACACCGGTATGGGGCTTGAGCGCCTGGCCGCTGTTCTGCAAGGCGTCCACGATAATTATGACGTCGATTTATTCCGCACCCTGATTGCGGCGTCCGTAGACCTTACAGGCCGCAAGGCGCAGGGCGCCGACGCCCCGGCGCACAGGGTGATTGCCGATCATTTGCGCGCCATGAGTTTTTTAATCGCTGACGGCGTTGCGCCATCGAACGAAGGGCGCGGTTATGTGTTGCGGCGAATAATGCGCCGGGCGATGCGCTATGCCCACGGGCTTGGCGTGCGCGACCCGTTGCTTGCGCGCCTCGCCCCGGTCCTGGTGCGGGAAATGGGCGCCGCCTTTCCCGAGCTTGGGCGCGCCCAAACGCTGATTGTTGAAACTCTGAATTCGGAGGAAGAAAAATTCCGCTCGCTGCTCGAACGCGGCTTGAAACTCCTCGACGAAGAGACCGCAAATCTGCCCGATGGCGAGGCGTTGTCTGGCAAGGCGGCGTTCAAACTCTACGACACGTTTGGCTTCCCTCTCGACCTGACCCAGGACGCGCTCCGCCGTCAAGGCCGCGAAGTTGACGTTGCAGGCTTTGACGCGGCGATGGACATCCAGCGCAAGGCTGCGCGCGCCGCATGGGCGGGCTCAGGCGACGCCGCCGATGAAAGCGTGTGGTTTGATATGCGTACGGAGCATGGCGCAACAGAATTTCTCGGCTATATTCACGACGAAACCGAAGGCGTCATTCAGGCAATCGTCAAAGACGGTGCGCCTGCAGCGCAGGCCAACCAGGGTGATGAAGTTGAGATTATCGTCAACCAGACGCCGTTCTATGCCGAGGCCGGCGGTCAGGTCGGCGACGCCGGCGTCATTAAAACCGAGGCCGGCGCGAAGATTATCATTAGCGACGTTAAAAAACGCGCCGGCGCGCTGTTCGGCCATATCGGTGTGGTTGAGGAAGGCGCAATCAAAGCCGGCGAAACGGTGCTTCTGTCGATAGATGTTGAGCGCCGCAACAAGACCCGAGCCAATCATTCCGCAACGCATTTGATGCATGCTGCATTGCGCGAAGTTTTAGGCCCGCATGTTGTGCAAAAGGGCTCGCGCGTCGCGCCGGACCGGCTGCGGTTTGATTTCGCCAACCCGAAAATCATGTCGGGCGAAGAGACCGCGGAAGTGGAACGGTGCGTCAATGCGGTAATCCGCCAGAACACGCCTGTCGAGACCCGCATCATGGCTTACGAAGACGCGGTTGAATCGGGGGCGATGGCGTTGTTTGGCGAGAAATATGACGATGATGTCCGCGTACTGACGATGGGCGCAGCGGTCGATGGCTCTGGCAAGCCTTTTTCAGTAGAGCTTTGTGGTGGCCTCCATGTCGCACGCGTCGGCGATATTGCGCTATTCAAAATCATTGGCGAAAGCGCGGTGTCGGCGGGCGTGCGCCGGGTTGAAGCGCTAACCGGCGAGGCGGCGCGGCAATATCTCGAAGCCCAGGCGGGGCTGGCCTGCGCAGCGGCTGACACGCTGAAAACAGTTCCCGCGCAATTGCCGGAGCGGATTTCGGCGCTGGTCGCAGACCGCAAAAAACTCGAGCGCGACCTCGCTGAGGCAAAAAAACAGCTGGCGCTTGGCGGCGGCGGCGAGGCGCGCGATGACGACGTCCGGGAGATCGCCGGCGTCAAATTCACCGGACGCGTGCTTGAGGGCGTGGCGCCTAAAGATTTGCGCGGACTGGTGGATGCGGCGAAGAAAAAAATGGGCGCTGGCGTTGCCGTATTCATCGGCGTCAATGACGGCAAGGCCGCGCTAGCGGTCGGCGTGACGGATGATCTGAAAGAGCGCCTCTCGGCGGTTGATCTGGCGCGCGTCGGCGCGGAGGCAATCGGCGGCAAAGGCGGCGGCGGCCGGCCGGACATGGCGCAAGCCGGAGGCCCGGACGGCGCCAATGCCGCTAAAGCCATCAAGTCTATAGAACAGGCGATCGCCAGCTAAGGCGAGCGCCTGGTTTTGTTACTTGCGAATGGAGACGTCGCCGCCGCTGGACTTGTTGATATTACGGACTTCCGGGGCGCCATAAACATCGATGTCGCCGCCGCTGGACGCGCTAGCGGTAACGTTTTCACTGGCGTAAATGGAAGCATCCGCGCCGGATGACGCAGTGACGTTGGCATTGCGACAGCGCAGATTTTCGCCATCGAGGTCAGACCCGCTCGACACGCTGGCGCTAATATCATCACATTGACCGGCGAGCGAGACATCGGCGCCACTTGATACGCTCACGGAGAATTTGTCTGCATCAATGCCCGTCGCCTCAATGTCTGACCCACTTGAGGCGCGAACGCCTTCGAGCGCAGGCATTGTTATGTAAACAGAAATATCCGAGCGGCGTTTAAAGAGCTTGGTTTTGTTGCGACTGATATTGAGGACGCCTTTTTTATTGGTAATTTTAAGATCGGCCAGCCCGGCGTCGCTACCCTCGGCGCGAATTGAATATTCTGCACTCGTTGTAATTTGCACGTTGATGCCGGCAGAGGCGCCAACTTTGGTAAACCCGTCATAATCGAAGCTGCGCGTTTCAGCATTTGCAGAGGCCCAGCCAAGCGTGACGCTCGCTGCTGTACACAATAGTGCATAATTGAATGTATTCATGATTTTCTCCCATCTGTTGTCTCGACCCTGACATATTGTGCGACGTATGAAAGCTAAAATCGGTGAGACGTGCTGTTTTTGCGGGCAATCCGCCTCTGCCATCCATAAGGGCGGCGCGTCCTCCGTCTACAGCCGATAAGAAGACATTCGCGTCAGGCCTTGAGGCGAGTACAGAACTGGTGAACATTGTCACAACTTTTGTCTGTGTAAGCGAAAATAGTTGTGTGTTTTTCGCTCGCTGCGTTAAGGAGATTGATGACGCCGTCGCGCCAGGAGAATTGTCGTTGTGACCAATCAAGCCGAGCCCTCCACTACGCCGCTGCAGCGACACCCCCAAAGCGCCCCCAGCAGAGGGCTGAAAGCGCGACTATATAAGGTGCTCGAGGCCGGTCACTCTCATGACTGGCAGAGCCGCTTGTTTGAAAGCGCGATGGCGGCGTTGATCATTCTCAATGTGATTGCATTTTCTCTGGAGACCGTGCCGTCGATCCACGATCGCCATATGGTTTTTTTCAGATTGTTCGACACCATATCGATTGCAATTTTTTCGTTTGAATATGCGGCAAGACTTTGGGTGTGTACGGAGCACCCACCTTTCCGCGGCCTATCGCCGTTGCGTGCGCGGCTGAAATTTGCCCGCGGGCCGTTAATGATTGTCGACCTTCTGGTGATCGCGCCTTTTTATCTCGGTTTTCTTTTTGCGATTGATCTGCGCGTCCTGCGGATATTGCGGCTGTTGCGGTTCTTCAAGCTCGCGCGGTTTTCGCCTGCCTTTAACACCATGTTGCGGGTTCTGGCGCGCGAGCGTTCGGCGCTGATGGGTGTTTTGATTGTGCTTCTCGGCATGGTCATCATCTCCGCATCGATGCTTTACCTGGCGGAAGGTGACCGGCCGGGCAGCAATTTTTCAACCGTACCGGAAGCGATGTGGTGGGCGATTGTAACGCTGACGACGGTCGGCTATGGCGATGTGACGCCGGAAACGCCGCTCGGGAAAGTGCTGGCCGGCGTCGTTATGGTGAGCGGGCTGGGCTTTTTCGCCCTGCCCATCGGGATTATCGCCAGCGGTTTTATGGAAGAATTCCGTCGTCAGGATTTCATCGTCACCTGGGGCATGGCGGCGCGTTCAAAAGTGTTCGCCCTTCTGAAACCGGAAGAAATCACCGAGGTGCTGAAGGTATTAAAAGCGCGCATGGCGCCGCCAGGATCGGTGATTGCTGTTGGCGGCGAAAAGCCAGGCGCGTTGTTTATGATCGGCTCGGGTGAAGTTGAAATAGTTGATCCCGGGCGACCGGAGCTTGCGCCCGTTCGGCTGGACGAGGGCGAATATTGGGGGGCGAAATCTCTGTTGACTGGGGTGCAGGCGGAAACGGCGAGCGCAATTTCGACCTGTGATCTCATCGTGCTCGATCAGGAAGATTTCCGGACGCTGTCGCGCACCCGCCCGCAACTGCACCGGCGTTTGCAACTCTCGCTTGCTGAAGTTCCTGACCCGTTTGCGGATGCAGAATTTGTGGAGCCTGTTGACCCGCTCGCGGATTAATCCCGCGTCGCTTGTGCGCTGGCGATAATCTTAATCCGCCCGCCGGATGACTTGCTGACATTGACCTGATACGGATTGCCATATACGGCGACGTGACCGCCGCTTGAAGCGCCGCCTTTGACGGTATCGAGTACGCTGATAACGCCGTGGCCGCCGCTTGAAACATCAATATCGGCGTTGTCGCATTCAAGGCCTTTGGCCTCAAGATCGGCGCCGCTCGAAATGTCGAGCAGGCAATTGTTGCACTTTCCTTCAAGCAAAGCGTGCGCTCCGCTCGACAAGTCGATCACAAAACGCGTAGCGTCGATATTGAAAACTTTCGCACGTGCGCCGGACGAGGCGTCGAGCGCTGTTAATGTTGGCACGCTGACGATCACTTTATAATCCGACTTGCTGTTGTGCCAGCTCAGTGGGTTCCATTCGCGCGAGATGTTTAACGCGCCATTGCTGACTTCGATATCCAAGTCGCTGTAATCGCCTCTGTTAGTCTTGACAGTAACCGATTGTTGCGCCCCGATGTCGGCGACAAGAATGACGCCGGCGGATACGTCGATGCGGTCAAATTCTGGTAGATCAAAGCTGCGCGTTTCTTCGGCGGCGGCGAATGGCGCGAGGGCCAAAAAACCGGCGGTAAAGAAGCTAACGGCAAGGGCGAACGGTACTGATCTCATTACAAACTCCATGGGGCGCGCCGATTGGGTCCCGACCTGCATTATTGTCATGCGTTGGCGGGCTTGGCGACCGGAGATGCGGTAAAGCGCCCCGATTTTGGGAGGAAAGGCCGAAAAACCCGTTATCGGCGCGGGGCAAGCGGGGTTCAGCGCGTCGGTCAACCCGCATGATCGCGGATAATGGCGATAAACTGCTCGCTGAAGGCCTCGGTTTTGGCCGCGCCGACGCCGAACACCTCGCCGAATTCATCGCGGGTCGCGGGCCTGCGGGCGGCCATGTCAATCAGCGTGCGGTCGGAGAAGATGACGAAGGCGGGCGCGCCGCGCTCGCGCGCCAGCGCCAGCCGGTGCTGTTTCAGCGCCGCCAGCAAAGCCTGGTCTCCAACCGCCGCGGCCGGCGCGGCTTTACGGGTGCGTCGGGCTTTTCTTGGCGGCGGCGGTGCGCGCATCGCATAGTCGCTGCCGCCCGACATCAGCGCACGCGCCGCATCACCGGGCGATAGACCGCCATAAGTCGGCTCAGCGATCAGCAGCTTGTCGGCGGTCATTTGGCGGATGAGATGGCGCCATTGTTCGGCCGGGAGATGCTTGCCGGCGGCGTAGACGGGCAGCGCCTCATGGCCGCTCTTGCGGATTTTCTGGGTGTCGGCGCCGCGCAAAATATCGATGATGTGGAGCGCGCCAAACATCGCCCCGCTGGCGACGACAGCGTCAATCACAAGCCGCGCATCGGCGCTGGCGTCAACCCGTTTTGGCGGCTCGCGGCAATTGTCGCAATTGCCGCAAGGGTCGGTCTCTTGTCCAAAGTGCGCCAGCAATGTCTGGCGCCGGCAGCCGGTTTGCTCGCATAAGGTGGCCAGCTCATCGAGCCGGCGCATCTCTGCGCGCGAGGCGGCATTGTCATCATCATTACGGGTAATCATCCGTATACGCCGCCCGACATCGCCGCCGGAATATAACATCACCGCGCGCGCCGGCGCGCCGTCGCGGCCGGCCCTGCCGATTTCCTGGTAATAGCTTTCAATAGAGGACGCGATGTCGTGATGAAAAACGAAACGGATATCGGGCTTATCGATGCCCATGCCGAAGGCGACGGTGGCGACGATGGTGAGGTCCGGCTCGGTCAGAAAGGCGTTGAGGCGATCATTGCGGGTCTGCGGGTCCAGTCCCGCATGATAGGCGGCGACTTTGTGGCCGCGCGCCTCAAGGTCGGCGGCAATCTCCTCGGTGTTTTTGCGCGACAGTGCATAGATGATGCCCTGTTCGCCGCGATGCTCATCCATTAGCGCGGCGAGGCGGTCTTTCGCGGCGGTTTTTTGTTCAATGGTGATGTCGATATTCGGCCGGTCAAGATTGTGGACGAACACTTGCCCGCCGGGGCCAAGCAGGCGTGAGACAATTTCCTCGCGCGTGCGCGCATCGGCGGTTGCGGTGAAGGCGGCGATCTGAACGCCCGGGAAATGGTCCCTGAGTTGGGTCAGCGCCATATAGTCGGGGCGGAAATCATGGCCCCACTGGCTGACGCAATGGGCCTCATCAACGATGATGCGGCGGAGGTCTACGCCGCCAAGCGCGGACAGCATGCGCGGCGTCATCAGCCGTTCGGGCGACATGTATAAAAGCCGGGTCTCGCCGGCGGCGGCTGCGCGCCAGTCTGCGATGGACGCCTCGCGGTCGCGGCCGGAATGGATAACCCCGACGGCTGCGCCAAGCGCGCGCAATTGCGCAACCTGGTTTTCCATCAGCGCAATCAGCGGCGACACCACAACGGTCAGGCCGTCGCCATACACTGCCGGCAATTGGTAGCACAGGCTCTTGCCGGCGCCGGTCGGCATGATCGCCAGAATATCGCGGCCATACAAAATCGCCGAGACGATTTCCTCCTGACCCGGACGAAAGGCGTCAAATCCGAAGACGGATTTTAAAATGGCCTTGACGGGCGGCGGCGTTGTCTCCGCGCTGGCGTCCATGGGAGGGCTTAAGCGTTGAGCGCGGTCTGGAAGTTTTCGGCGACCTTATCGAGGAAGCCTTCTGTGGTGAGCCATTTTTGTTCCGCGCCAATCAAAAGGGCGAGGTCCTTGGTCATGTGGCCGGCCTCGACGGTTTTGATGATGGTCTCTTCCAGCGTGGTTGCAAAATTCGCCAACGCGTCATTGCCGTCAAGCTTGCCGCGATGGGCGAGGCCTCGGGTCCAGGCGTAGATCGAGGCGATTGAGTTGGTCGAAGTCGCCTCGCCCTTCTGGTGCTGGCGGAAATGGCGCGTCACGGTGCCATGCGCGGCTTCGGCCTCAACGGTTTTGCCGTCCGGTGAAATCAGCACGGAAGTCATCAGCCCAAGCGAGCCAAAG
>JAJFFZ010000030.1 GCA_021776395.1 Hyphococcus sp. | reverse complement strand
TGTAGCCATTGTAATCAAGCCAGTCGACGAGGGGGCGGAGCGGGGAGTAGTCTTGGTCCCGGTCTTCTTGGATGGCGGTATAATAAGAGGCCCGCAGGAGCTGACAACTTGATTTCGTTTTTGCCAGTAAGTTTTTGTAATCAATATCAAAACCAATATTTCGGGCGGCTTTATAGAGATTGGCGCCGTCGATAAAAAATGCGGTTCTTTCGGTTTCGCGCAGTCCTAAGAAATCTGCCATAAATGCCTCAAATATCTTTTTTATATCGGTTTTCGTGTGGCGTCGCTTATCTAAGGGTTAAAATAATGATTCTGATCGCCGCCGGGTCGAGTTTGCCTTTTTGCGGCATTGATTCGCAACAGATTGTTTTAAGCGCCTTTTCTGCGTTAGGCCGGCTGACGGATCTAGGCGCTATCTCCCCATTATACCACACGCCGGCCTGGCCTGACCCGACCGAGCCGCCATTTGTGAATGCTGCGGCGGTCATAGGGACCGGTCTTAGCCCTGAGGCTTTGCTGGCGGTGTTGCATGCGATTGAGGCGGGGTTTGGGCGCCTGCGCCAGCGCAAAAATGCGCCGCGCACGCTTGATCTCGACCTCATTGCCTATGGCCAGGAACGTCGCGGCGGAAGCGGTGCTGTGGGCAATGGCGCGGGGCTACAGCTGCCGCATCCGCGCCTGATGGAACGGGAATTCGTGCTAGCTCCGCTGGCCGATATCGCCCCGGATTGGCGCTCGCCGGAAACCGGCAAAACGGTGCGCGCGATGCTCGCCGCCCTGCCGGTGCGTGCGGCGCAACAAATTTTGCGATAAATCGGTGGTTTTTTGCATTGCAGCGCTTGTATCTCGCCAGGAGGGGCGATATCTGACTTAGTCCGATTATCAGGAGACTTGAATGGCCCGCGTCACGGTAGAAGATTGCGTCGAACAGGTTACCAACCGCTTTGACCTCGTCCTTTTGGCGGCGCATCGCGCCCGTATTCTTTCCTCTGGCGCGCCGCTCCTGGTAGATCGCGACAATGATAAAAATCCGGTCGTCGCGCTTCGCGAAATTGCGGAAACCGCGCTTATTCCAGCTGAGCTTGACGAAGAGCTGGTGCAATCGCTGCAGAAACAAGTTGAATTCGACGAGGGCGAAGAAGCGGAAGCCGGGTCCGAGCGCGCCGACGCGCCGGAATTTGATCAGATGAATGAAGATGATTACCTCAAGGCGATCCAGGCTGCCGGGATGACCACTCCGCAGACATTGCCGAAGGGTTAAACATCAAACAGAGTAGCGCAAATATCGCGCAGCGTTTGGCCGGAAAGGTTTCGAACGCGCCGCGAAAATGGCCGATGGGAAATGGCTGATAAACTGACGGCCAATTCGAATCCCGACACCGGCCCTGCGCAAAAGCCGCAAGACACCCCTGCGCCGCGTGAGACGCATGTTTCCGAAAATGAAACCAATGGCTCGACGCCGCGCAAGCCATCGCATCCGGTAGGCTTTATCCGGCAGGCTGAACTTGTCGATCTGGTGCGCGCTTATGATCGCGATGCAGACGAAGATATTCTCAATCGCGCCTATATTTTTGCGATGAAAGCCCATGGCGGCCAGACCCGCCAGTCGGGTGATCCATATTTTTCTCACCCGCTTGCGGTGGCGGCGATTCTGACCGAGCTGCGCGCCGACCCCGCAACCGTGGTCACCGCGCTGTTGCACGACGTTGTCGAAGATACCGATTATACAGTTAGTGATATCGAAAAGAATTTCGGCGCGGAGGTGGCGCGGCTCGTTGATGGCGTCACCAAACTCTCGCGCATTGAATTGCGCGATGAGGCCAGCAAGCAGGCGGAGAACTTCCGCAAATTCGTCGTCGCTATGGCTGACGATGTGCGCGTGTTGCTGGTGAAGCTTGCCGACCGTCTACATAATATGCGCACGCTCCACTATATTACCAATGCCGACAAACGACAGCGCATCTCGCTGGAGACGATGGAGATTTATGCGCCGCTCGCCGGGCGCATTGGCGTGCAGCGGTTTCGCGAAGAGTTGGAAGATATCGCCTTCCGCGAGTTAAGCGCCGACGCTTACGCCACCATCAGCCGGCGCCTTGATGAGTTGCATCAACATTCGGTTGGCGGCGTTGTCGAGCTTGCCAATGTGCTGCGTCAAAAGCTTGAGGCCGAAGGCCTTGATGCACAGGTCTATAGCCGTGAGAAACGCGCTTATTCGATCTGGCGCAAGATGCAGCATAAGAATGTCTCGTTTGACGAACTGGCTGATATTTATGCTTTCCGCGTGCTGGTTGATAATGTGCAGGATTGCTATCGTGCGCTCGGGATTATTCATTCGAACTGGCGCATGATCCCGTCGGAATTCGACGATTATATTTCAGCGCCGAAGCCGAATAATTATCGCTCCATTCACACCGCCGTGGTCGGCCCGCCATGGCGCGATGGCCGTCGCCAGCGCATTGAGATTCAAATCCGCACATATGAAATGCATGAAACCGCAGAGCGCGGTGTTGCTGCGCATTGGCAATATAAGGATGCAGGCGGCAAAGGCGCCAGCGTTGAGATTGTCGGCCCCAAACAATACGACCCCTATGAGACGCCGCGCCGGCTGGTTGAAATGTTTCAGGGCGGAGAAGACCTCGAAGAAGCGCTGCAATACGCCAAGCTTGAACTGTTTCAAGACCAGGTGTTCTGCTTCACGCCCAAGAGCCGCGTCATTGCGCTGCCCAAGGGCGCCACGGCGCTCGATTTTGCCTATGGAGTGCACACCGATGTTGGCGACCAGTGCATCGGCGCAAAAATCAACGGCGTGCAACGGCCTTTGCGCACCCTCTTGGAGACCGGCGATGTGGTCGAGGTGTTGCGTTCGGAAAATGCGCCGGTGCCGGCGGAATGGGAAATCATTGCTGTTTCCGGCCGGGCGCGCAGCGCCATCCGCCGCCGCATCAAGAAGATGCAATATGACGAACATCTGGCGCTCGGCCGCTCCATTGCCGAGAGCGTATTTACCGGCGCGCATTTGCAGTTTTCGCTTAAGGGCGTGCGGGCGGGCTTGCGCAAACTGGGCAAGAAATCGGTCGAGGACGTGCTGGTCAGCGTTGGGCGCGGCGATTTGCCGGTTAATCAGTTGATTGAAGCGGTTTATCCGGGCGCTTCGGCCGCTAGCGAAGGTGAAATCCGCCCGGCGAGCCTGAAGGAATTTAAACCGCGGGTCGCCATTGCCGGCTTGACGCCCGGCGTTTCGGTGCGCATCGCGCCGTGCTGTACGCCGCTGCCCGGCGAGCGCATTGTCGGCATTCGCGGTGATGATGGCGGCATAACCGTTCACACCATCCATTGTGAGCAACTGGCAAAGCAAGACCCGCCGCAAAGCCGCTGGCTTGATCTGAAATGGCGCGACACAGATGAGGAACACCAAAGCGCCTTTGCGCGGCTCACCGTAACGGTACAGAATGGCGTCGGCGTTCTCAGCGAGATCGCCGGGACTATTGCGCGCTACGGAATATCCATTGCCAGCATGCGGCTGCAAAACCGCTCCAAGGAGTTTATCGACGTTGTAATGGATGTTGAGGTTTATGATGCGCGCCAACTGGCGCATGCCTTGGCGGGGCTTCGCGCGGCGCCAACCGTGTTGTCGGCGGAGCGCATAGGGATTGACGACGATGAACAGCTCTGAAGCCTTGCGCGAATTTGAACAGGCCGGCGCCTTGCAGAAAGGTCACTTCATTTTGTCTTCCGGTCTGCACAGCGACACTTACCTCAACAAGTCGATCGTCTCGATGTATCCGGACCGCACTGCGCGTCTGTGCAAAGCGCTGGCGGCAAAGGCGGGTGTTACGATCACCGGCAAGATTGACTATGTGATCTCCCCGGCGATGGGCGCGATTATTTACGGCTATGAGACCGCGCGTCATCTTGGCGCGCCGTTCATGTTTCTTGAACGTGTTGATGGCGCGTTTTGCCTGCGGCGCGGGTTCGTGATTGAGCCGGGTGCGCGGGTGCTGGTGGTGGAAGACATTGTCTCGACCGGCCTGTCGGCGCGCGAGGCGATTGTAGCGGTGAGAAATGCCGGCGGCGAGGTGTTGGCGCTGGCCTGTCTGGTGGACCGCTCCGGCGGTGCGGCGGAGATTGGCGCGCCGGTGATTGCGCTGGCGCAGTTGAAAGTTGACGCCTGGCCGGCTGATGATTTGCCGGAGCATTTGCAAAATACGCCGGCGGTAAAACCCGGCAGTCGCGGGGTGAGCCAATAATGGCGCCGGAGACAAAAAAACCGTTACGCCTCGGCGTTAATATCGACCACGTTGCGACCATCAGGAATGCGCGCGGCGGGGCGCACCCTGACCCGGTGCGCGCCGCTGAGCTGGTCGCATGCGCCGGCGCTGACGGCGTCACCGCGCATCTGCGCGAGGACCGCCGCCATATTGTCGACGATGATATGCGACGCCTTAAGGAAGAGATCAGCCTGCCGCTCAACTTCGAAATGGCCGCGACCGCTGAAATGCTGCAACTGGTGAGCGACGTCATACCCCATGGCTGCTGCCTGGTGCCGGAAAACCGCAATGAACGCACCACAGAAGGCGGGCTTGATGTCGCCGGTCAGCATAATTTTATCGCGCCCTTCGTCCGTGAGCTGACGGGCGCCGGTATTCGCGCATCGCTGTTCATTGACCCGGAGACGCGCCAGATTGAGGCGGCGAAATCCACCGGCGCGCCGGTGGTGGAAATCCACACCGGCGCTTACTATGAGGCGACGGCGGCGACCGATCCGGCGCGCATCAGCGCCGAGTTTGAAAAAATAAAATCTGCCGCCGAACTTGCCGATAGGCTCGGGCTAGAAGTCCATGCCGGTCACGGTCTGACATTCTGGAACGTGCAGCCGGTCGCCGCCATACCACAAATCGTCGAGCTCAATATCGGCCATTTCCTGGTCGGCGAGGCGGTGTTTATGGGGCTCGGCGAGGCGGTGAAGGAAATGAAACGCCTGATGCAGGACGCGCGCACCGGCGCGCATTATTGAGGCGCTCATGATCATCGGCATTGGCAACGATCTCATCGATATCCGCCGCGTGGAAAAGACGCTTGCGCGCCATGATGTGCGCTTTACCAAGCGGGTGTTCACGGAAATTGAGCAGGCGAAGTCTGACAGACGCCACAACCGGGCGGCGTCCTACGCCAAGCGGTTCGCCGCCAAGGAGGCGTGCGCCAAGGCGCTCGGCACGGGGCTCGCGCGCGGGGTTTTCTGGCGCGATATGGGGGTTGTGAACCTGCCTGGCGGCAAGCCGACCATGGCTTTGACGGGCGGGGCGGCCAAAAGGCTGGCTGAACTCACGCCTGACGGTCATGTCGCTGACATCAACCTCACCATCACCGACGAATTTCCCCTGGCGCAGGCCATTGTCATAATCTACGCGCGGGCTAAATAGGGTTCCGTCAAGTTTATTGGGTGGGCAACGAAAGGTTTCGGTTATGGGGTTTTCCCTGAAAAAGTTTTTCGGCGGCGAGAGCGGCGTTGAGGGTGAGACGATAAAGACCGAAGCGCCAAAAATGACGCCGGCCGAAGAGGCGTGGGATTTGGCCAAAACCGTGTTCTTTGCGGTGGCGATTGCAATGGTGTTGCGCATTGTAATTTTCCAACCGTTTAACATTCCCTCCGGGTCGATGAAGCCGACGCTGTTGATTGGCGATTTCCTCGTCGTGTCGAAACCGACCTTTGGGTACTCGCGTGCATCGCTGGTCTATCCGCTGACGCGCCTGCCATTGCATGGGCGCATTTTCGCAGGCGAGCCGGAGCGTGGCGATGTCGTGGTTTTCAAAAACCGCAAAGACGGCAACAAAGACTATATCAAGCGCGTCATCGGCATGCCTGGCGACGAAATCCGGATGATCCGCGGGCGCCTGCATATTAATGGCGCGCCGGTGAAAAAAGAATTTATCGAGATGAGCAACCTCATCTGCGATCACCGACCAAAACAAGCGCCTACCTATCGTGAAACGCTGCCCAATGGCGTGTCTTACTTGGTGCAGGAATGTGATGGCGACCAAGGACGGCTCGATAATGTAGGCCCATACCAGGTGCCGGCCGGGCGATTTTTCATGATGGGTGACAACCGCGACCAATCGCAGGACAGCCGCACTCCTCAGGTCGGTTATGTTCCCCTTGAAGACGTTGTCGGCCGGGCAGAACGGTTGTTTTTCTCCGTAGACGGAGCGGACACCAAGTTCTGGCAGGTCTGGAAATGGCCCTTTGCAATTCGATATGGGCGCATCTTTGATCCGGTGGAATGATAAAACGTGAATTTTCAGCGCTTGAAGACCGGCTTGGGTGGCGGTTTAACGACGAGACGCTGCTGGTGCGGGCGCTGACCCATTCCAGCCTTTCCGGCGGCGTCCGCAAGGTGCGCGACCTTGAGCGGCTGGAATTTCTTGGCGACCGGGTGTTGGGGTTGCTGACGGCGGAAGAATTATGGCGGCGCTATCCTGAATTTGAAGAGGGCGATATGGCGCCGCGGTTGAATGCGCTGGTGCGCAAGGAGACTTGCGCAAAGGCGGCGCTGCATTTCGGCCTCGATGAATTTATCATGATGTCAGAGTGGGAGGAGGGCGCCGGCGGGCGCCAGAAAAACGCCATCCTCGGCGATGTGATGGAGGCGCTCCTCGGCGCGCTCTATGTTGATGGCGGGCTCGATGCGGCGCGCATTGTCTATGAGAAATATTGGACGCCCAATCTTGAGGCGCTGTCAAAGTCGCATCGCGATGCGAAAACCGCGTTGCAGGAATGGTCGCAGCAGAAAAAACTCGGCACGCCGGATTATAGCGTTCTCGATGCGGACGGCCCGGCGCACGCACCAGCCTTTACCATTGAAGTCCAGGTGAAGGGCAAAAAACCGGCGCGCGGCGAGGGCGCGTCAAAACGCAAAGCGCAAATGGATGCGGCGCGTAATTTTCTGACCCGCGAAGGGGTTTGGAGCGGTGATGAGTAATTTTTTGTCATCCCGTGCGCATAGCGGCATGAAATGCCGCTATGCAGGCCCGGGATCGATTACGGAATACACAGACAGCGATCCCGCATCTGCAATGCATCATCAAAGATGCTGCGATGGTCGAACGGACACGTTCGACGGGATGACGGGTTGATTGATGAATAATTCTGAACAAACGAAATGCGCGATGATCGCTGTCATCGGCGCTCCCAACGCCGGCAAGTCCACGCTAGTGAACGCGCTGGTTGGCGCGAAAGTGTCGATCGTTACCCAAAAAGTGCAAACCACGCGCGCGCGTATTCGCGGCATTGCAGTTGAAGACGATGTGCAACTGGTTTTTATCGACACGCCGGGGATTTTTGCCCCCCGCCGCCGGCTGGACCGCGCCATGGTCGCCGCCGCCTGGGGCGGGATTGAGGGCGCCGATCAAACACTACTGATCATTGATGCGCCGGCTTATCTCGATGGAGAAAATGAACGCGGCGGCGCCGGTAAGTCTCGTATCGATGCGGACCGGATAATTGACGGGCTTAAAAAATCCGATGGCAAAGCCGTATTGGCGCTCAACAAAATCGACGAAATCGCGCGGCCGAAGCTGTTGGCGTTGGCGCAAGAGTTGAACGAGGCTGGCGTGTTCAGTGACGTCTTCATGATATCGGCAAAGAACGGCGACGGGCTTGGCGATTTAAAAGCGTTCCTCGTGGACAAGGCGCCCGCGGGTCCGTGGCTCTACCCGGAAGATCAGCTGTCGGACATTTCCGACCGGCTGATGGCGGCGGAGGTGACGCGCGAGAAACTCTTCCTGCGCCTGCACCAGGAATTGCCTTACGACTCTACCGTCGAGACCGACGACTGGAAAGAAACCAAAAAAGGCGTGCGTATAGAGCAGACAATTTTCGTCGCCCGCGATAGCCAAAAAGGCATCGTCCTCGGCAAGGGCGGTGCGACGCTAAAAATCATCGGGCAGACCGCGCGCGAAGAACTGATCGAGCTAATAGGCCAGCCAGTGCACCTCTTCATCCACGTAAAAGTCCGCCAAGGCTGGGCGGATGAAGCGGCGAGATTGAGGAATATGGGGGTGGATGTGGTGGAGTGAGGGATTTGCTTGGGTGAATTCGGTCAGGAAATTCTTCCCCCGTTTACGGGGGGTCAAAAGGATACTTTTGACGGCCGCGCCGTAGGTGCGGGTCGATGGGGGTATGCTACTAACTCACCGAAATACCCCCTCCGTCGGCTGCGCCGACACCTCCCCCATGAATG
>JAJFFZ010000029.1 GCA_021776395.1 Hyphococcus sp. | reverse complement strand
ATCGCTTGCGTAGCGCGGGCAATCCCGCTCATAATGTTTGCGAGTGATTTCGGTCCAGGTCATGCGATCCTCCGTGTTCTTTCCAAATCACAGAGAATCACAAACCGCTGAAATCACTCAATTCTTTTTGGAGCAGACACTAAGGCTACTTCTTATGTTTTTTGCTTTTCTTTTTGTTTTTCTTGTTTTTCTTGTTCTTCTTGCCCTTTTTATTTTTCTTCGGCTTTTTACCTTTTGGGTTGCCATTGCCATTGCCGCTGCCAGAGGCGCCGCTTTTTCCACCGCCGCCACTATTGTTGCCTGCGCTCCCGCTCGAGCCGGCGCCGCTGTTAGAACCACTGCCGGCGCCTGCTGCCGCGCCGCCGCCTGCCGTTCCGTTGTCGCCGCCAGCGCCTTCGCCGCCGCCACCACTATTGTTGGAGCCATTGCCATTAATGGAGGCGTTCATCCCCATCAGCGCACCGCTTGTCGCCACGCCAACCTGGCCGACGGACACGATTGTAGCGCCGGTGATCAATGCGGCGACCAGCGCATATTCAATGGCGCTCAGCCCGGATTGGTCGCGCGAAAATTCGCCAAGCTTTTTGAACAAATGAAGTCGTTTCTCGGGTTTTGGTGTCCGCATGACAAAACTCATCCCTTATAATCTACACTAAGCCGGCCACAGCCATATCAGCTCACAAACCGGCAAACATAAAAGGCCGGAATTATATAAAAATTCTCTTAAATATGGAATGTTTCTTAAATGAATACAAAAATATACTTTCTACAAAGAGGATATACGGTGAATTATCTATTTACCAAGTTCTAAAAGACGAAATTTACGGCGCCCTGCCGTCACCCCGCCTCTGTGGCGATGATAAAATTGACGGCTTTTTCTCAAAGAACATAAAAAAACCGCCGCGGGGGATGGGGCCGCGGCGGTCTCTTCGATTAGCGCTCAATGGGAGGGGGAATGAGCGCCTTTGTAATTTCGTTATCTAAGGTCGGCTGCGCTCCAAAGCTTGGCGTATGCCTCGCAGTGAATAAGGACCGATTTGAAGTTTGCAAAATCAACGCCTTCAGGAATTTCGTAAACCTGCTCGCCTGACCGGCTTGTCAGCGGCGCGATCAGGACCGCGCCATTTGTGGCGTTGCGGCCATTGACGTCTTTGGCTGCGAGCGGCGACAGAAAAATTTTGAGATCGGGCGCCTTGCGGGTTTTGAAATCTGCGGAAAGTTTGACGAAAGTCTTGTCGCCTTCGGAAAAAATTTCCCATGTCCCGGAGGATTTGAACGACTTCTTAGTCCAGACGCCTGAGAAAAGCACCGAAGCCGCTTTGGCGACAACCGCAGCATCCGCTGCAAATGCCGGGGCGCTCACGGCGCCAAGCGTCAGGGCGACGGCGGCAATCCCGCTCAATATGACGGCTCGTTTTCTCATATCCGTTCTCAACAGGTCCAACAGCCTTGATTTCGTTACGAATAGAAATAGGCCGCCATACCGCTCACGGGCAAAACACGAGCGCGCGAGCAAGGTGACGATGGTGTGAGACAGGTGTGAGGAGGGCGTGATTTAAAGCGCGGCGCGGATTTTTGCGGCGACCTTTTCAAGGCTCTCCGCATCCGCCGGACCGCCGGAGGCGTGGGCGCCAAGCGCGCGCCCTTCATAGACGGGAATAATATGAAAATGCAGATGATAAACGGTTTGCCCCGCCGGCGCGCCGTTAAACTGCGCAATGCGGATGCCGTCCGGCGACAATCCATCCCGGACCGCGCGCGCCAGTTTTTGAACCGCCGCCATCAGTGTCGCGAGAACGTCGGCGTCAACATCAAACAGATTGGTCGCCGTCGCCTGCTTGTGAATGACCAGACAATGGCCCTCGCTTTGCGGGAACACGTCCATAAATGCGAGGACGGCGTCGGTCTCGAACAGTTTCACAGACGGAATGTCGCCGCGGATGATTTTGGCGAAGATGTTGTCGGGATCGTATTGCGCCTCAAGGCTCATTCCTGGTCTCCATCATCAAGCGCGGCGGCGCCGCTCTCCGCATTAGCCAACAGTGTCAGCGCTTCTGCTTCCTGCGCCACAGGCACGGCAATACGCACGCCGCCGGTGACAACCGGGAGGACGGAATTAATCGCGCCGTCCATCAGTTCTGCGTCAATGCCGTGTGCGTTGAGGAAGCCGACGATGATTTTGGCTTCCTGCAGATTGTGCATGCGTTTGATAGTTTTCATTGGAGCTCGATTTCTGACTTCGGACGGACAATAGTAACATATGGCTTCGCGGCGCTTTGCTCAACCGGCCTGATGCACCACTACTGGCGTTCTCTCTGTCTGGCGCGGGTGCGAAGGTTTTCGAGCCAGACTTGGTGGAATTTATGCATTTTGCGCGGCCGCATCATGTGGCCAATCCGCGCCAGGAAGCCGTTTTGCGTCTCTTCAGTGAGGACATGGCAGCCTTGCGGCGTCGCGGTGATCAGCCATGCGTGATAGACGTCAATGCCGAATGCGTTGGCGCTCCAGGCGATGCGCTCGTTGGGTATAAATTCCTCAACTGTCGTATTGATGGTGACGCCGAACGTTTTCCAGCGGAACCGCGCGCCGTCTGTCAGCCGCCCATCCGGCGCATCCTTGACGACAATATTGGCGGCGTTGGGATACCATTGCGGCCATTCGGACGCCTGCACCAGGCAATCCCAAACTGCGGCCGGCGAGGCATCCATCGCCAGCTCATTTACAACGTGTACAGCGCAGTTCTCAGGCCGGTATCGCTCGGGCCAGTTTATTGTTGGCGTCATTTTATGGCGTCCCATTGTTCTTAAACGGCGTGAACTGTTTTAAAGCTTCAATGCCCTGGCCGGTCTGATCGCGTTCGGCTTCTAAATACCGCGCAATCGCGTCGCGAAAGCTGCTATCTTCAATCCAGTGCGCCGAATAGGTGGCGACCGGTTCATAGCCTCTGGCGATTTTGTGCTCACCCTGAGCGCCGGCTTCAACCCGAGCCAGGCCGCGTTCAATCGCGTAGTCGATGGCCTGATAATAACAGATTTCAAAATGCAGGAACGGCGCGTCTTCGCTGCACCCCCAATAGCGTCCATAAAGCGTATCGCCGCCAATGAAGTTGAGCGCGCCGGCGACCGGTTCGCCTTCGCGTTCGGCGACGATGAACAACAGCTGTTCCGGCATATGTTCGGCGAGCAGATCAAAAAAACTGCGCGTCAGATAGGGATGGCCCCATTTGCGTGCGCCGGTATCCTGATAGAACTGCCACATCGCGTCCCAGTGATGCGGCGTTATTTCCGCGCCGAGCAATCGCCGGATGATGAGCCCTTCCGCGAGGGCGCCGCGCCGCTCGCGGCGGATGGTTTTGCGTTTGCGCGATGAAAGCTGATCGAGGAAATCGTCGAAGGATTGGTAGCCGCGATTGAACCAATGATATTGCTCGCCGATGCGCGCTAGAAAGCCAGCTTGTGTGAGAATTTCCTGCTCTGCCTTCGAGATAAAATTCACATGCAGGGAGGACGCGCCGAGTTGCGCCGTCATCTGGCGCAAGGCTGACGCGAGGTTGCGCTTGGCGGCGGCGTCTTTGGCCAGCAGGCGCGGGCCCGGAACCGGCGTGAACGGCGCGGCGCAAACCAGCTTGGGATAGTAGCGCCCGCCGGCGCGGGCGTAAGCATCCGCCCAATGATGATCGAACACATATTCGCCCTGGCTGTGGCCCTTGGCGTAAAGCGGCGCGGCGGCGACAATCTCGCCACGCTCTTCCAGCAGGAGGTGCAAAGGCGCCCAGCCGGCTTCATGGGCAACGGATTTTGATGTCTCCAGCGCGGCGAGAAACTCGTGCGAAACAAACGGATTAAGCGGTGCGCCGGGAGGGTTCGCCAACGCATTCCACACCGCCGGATCAATCTCGGCGATCGAGGAGACGGTGCGCGCCAGCAATGCGTCGGAGCCATCGGGCATTATTTAATCTCGAACACGCCGTCGACTTCAACGGCGGCGTCCATCGGCAGCGACGGCGCGCCGACCGCAGCGCGCGCATGACGTCCGCGTTCGCCAAACACCGCGACCATCAGATCGGAGGTTCCGTTGATGACTTTCGGTTGGCCAGTAAAATCATCGGTGCAGTTGACGAAGCCGCCCAGTTTCACAACCCGCGCAACCCGGTCGAGATCGCCGTCGCAAGCCGCTTTCAGTTGCGCGATGAGATTGACGCCGCAAGCATGCGCCGCCATCACGCCTTGCTCCACATCTAGCTCGCGCCCGAGCTTTCCAGTGATCAAACCGTCCGGGCCAATCGACACCTGGCCGGAAATAAACACCAGTTTGCCGCTGATGACATAAGGGACGTAGTTAGCAACCGGCGCCGTCGGCTCGGGCAACACGATGCCAAGTTCGGTGAGCTGGTTTTCAATTTGCGACATGGGACATCCTTGCTGGTTGGGCGGTATTTTGCTTATCACCACTTATAGCGAAGCTGTCGCGGTTAGTCATTGACAAGTTGGTTATTTCCGCAATGTCCTGCCAGCCTTCACCGCGTCCTTGCCGAATTTCTCGCGGATCGCGTCGATGGCTTTTTCCTGAGCGGCGATGCGCTCGCGGTCCTCGCCGAACAGGTCAGCCTCAATGGGCTCGCCCGCAACGACCAGGTCGGAAAAGCCAACCCCTATAAGGCGGAAAGCAGTGTCGCCGGCCGCCTCATGCAGCATTTTCTTGGTCGCGGCAAAGGCGATGCGCGCCAGATTGCTCGGCGCCTCGAGCGTCAATCGCCGGGTGATGGTTTTGAAACTGGCGGATTTCAGCTTCAGCGTGATAACGCGGCCTTCGAATTCGCTCGCCTTCATTCGTGCAGAGACTTTTTCGCATAAGTCCCACAAAATATCTTCCAGCTTTTGCACATCTGTGATGTCGTGATTAAAGGTGGTCTCCGATGAGATGCTTTTGGTCTCGCGCCGGGGTTTAATGCGCCGCGCATCCTCGCCTTGAGACAGCCGCGCCAGACGCAAGCCAATCTCGCCATAGCGCTTGGCGAGCGTTGCCGCGTCGAGCTTTTGTAGCTGGCCTATCGTGGCGATGCCGTCACCCTCAAGCCTGGCGGCCATCGCCGCGCCGACGCCCCAGATTTTGGTCACCGGCTGGCGCGCCAGAAACACCAGCGTCTCGTCTTTGCCGATCACTGAAAAGCCCTGCGGCTTGTCGAGGTCGGAGGCGATTTTCGCCAGAAACTTGTTGTGGGAAAGGCCGACCGAGGCGGTGACCCCAAGCTCGGTTTTGATTCGCGCCTGTAGCTTAGCCAGGGTGATGGCGGGCGGCCCGCCATGCAGCCGTTCTGTGCCGGTGAGGTCCATGAAGGCCTCGTCAATCGACAAGGGTTCGACCATCGGCGTCAGATCGCGCATCATCTCGCGCACCGCCCGCCCGACCGCGACGTATTTCGCCATATTCGGCTTGATGACAACCGCATCAGGGCAGGCTTTGAGCGCCCGGAACATCGGCATGGCCGATTTTATCCCATAGGTGCGCGCCACATACCAGCAGGTGGACACCACCCCCCGCACGCCGCCGCCGACAATCACCGGCTTGTCGTTGAGCCCCGGATCATCACGTTTTTCGATTGCGGCGTAGAAGGCGTCACAATCAAGATGGGCGATTGTCAGGTCGAAAAGCTCTGGATGCGACACAATGCGCTGATCGCCGCAGGCGGCGCATTGGCGCGCCCCGGCGGGCATGCGGGCGTAACAGGCCCGGCAAAAAGCGGTATCCGCGATAGCAAACATTTAACAAAACGTTACCAGAAAGGGGCTGAAAAATATCCCCCATCGGCGCTCAGGATAAACAATCGATTAAGACCTTTGTCGCAATACTTAACACCGGAGCGCTGATTCGGCGCGACCAGAGGCTTGTATGCGTATGATGTCTGCAATGGAAAAGCTTGATATGCCGGCGCTTCCAAAGACGGTGCTTATCGTTGAGGACAACGAGCTGAACATGAAATTGTTTCATGATCTGCTTGAAGCCCATGGCTATCAGACACTTGAGGCCCGCACAGGCCCCGAGGCGCTCAAACTCGCCATCGACCACCGGCCGGACCTTATCTTGATGGACATTCAGCTTCCGGAGGTTTCCGGCCTGGAAGTGACTAGAAAAATTAAGGATAATGCGGAATTGGCCGACATTCCGATTATCGCCGTCACCGCCTTCGCCATGAAAGGCGACGAAGAACGCATTCGCCAGGGCGGGTGCGAAGATTACATTGCAAAACCTATTTCCGTGGTCTCGTTTCTTGAGAAAGTGAAAAGGTATTTGGATTAGACTTAATCCAACTTAGCTGATTGTTTTTGACGGGGGCCCCGTATGACGGCGCGCGTATTAGTCGTCGACGATTTAGAACCAAACGTGAAACTGCTCGAAGCCAAGCTTCGCGCAGAGTATTTTGACGTGTTGGGCGCCTATTCCGGCGAGGAGGCGATCACCATCGCCCAGGCCGAGCAACCCGACATCATTCTGCTCGACGTTATGATGCCGGGGCTTGATGGGTTTGAAACCTGCCGCCGGCTGAAGGCGGATCCCGAGACAATGCATATCCCGATCGTCATGGTCACCGCACTTGATCAGCAAGCGGACCGTGTCGCAGGGCTTGAAGCCGGCGCTGACGATTTCCTCACCAAGCCGGTTGAAGACGTTGCTCTGTTTGCACGGGTGCGCTCCCTGACGCGCCTGAAGATGATGACCGACGAGTTACGCGCACGCTATACGACCGGCAAGGGCCTCGGCGTTGTTGATAGTATTGATGTCGAAGTTGATGATGGCGAAAGCAGCATATTGATCATTGACGATAATGAGGAGCAGACGGAACGCTTAAAAACTGCGCTTGGCGAGGGCTATATTATTGCGAACGAAGTCGACCCTGAGGCGGCTTTAGTTCAGGTGCGGTCAGGCGATTTTGATTTGATCATTGTAAATATGTCGCTCGAAGCGATGGATCCGCTGCGCTTGTGCTCATCGATCCGGTCGTTTGAAGAGACCAGACTGACGCCGATCCTGGCGGTTGTGCGCAAGGGCGATACGCGCAAACTGGTGCGGGCGCTGGATATTGGCGTCAATGACTATCTGACCAAGCCGATCGACAAGGGTGAGTTGGGCGCGCGCGTTGCAACGCAATTGCGCCGCATGCGCTATGTCGACCAGCTGCGCTCTTCGTTCCAGGCGAGCCTTGAGATGGCGGTGACCGATCAGTTGACCGGGCTTTACAATCGCCGTTATCTGGCCAGCCATCTGTCGGCAATGTTTGACCGCGCGAAATGGACCGGCCGGCCGCTTGCGGTGATGATCCTCGACATCGATCACTTTAAAGAAGTCAATGACACCCACGGCCATGATGTCGGCGACAAAGTTATTCAGGAATTTGCCGAACGCATCTCGCGGTCTGTGCGCGGGATTGATTTGGCCTGCCGCTATGGCGGCGAGGAATTTTTGATCGCGATGCCCGATACCGACATCGCGTTTGCGTCAGTCGTCGCTGAACGTCTGCGTCAGGAAATTGCCACGGCGAAATTTCTGGTCGGCGCGGGTGGTGCAGAAATCAAGGCGACGGTGAGCATCGGTATCGGCTCGACCGAAGGCGGGCCAGAAGAAGATAATGCGCAAAAGCTGATTAAACGCGCCGATGAAGCGCTTTATGAAGCCAAGACTTGCGGGCGCAACCGGGTGATTAAAAGCGCGGCGTAACGACAAGCACAACTAACAAAAAAGCCGCCCCACGGGGCGGCTTCGTCATTTCCGGCAAACAGCAAATGCGTACTATTTGATTTTACCCTCTTTGAATTCCACATGTTTGCGCGCCACCGGGTCATATTTCCGCAACACAAGCTTGTCGGTCATGGTGCGGGTGTTTTTCTTGGTGACGTAGAAAAATCCCGTTCCAGCGGTGGAATTGAGCCGGATTTTGACGGTTGTCGGCTTGGCCATTGGTATCTCCATAAAGCCGCAAACCTCATGCGGCGAGCCGGGAAACTACTAATCAAGCCCGCTATGTCAAGGCGGTAACGGGGATTTTCATCGGTTCTTCTTAAAAGCCGCCGCCGGGGTTTTCGGAAGGCCCGCCGCTGATTCGCCAGTTTTAGATTTGACTGCGCGGGAAAGGGCAAACGCGCCATGAAACCGGCTCAAAGCCGCCGATTCGACCAGAAATCCGGCGCCTCACGACGATGTGAGTAGCGTGCGGGCTGTCAGGAGTATTGTCTGGTGGTGCAGCGGGCGGAGACTAGGGGGCGTTTTGCACCGTGCGGGAACAGGAGAGATGCGGCAATGACAATTTTAAAATGGATTCTGGCGTTAGCCATAGGCGGGTTCTTAATCATGATGGGGGTCATGAAGTTCACCGGCGAAGCGCATATCTTTCCCTATATTGAATATAAAGCCGCCGCCGCCGGGCTGCCGTTTGCAAGCCTGGCCTATCCGCTCGGCAACTATCTGACCGGCGCGTTGGAGCTTGTCGCCGGCGTCACCGTGATCTTGCCGATGACCCGCAAAATAGGCTCGCTCCTGGCGGTGGCGCCGGTGCTCGGCGCGGTGATCTTTCACCTGTCGCCGGCGCTCGGCATTGTCACGGCGGAAGGCTACGCCGATCCCAAGCCGGTTGAGGCGTTGGCCGCCGGCGGGCCATTCACCGCCGCTGATTTCACCGGCGAGACCAATATGCTGTTCATGATGGCGGCGGGCGGATTGTTGCTGGCGATTATCAATTTGATCGTTCAGCGCAATTCTTAAAGCGCCGGGCTTAACCAAAAACGCGGTTAAAAATCACATCCACATGGCGGGTGTGATGGGAGAGGTCAAAAAGCGTATCGAGCTGTGACGACTCAATATGCGCCGTCACATCTTTGTCGGCTTTCAGATTATCGATAAACCGTCCTTCACCGCGCCAGGCCGGCATCGCGTTTCGTTGCACCCATGAATAAGAATTCTCGCGTGAGACGCCCGCCTGGGTTAGCGCCAGAAGGATGCGCTGCGAGAAAATCAGACCGCCAAGCCTGTCGAGATTTTCTTGCATGCGTTCGGGATAGACGACCAGGTTTTCAATAACGCCCGCCAGCCGATGCAGGGCGAAGTCGAGATGGATGGTGGCGTCGGGCGCAATGCCGCGCTCAACGGAGGAATGCGAAATATCGCGCTCATGCCAGAGGGCGACATTTTCCATCGCCGGGATGACGCACATCCGCACCAGCCGGGCCAGGCCCGTGAGGTTCTCAGTCAGGATGGGATTGCGCTTATGCGGCATCGCCGATGAGCCTTTTTGGCCCTTGGAGAAATATTCCTCCGCCTCCAGAACTTCGCTGCGTTGGAGGTGACGGATCTCAACGGCGAGGCGTTCAATCGACGAGGCGATAATGCCGAGCGCGGCGAAGAATGCGGCGTGGCGATCGCGCGGGATGATTTGTGTTGAGACCGGCTCAACCGCCAGCCCCATTTTTTCTGCAACGTAAGCCTCAACGGAAGGGTCAACATTGGCGAAGGTGCCGACCGCGCCGGAGATAGCGCAGACCGCGATTTCCGCACGCGCCGCTTCCAGGCGGCGTTTGCCGCGTTCAAATTCAGCGTAGAATGTTGCGAGCTTGAGCCCGAAAGTCGTCGGCTCGGCGTGGATGGCGTGGCTGCGGCCGACGCAGATGGTGTTTTTGTGTTCCATGGCGCGGGTTTTTAAACTGGCGAGCACCCGGTCCATGCCGGCCAGCAAAAGGTCGCTCGCCCGCGCCAGTTGCACCGACAGACATGTGTCGAGGATATCCGACGAGGTCATGCCCTGATGGACATAGCGCGCCTCGGGGCCGACAATTTCCGACAGGTGGGTCAAAAAGGCGATAACGTCATGTTTGACCTCACGCTCAATCTCATCAATCCGGTCGCTGTCAAAGGCGGCGTCGCGGCCCTTTTCCCAGACGATTTTGGCGGCCTGTTCGGGAATAACTCCAAGCTCGGCCATGCGCGTGGCGGCATGGGCCTCAATTTCAAACCATATCCGGTATTTGGTTTGGGCCGACCAGATGTCGGTCATCTCCGGGCGCGCATAGCGTGGGATCATGTCTTACTCCTGTTGTGCAGGGCGTAAGGTTCGAGCGGAAAAATGTCAAAGGACGTTAGTCGGTTTTCTGAGGCGGATCGGTCGCCGCGCCGTCGCTCTCCAGCGTGCCCATGGTGGTTTCATCATCGAGGGTGGCGACCGGCGCGCTGCGGGCGCCCCATATCCACCAGCCGACGCCGAGGCCGGTGGCGAAGGCCAGGACCAGAAGAAACCACATATGAAAGGCGAGCCAGAGCATTGGTGAAACCACGCTAATCCTGATTGCCGGGTGTGAACTCAAATTCTATACGGCGATTCCGCGCCCGGCCCTCGGCCGTTCTATTGCTGACCAGCGGCTGGCTTTCGCCGGCGCCGCTGGTAGTGATGCGCGCGGCGTCAACGCCGGCGGCGCCGAGATAGTCGCCAACCGCGCGGGCCCTGGCAAGGCTGAGCCGGCGGTTTGCCGCCGCGCCGCCGGCGGCGTCGGTATGGCCGGTGATGTCGATTTTAAGGTTCGGGCAGGCGCCAAGCGCCGCCGCCAGCGCGTCCAATAGCTCCCGGCTGGCGCGATTGAGGCTGGCGCGGTCTCTGGCGAAGGATATCTGCGCATCGCCGAGGATTGACCGGGACTGTTCGGCGCAGCGATCGGGTTCTGCAACTTCGGCGGGCGCGGCGCCGGTGTCGGCGGCAACCGGGCTGGCGGATTCTTCCGGTGTGGTTTCGGGTGCGGCGAGGGTTAACTTCGCGGCGCCGGAAAACCCACCATCGATCAGCGCCATCAGCCGCTCAATCGCCGCAGCGCGGGCGCTGTCTGCGACAACACCGCTGACTTCAAACGCCGGGCCGTTGGCTTCCACGGCGCCATTATCAAGCCGCGCCAGCGCTTGCAGGCTGATTGACGCCGCCGACAGCCAGCCGTCTTCCGGCGGCGCGCCGCTGGCGATCTCAAGCGCGCCGGAAATATCCGTATCGGGAAAGCGCATCGCGGCAAGAAGAAAGACCGCATCGCGCGCGCTTTGACTTGGCGCATAGCCGGAAAGCACAAGCTGGCCGGCCTGTAGCTCGGCAATCCAGAGAAATGGATCGGCCAGCGCCGGGCCGGAAAACACCGTCATGTTCGAGGCGTCGAGAATGGTTATGCCGCCAAGCGCTAACCCACCCGGCCATTGCGCGTGCGCGACGGCGGCTTTGAGCCTGTCCAACGCTTCGCGCGAGGGCGCCTCGCCAAACAAGACCGCCTTCTGTCCGTCAACCTCCACGCCGGCCCAATCGGCGCCCGCCGCATCGATGGCGTCGAGCGCTTTGGCCAGCAAATGGCGTTCAGCCGACGGCGCCGAACCGGGCAACAGGTCCATATGTATACTGACGATGCCAATCACCCCAATGACAACGCAGCCGGCCAGAAATTTTAACAGCGCTTTCATAACTCAACAGTGATGCGCGCTACCATTCGAGAATGACTTTTCCCGATTGGCCGGAGCGCATAACATCGAACCCCTTTTGATAGTCGTCGATTTTAAAGCGGTGGGTGAGGACTGGCGACAGGTCGAGCCCGGCTTGCAGCATCGCGCCCATCTTGTACCAGGTTTCAAACATCCGCCGACCATAGACGCCTTTGATTTCCAGCCCCTTAAAGATGACTTTGTCCCAGTCGATCCCGGCGCCATTGGGCATGATGCCGAGCATGGCGATTTTGCCGCCATGGTTCATGGCTTCCAGCATCGCCTGAAACGCTGACGGCGCGCCCGACATTTCAAGACCGATGTCAAAGCCCTCGGTCATTTTCAATTCGCTCATCGTGTCCCGGAGCGAGCCGTTTTGCACATTGACGGTGCGGGTTGCGCCCATTTTTGTTGCAAGATCAAGCCGGAAATCATTAACATCGGTCACCACCACATGACGCGCGCCCGCAAATTGCGCGATGGCGCAAGCCATAATGCCGATCGGGCCGGCGCCGGTAATCAAGACATCCTCACCGACAAGGTCAAAGGCGAGGGCGGTGTGGGCGGCGTTGCCGTAAGGGTCAAAAATGGCGCCCATATCGTCGGAGACATCGTCGGGGAGTTTATAAACATTGAACGCCGGGACCACGACATATTCCGCAAACGAGCCCGCCCGGTTGACGCCGACGCCGATAGTGTTGCGGCAGAGATGGCGCTTGCCGGCGCGGCAATTGCGGCAATAACCGCAAGTGACATGACCTTCGGCGGAGACCCGGTCGCCGATTTTGAAGGTGGCGTGTTCGGGATGCACCTCCGAGCCGATTTCAACCACCTCGCCGGCAAACTCATGACCGACCGTCATCGGTACGGGAATGGTCGCCTGCGCCCACGCGTCCCAATTATAAATATGGATATCGGTGCCGCAGATAGCCGTGCGCTTCACTTTGATCAAAACATCATTGAGCCCAATTTGTGGGCGCGCCGTATCGGCAAGCCAGATGCCTTCCTCGCGCTTTGCCTTGATCAGAGCTTTCATGGGCTCGTCTCCACCGGTTGAGATGCTTTAGACTTATTAGCTGAACCGTGCCCGGTCTATAGAAATTCTCGGGAAAATGAATGCGTTAACTATGGTATAGAGCGCATATGCCGCTCTCCATACCACCGCTGAACGCCGTGCGCGCCTTTGAGGTCGCCGCCCGCTATCTCAATTTTTCCCGTGCAGCAGAAGAGCTCGGGGTCACGCAAGGAGCGATCAGCAAGCAGGCCATCTTGCTTGAGGATTATATCGGCGCGAAACTATTTGAGCGTCTGCCTGGCGGACTGGCGCTGACGCAGGAAGGGATCGCGCTGCGCAATTCCATCGCGCCGGCTTTTGAATTGCTCAACGACGCATTCGGCAGATTCCGTCGCCGGCCGCCGCGATCAAACGTTTGCCGCATTTCGACGCTGGCGTCATTTGCATCGCAATTTCTTGTCCTACGCCTCAGCTCATTTGAGGAACAGCATCCGGACATCAAGCTGGAGATACTGACTTCCGATCGTCTTGTCGATCTTGCCCGGGAAGAGGTTGACGTAAGCGTGCGCTATGGACCCGGGGGCCAGGGCGACTTGATCGAGGCCCCGCTTGTGAAAGGCGTTCTTGCGGCGGTGTCATCGCCGAAACTTTTGGAGCGCGCGGACGACAAAAAGGATCTGGCGGCGTTTCTGTCCTCGGTTCGGCGCATACAGGTGTTTTCAAATAATGAGTGGCGCAAATGGTCAGAAGTGACGGGCGTCAATCTCTTTGATGCGCCGCGCCCGTTTATCATCGAAGATTTCGTTGTCGCCATTGAGGCGGTGCTTGCTGGCCAAGGCGTTGCGTTGCTGCCAGAAATTCTTGTGCGAAAACACCTCGTCAATGGCGATATGGCGTCGTTTTGTTCGACGCAGATCGACTGGAACCAGACTTACTATACGGCGCATGTTGTAGGCGCCGAGCGGCGGCCTGTGGTTCGGGAGGTTCTCGCCTGGCTGGGTCGCGAAGTGTCTGAAAACGCTAAACTTAGCGCCTAGAGCATACTCAGCGACGCGAATTTTTCTCATACGCCGTTCGCCAATTTCTCGATTTCGCTGCATTGCATGAGCCTGCATCTTCTGCTTGCGCATGGGCAAAACCATGTGCTCCAGAAAAGGAGAATGAACCCATGACAACAACACTAAAATTAATGGTAATGCTTGCTGGCGCGGCAACGCTGAGCTCAATGTCAATCGATGTGGCTTATGCGGAAAATCAGGAAATCCGTTATACGGCAAGCGAGTTGTCAACGGTTAGCGGCGCTGAACATGTTTATAGTGATATTCACGCTGTAGCGGTTGAAATTTGTGGTGAAGAATATGGCGGCCATCGTCTCGTGAAATACCGCGCTGAACGCGAACGCTGCATTATCGACTTAGTTGACACGCTTGTGAGCGAAGTGAGTGATCCAGTGCTTAGCCAAGTGCATGTTAAGGCCAACGGGTAACCGCCCGCATCTATTCAGGGCGCGTCTCTATCATGGAATCAGGCGCGCCCAACGAAGCCCATCGTCATTTGGGTTAAATCATCCCGAGCGCGCGCCCAACTTTCACAAACGCGGCGACGGCGCGGTCTACCTGTGCGTCGCTATGGGCGGCGCACATTTGCGTGCGGATGCGCGCCAGGCCCTTCGGCACCACCGGGAACGAGAAGGCGGTGACATAAACCCCTTCATCCATCAGCGCCGCCGCCATTTCGCCAGCCAGTTTCGCATCGCCAAGCATCACCGGGATAATCGGGTGCTCGCCGGGCAGGAGCTCGAACCCGGCCTCGCTCATTTGCGCGCGAAAGCGCTGCGCATTGCGAAACAGCTGCTTGCGCAAATTGCCGCCGTCGCGGACCAGCGCAAATGTTTTCATGGCGGCGCCGAGCAGCGCTGGCGTCAGCGCATTAGAGAACAGATATGGCCGCGCGCGGTTGCGCAACAGATGCACGACATTTTTTGATGCGCAAATATACCCGCCCATGCCGCCGCCCAGCGCCTTGCCGAGCGTGCCTGTCAAGATATCGATACGGTCGGCAACGCCGCAATGTTCCGGCGCGCCCTTGCCATTGGCCCCCATAAACCCCGTCGCATGACAATCATCGACCATCACCAGCGCGTCATATTTATCCGCAAGCTGACAAATCTCGTCGAGCTTGGCGATATAGCCGTCCATGGAGAAGACGCCATCAGTGACGATAAGCTTGGTGCGGCCGCCGTCGGCGTCAGCCTGTTTCAGCTGGGCCTCGAGATCGCCCATATCCGAATTGGCGAAGCGATAGCGCTTGGCCTTGCACAGGCGCACCCCGTCGATGATGGAGGCGTGGTTTAAAGCGTCGGAAATAATCGCGTCTTCTGCACCCAGCAGCGGTTCAAACACGCCGCCATTAGCGTCAAAACAGGCGGCGAAAAGAATTGCATCCTCATAGCCGAGAAAATCGGCAATCTCCTTTTCGACCCGGCGGTGGAGATCGCTGGTGCCGCAGATAAACCGCACCGACGCCATGCCGAAACCATAGGCGTCCATGGTTTCTTTCGCCGCCGCGACCAGCGCCGGATTGTCGGCGAGGCCGAGATAATTGTTGGCGCAGAAATTTAACACGCGAATGGTCCGGCCCTTATGGATAACGTCAATCTCCGGGCCTTGCGGCGAGGTGATTTGGCGTTCGTTTTTCTCAAGGCCCTGCTCGCGAATATCGGCTAATGTTGCGTCTAGCCGGGCGTAAAATGCATCGCGCATGAGCGTCTCCGTTGGCAGGCGAGTTGGGGTCGGTTGTCAGGACGGTTTGGCAGTGCGCAACGCCAAGGTCAATTGCCGCCCGGCGCCAAGTTTTTGAAATAGATATGGCGTCAAGCTTGCCATGTTTACGGCCGCCCGGCAGTGTTCAAAGTGAATAGTATAGAAGTCATTGTTTCGGCAAACAAAGGGCGAGCTATCATGAAAACAAACCGGCGCGATATTTTGCGCGGCGCGGCGCTGACGGGGATGGTTGCGGGCGCGGGCGCGCTTTCCGCCTGTAGCGAGAGCGCCAAGGCCCCGGCGCCTGCCGATGAGGTTGGCGACAAGATTACCACGCGCACCGTTGCCGAGGCGGAAAAGCTTCAGGGTATTTCCTTCACCCCGGCCGAGCGCGAGCAAATGCTGGGCGATCTTGAAGGCAAGCTTGAGGCGTTGGCGCGGTTGCGCGCGGTGGATATGCCCAACACCGATGCGCCGGCGCTGTTGTTTGACCCTAAGCTGCCCGGGAAATCGGTTCGTTCACAGAAGAATATCCTGGTTCTGTCAAAGGTTGAAAACCCGCTGCCGGATGATGACGCCGATATCGCGTTCGCCAGCGTCGTGGAACAGGGCGAATGGCTGCGCGCCGGCGCCATCAGCGCCACGAGGCTGACGGAAATTTACTTAAAACGCATCGAGCAATATGACGCGAAGCTACGCGCCTTCATCACCGTGACGCCGGCGATTGCGCGCTTGCAGGCGGCTAAGGCCGATAAGGATTTTGCCGCCGGGCGCGTGCGCAGCGCCTTGCAGGGTATTCCCTATGGGTTGAAAGACCTCGTTGACACCAAGGGCGTAAAAACCACCTGGGGCGCGACGCCTTATAAAGCCCGCACGCCTGACCACGACGCGCAAATCGTGCGCAAGCTGCAACGCGCCGGCGCGGTGATGCTCGGCAAGACCTCTTGCGGCGCGCTTGCCTATGGCGACCAATGGTTTGATGCGCGCACCAAAAACCCATGGAACATAAAAGAAGGCTCATCGGGTTCTTCCGCCGGGTCTGCATCAGCCACAGCAGCGGGGCTGTGCAGCTTTGGCGTCGGTACGGAAACCCTCGGCTCAATCATCTCGCCATCGGAGCGCTGCGGCGCTACCGGCTTGCGCCCAACCTTCGGGCGCGTCTCACGCCATGGGGTGATGGCGCTATGCTGGTCGCTCGACAAAATCGGCGCCATCTGCCGCAGCGTAGAAGACACCGCCGCTGTGTTGGCGGTCATGAATGGTTACGATGCGGACGATCCCTCCACCGCACGGATTGGCTTTACCTATGACAGCGCTGTCGATGTTTCCGGCATGACGGTCGGCTATGTGCCGGCGTGGTTTGAAGAGGGCGACGCTGCTGATCGCGCGGGGCTGGAGGCGTTGCGCGGGCTCGGCGTGACGGTGAAGGAATTTGCCTGGCCGGAGTTGAGCTTTGATGCGCTGATTGAAATCGTACTGGTGGAATCGGCGGCGGCCTTTGCCGACCTCACGCTTTCCGGGCGCGATGACGAGCTTGTGTGGCAGGAGCCGCAAGCCTGGCCGAACACCTGGCGCGCGGCGCGGTTTATCTCCGCGGTGGACTATGTGCAGATTGACCGGCTGCGGCGCAAGCTGATGCAGGATATGCGCGCCGCCTTTGAAGGCTTCGATGCGCTGATCGGCCCGCATTACGCCGGCGGGGCTTTGCTGGCAACCAACATGACAGGCCATCCGCAACTGGCGCTGCGCGCCGGCTTTGCGCAAAAACCAAACCGCACCCTGGCGACCAGTGAACCGGTGGAAGGCGCAGAGACATTTCGCGTGCCGCGCGGGATTAGTCTGTGGGGAGATTTGTTTCAGGAAGGTAGAATCGTCGCGCTCGGCGCGGCGATGGAAAAAGCGCTTGGCATTGCTGGTGAGCGTCCGCCGGGGTTTTAAATTTTGTAACGTGCGCCCTTGGCGGGCGGGGTCTCGGGTGCGCCGGCGAAACACTGCGCGAGTTTCATCCAGCGCGCAGCGTTGGCGCCATGTATTTGCAATGGCGTGTCCGCAACATTGCGGGTTTGCGTGACAATTTGCGCAAAGTGAACCGCCTCGCCAATCACCGCATTATCGTCTTGCGCCTCGTTCCATTCCCAAATTGCGCCCGATGGCGCCGTCAACCGTACATAAGGCTTGGGCAGGGGGGCACCCTCCTGGCGGTTTTTAAACGTCCAGCTGTAAGTCGTGACGCCGAGATGGCAGATATTCCGGGTACGGTCTTTTTCATCTCGCGCAATACCCAGAACGTCAAAGACTGCCTGTCCATGCGCCCATGTTTCCATCTGCCGGGCAACCATTTTGGAGCGCGTCGTCATATCCGGTCCCGCCCAGGCGACGCGCGCATCGGGGTCGGCGGCGCCATAGGCGCGTGCAAGCTTTGGATAATAGTCGCGCCAGGCCTCAAGCAACGCCCGCCCATGCAACCCGCTTTGCGTCTCATCAAGCCATAGGCGCTGCGCTTGCGGGTGGGTTTTTCCGGTCATCAACTGCTTGGCGACGCCGGAAAAAAAGGTTTGAAACTTTTCACGCCCTTCAAGCGTTAGCCCGGCGGCGATGTTCCACATATGCAAGTGGGCGATGACGTCTTCGATGGTCCAGCCTTTGAAAAGCGTGACTTTGCTAAGTGTTTGCGCATCGGCGCGCTCCAGAATTTCTGCGAGCGCACGGCTTTCGTCGGCAAAGTCTTGGGCCTCGTTCATCATCGTACGAGTTGGCCTTTATTCTGCGGCGGTGATTTCCATAATCAACGCATTGGCTGAAATCTGCACGCCGGCGTCAAAGTGAATGTCAGTGACAGTGCCGTCAATCTCGGCGTGTAACTCATGCTGCATTTTCATCGCCTCGAGAATAGCCAAGCGTTCGCCCCGCGCAACTTTCTGCCCGGGCGCCACGCAAATCTCGACCAGCATGCCATGCATCGGCGCGACAACAGCCCCGGCGCCGGCGCTATCCGTGGTTGAGGCGATGATTGCGTTCAGGTTTTTCAAATCGAAGTCGCGGCCGTCGATGGAGGTTTGTATTCTGGCATGGACCGCGTCGTCGGGCAGGTTGAATAAAACCCCTTGCCGGGCGCCGTCGACCGACAGGATCGCTTCATGACGGTCAATCGTGACGGCCTCCACAGCTATCGTCCGGCCTTCATGCTCGACATGATACTGCATCGGTCCGACGGGCGTCACATTCAAATCCAGAGTAGCGCCGCTATTGTTAAAGCGATACGGCGTTGTGATTTTTGTCGCGCTCGACCAGTTTATCAGCACTGAGGATACGCAAACTGATTGCGCCAGCGCATGCTTGGCTGCGGCGTCATATAACAGCACAGCGGCGCAAGCGGCATCTTCGGCGCCGAGCTTCGGGGCGGCGAGGTCTTCGTTTGAGAACGCCTCCGCTATAAACGCAGTTGTCGCCTCGCCCTTAACAAAAGCGGGGCGCTCAAGCGCGTCGATGAGAAAGCTTTTATTGGTTGCAACGCCGAACAGCGTGGTGCGCTTTAGCGCCGTAATCAGTTTGCGCCGCGCCTCGTCGCGGCTGCGCCCATGGGCGATGAGTTTCGCGATCATCGGATCGTAATAGGGAGAGACCGCGCCGCCAGTAGCGATACCGGCGTCAATACGAACGCCAGTCGCCGGACGCCACAGGTCGACCGGTCCGGCGGCGGGCAGAAATTCCTGACCGACATCTTCTGCATAAAGACGAGCCTCAATAGCGTGGCCGCTCATGACGACATCGTCTTGCGAAAACCCTAGCGCTTCTCCTTGCGCGACATGGATTTGCAGCGCGACGAGATCGCGGCCCGTCACCATCTCCGTCACTGGATGCTCCACCTGCAGGCGCGTGTTCATCTCCAGAAAATAAAACGCACCGTCGCTATCCAGCAGAAACTCAACCGTGCCGGCGCCAAGATAGTTGATGTCGCGTGCAGCTTTCACGGCGGCGGCGCCCATTTTCTGGCGCAACGCCGACGTCATCACCGGGCAGGGCGCCTCTTCCAGCACTTTTTGGTGCCGGCGCTGCACCGAGCAGTCGCGCTCGCCAAGATGGATGACATGGCCATGGCGATCGGCGAAAATCTGAATTTCAACATGGCGCGGACGAAGGATTGCCCGCTCAAGGATTAAGTCGCCGGCGCCAAATGCATTTTCCGCCTCGCTGCGGGCGGATTTTACCGCGCCGGCGAGGTCGCGCTCGCGCTCGACCAGACGCATGCCGCGCCCGCCGCCGCCGCTAGCAGCTTTGACCATCAACGGAAAGCCAATTTCACCCGCCATGCGAATGAGCGCTTTGTCTGATTGATCCGTACCATGATAACCGGGCACGCAAGCAACGCCGGCGGCGATCATGCGCTGCTTGGCTTTGGCCTTGTCGCCCATCAGCGCGATGGCGTCCGGCGCCGGGCCGATAAACACGATCCCGGCCTCGGCGCAAGCCGTGGCGAAGCGCGCATTCTCCGATAAAAATCCGTAGCCGGGATGAATAGCTTCTGCGCCCGTATCGCGGGCAGCATCGATGATGCGCTCGATGTTGAGATAGGACTTTGCCGCCGGCGCCGGGCCGAGCCGGCAGGCGGTGTCAGCCATTTGCACATGCGGCGCATCGGCGTCGGCGTCAGAATAGACCGCGATGGTGCGCAAGCCCATTTCGCGCGCACTGCGCATGATGCGGCAGGCAATCTCGCCGCGATTGGCGATCAGGAGGCTTGAGAAAGGCGTTGGCGTCATTGTTATACCTTTACATCCGCGCAATGCCGAAGCTATTGGGTTTGACGTCGCGATGGCGCGCTTCCCACGCTGTCGCGAGTAAAAAGCCAAGCGTCTGACGGGTCTCGCGCGGGTCGATCATGCCGTCGTCGAGACAATGACCGGAGGTATAGAAGGCGCCCGACTGCCGGTCGAACATATGCGCCAGCATTTTTTCCTGCATCGCCAGCTGCTCGCGGTTCACTTCCGCGCCGGTTTTTGCGGCCGCGCCCTCCGCGACAATGCTCATCACCTGCGCGGCCTGCGCGCCGCCCATCACGCCGGTAGCGGCGTTGGGCCAGGTGACGCAAAAATCGGGATTATACCCGCGCCCGCACATGCCATAATTGCCGGCGCCGAAACTGGCGCCAATCATAAATGTAATACGCGGCACACTGACATTGGTGACGGCCTGGATCATTTTCGATCCGTGCTTAATCATGCCGCCTTGTTCATAGTCCTTGCCGACGAGATAGCCGGTTGTGTTTTGCAGAAACACCAGCGGAATGTCGGCCTGGTCGCAGAGCTGCATGAATTGTGCAGCTTTCGTCGCGCCGTCGGGGTCAATCGGGCCGTTATTGCCGATCAACCCGCAGGCGAGACCGTGGACTTCCGCCTGCAGGCACACCGTAGAGACGCCATAGCCAGGTTTGAAGTCGCTAAAGTCCGAGCCGTCAACAATGCGCGCGGCGACCTCGCGCATATCATAGGGCCGTTTGTAGTCTACCGGAACGATGCCGAGGATTTCGTCCGGATCATATTCCGGCTCGCGAAAGGATGTTTGCGGCAGCGTCGGGCAGCGGGTGTTCCATTGCAATCGCGAGATAACCTCGCGCGCCATCAGCGCCGCCTCGCCATCGTTTTCTGCAAGATACTCAACCAGCCCAGTGACGTTTGCGTGCATTTGCGCGCCGCCAAGGTCTTCTTCCGAGGCGATCTCTCCTGTCGCCGCCTTCAAGAGCGGTGGGCCAGCCAGAAACGCCTTGCCGCCGCCTTTAACGGCGATCACATAGTCGGAAAGGCCCGGCATGTATGCGCCGCCGGCGGTTGAAGAGCCGTGGAGGATGGAAATCACCGGCAGGCCTTGCTTGGACAGGCGCGCAAGATTGGCGAATAATGTGCCGCCTTCCAAAAATCCGCCTACGGTGTAATTCATCAAATCGCCGCCGGCGCTTTCAACCAGATGGATGAAGGGAAGGTTCTGCGCCAGCGCGATTTCCTGTGCGCGTTTTAATCGATAACCGCCAGCCACCGTCATCGCGCCGGCCTTGATGGCGCTGTCGTCATTGACGATGGCGCAACGCACGCCGTTGATGAAGCCGACGCCGGACATGATGGTTGAGCCGGGGATGGATTTTTCTTCATTATCCGTATCAAGCAGATAGCCGGCGATGTTGCCGATCTCAAAATACGGCATGCCGGGATCGAGAAGGCGCGCAAGCCGTTCGCGGGGCAGCAATTGGCCACGCTTTTCGAACCGCTCCTTGCGGCTGGCGGAGCGCGCCGGCGCGCGCGCGTTCAGCTCATGTAATTTGCCGACCAGCGCTGTCATGTCCGCGTGGTTTCGTTTGAACCCGTCAGATTGCGTATTTATCTTCGAGCGAAAGACCGTCATGGAAACGCCTTGGTCATGGAGTGCGGTACTGGGATCGGGTGGTCCAGCAGGATTTGCGCAAAGGCCTTGCCCTGCGGGTCGTTGCGCAGCGAGGCAACGCCGCCGCCGCCAAGCGCGGCGTCAATGAGGAAGTTAATTGCATTTGAGCCGGGCAGAAAAAACCGTTGCACTTTTGATGCATCGTCGCCGCCTTCGATGAAATGCGCAAAGCGTTTGGCGATCGTCTCTTCGGTTAAGGCCGCCCAGATGAAAGGCAGATATGCGGCCTCGCGCGCGATAACGCCGATATTCGCCTTGTCGCCTTTGTCGCCGGAGCGGGCCCAGGCAAGATTGATAAGCGCGGTATCGATGAGGTCGCTGCGCGACGGCGTCGCCGGCGGTTTGGGTCGGACAATCTTATCCGGGTTGAAAGCCACGCCTGGCGTGTCCTTGAAACTTGCTGGCTCGCCATCGAGATCGACCGTGATCGTGACGTCTTGCTTTGCGGTCAGGAAGGAAAACAAACGCACCACCGGCATCGGCTTGGGCCGCCCGAACGAAAAGCCTGTCAGACCCGGCGGCGTCGCCAGTCCCATGCCGGCGATTTCCTTCAGCAACAAGCCTGCGCCCATGGCGTCATCATGCTTGGCGGCAATTTTTAAAACCACTTCGCGGGCGCTATTGACTTTAGAAAAGTCTCCATACTGAGATTCAACGCCGATAACTTCAATGCTGGTTTCGGTAAAGTCGGCGGCGTTATAATGGTGAAGGGTGTTGCGGCTACGCTTAAAGACAGCGTCGGCGAATTTGCACGCTTTGCGGTCTGCCTCGGCGCCGGTAAAGCCGAGCAACATGCCGGCGCGGTAGCCGTCGTGATAGGTGAGGGAGGTTTTATACGTGTCTGGCGCCGGCGCGCCCTTTGCGGGCGAGACGCGAACGCGGTTGTCGCTTTCCTGGGTGATGGCGACGCCTGAAAAATCACAAACCACATCGGGGAGCATATAGGCCTGCGGGTCGCCGATTTCGTAGACCAGTTGCTCCGAGACTGTCCCGACACTGACGGTGCCGCCGGTATTGTCCGGTTTGGTGACGGTGAAAGCGCCATCGCTTGAAATTTCCGCGATCGGGTAACCGATATTGGCGATATCGCCCGCCGCCTCCCAGTCGGTGAAGTTGCCGCCGGTCGCTTGCGGGCCGCATTCAAGGATATGGCCCGCGAGGGCGCCGCTGGCGAGCGCGTTCCAATCATCGGCGCGCCAGCCGAATGCGTGAATGCAGGCGCCAAGCGTAACCGCGCTGTCGACGCAACGTCCGGTGATGATAATATCAGCGCCGCGGCCCAGCGCATTGGCGATAGGGAATGCGCCAAGATAGGCGTTGATGCTGGCGATGGTCTCCGGCTCGGGAAATTTGCTATCGCTATAGAGGTCGTGCGGCGCAGCCGTGGCGACAACCTCTTTGCGGTCGAGCAAATCATCACCGGTGATAATCGCAACCTTTAAATCAAGGCCCTGTTCTATTATCAACGCCCGGACCGCCGCACCGCAGCTTGTCGGGTTAACGCCGCCGGCGTTGGAAATGATCTTGACGCCCTGGCGGGCAATCTCCCTTAGGTTTGGTTTGAGTACAGAAGATACAAAATCCGTCGCATAGCCCGCCTTGGGGTCTTTGTCGCGCGCCCGCGCCATGATCGACATGGTAATTTCTGCAAGATAGTCGAACACGATATAATCGAGCCCGCCGCCCGCCAATAGCTGCGGCGTCGCCATCGCGCTCTCACCCCAATAACCACTGGCGCCGCCGATGCGGATGGTGTTTTTGCCTGTCATAAGGCGTCTTTCACGAAAATCCTCAAGGCTTGCAAAATCTGATAATTTAGAGTAATACTCATATATGATGAATATCACTCAGTCGTTAAAAGTCAATGCAGTCGGGAACGCCAGGACCCGGCGAATGCGATGAAACGGGCCATGAAACGAACCGCGCCGGCAGGAAAAAACGTGCAACCCGCCAAGGCGCGCGCGCGCAAACCCTCACCGGTCGCGACCCGGCGTGAGCGGGTTCAGTCGAAGGAAGATGCGATTATCGCCGCTGCCCATAAGAGCCTGACGACGCGCGGCTTTGCGAAAACCACAATGGCTGAGATTGCCCGCAAGGCTGGCGTCGCGGAGGGAACGCTCTATCTTTATTTCAACAACAAAGATGCGCTGGCGCGTGCTGTGCTGGCGGTGTTTTATAAGCGCCTCACCGAGACGGCGAAGACGGGCGTCGCCAAATGTGCGACGACCAGACAAAGGCTTGAGTTTTTGGCGCGCCACCATCTTGAAAGCATCATCGGCGAGCGCCGCCTGCTTGAGCTTATCGCCAGCGATGTGCGCAATACGCAAGCCTATGAGGGCAGTGATATCTATAAGATGAACCGGGAATATGTCGCGGTGTTTGACGGCGTGATGCGTGATGGCGCCTGGCGCGGCGAGATTGAGGATAGCGCCGCGCAATGGATCAAGCGTGACATTTTTTTCGGTAGTCTGGAATATTCGATGCGGACACTGTTGATGAAAAAGCGCTCCAGCAAAAAAGATATTTCCGCCGTTGTCGCTGAACTGGTGAAGCTCCTGATGGGCGGCGCAGGCGCACGGGTTGAACCGATCTCCGGCCATGCGTTGGTAAAGGCAGTGGACCGGGTTGACGCCGCCGCCTCGCGCCTTGAACGTCTTTCGACGGTGAAAATGTGAGCACATGATATGACGGTTGTGGACGTAAAACAGCTCAAGGAATTTAGCCAGGGCGCGGACGCCTGGTTCCGGGACAATGTTCCCGCCGATCCCGGTTTTATGTTGCCGCTCACTTTTATGGAAGTCGGCACAGACCAGCAGTTTAATTTCCTGCGCGACTGGCAACACAAAGTCTGGGAGGCGGGATATCTTGGCGCCGCCTGGCCAAAGCAATATGGCGGCGGCGGGCTTGACCCGGCATTTCAGAAGGCGGCGACCGAAGCGATGCGGCGGCGTCATGCGCCGATTATGCTGAACGCTATCGGGCTCAACTGGACCGGGCCGTTATTGCTCGATATGGGCGGCGAAGAACAGAAGCAAAAGTACATTCAACGCATTCTGTCTGCGGAAGATATCTGGTGTCAGGGGTTTTCCGAACCTGAAAACGGCTCCGATCTCGGCAATGCGCAATTGCGCGCGGTGCGCGATGGCGATGAGTACGTATTGAACGGTTCAAAAATCTGGACCACCCATGGCAGTTATGCAAAGCATATGATATTGCTGGCGCGCACGAATTTTGACGCGCCCAACAAATATGCCGGGCTCAGTTTCTTCCTGGCGCCTATGGATGCGGCAGGGATTGAAACGACGCCGATCCGCAAACTGACGGGCGAGTTCGGGTTTACGCAAACCTTCTTCACCGATGCGCGCATTCCCGCAGAGTCTCTGATGGGCGAGGAAGGGCAAGGGTGGCTAATCGCCATGCGTACGCTCGAATATGAGCGCGGCGCCAGGGGCGGTCAGGCGGGTGGTTATGTCATCACGCCGCTCGATGCGTTTTCAATTTTGGAACTTGCCAAAAAAGCCCAACGCGACGGCGCGCCGGTGATGGACGATCCGGTGATGCGCGACCGGCTGGTCGAGTTTCTAATTGAAGCGCAAGGCCTGAAACTCTGCCAGGAGCGCGGCCGCATCGTCCCGCTCACTACCGACCGGCCGATGGCGTTGTCGCTGTCAGGCAAGCTGATGTGGACGGAGTTCGCCCGCCGGCTCAATGAATTTGCGATGACGCTTCTGGGCGCCAAGGGCGGCTATTATGTTGGCGATGAAAGCGCAGTCGATGATGGATTGTGGACGCGCGGTTACTTGAATGCATTTTCAGCGACCATTGGCGGCGGTACGTCCGAAATTCAACGCAATATTATTGGCGAGCACGTGCTTGGGCTTCCTAAGAAATAATAAACCGTTCGGAACAGGTGATGGAAAATCTTGGCCGTTTAGGCTTTAGCGAGGAACAGGCGGACCTTTTGGAGGTCGCGACAAATTTTTGCCGCGACAAGTCGCCAATGGAGAAAGTCCGTAAGCTGATTGAGAGCGAGACCGGCTACGATCCCGAGATCTGGAAGGAAATTATTGCGCTGGGCTGGCTGGGGATAGCCATTCCGGAAGAATATGGCGGCGTCGGCCTCAGCCTTGGCGAGGCGACGCCGGTGATGGAGCAAATCGGCCGCTTCATGCTGGCGAGCCCGTTTCTGTCAACGACATTGGCGGCGCAGGCGGTGTTGGCTGGCGGGACGCAAGAGCAAAAGCAAAGTCTGTTGCCGAAGATTGTCGAGGGCGCGATTGCAACGCTGGCGCTCACCGAAGACAGTGGCGACTGGGACCTGTCTCAGATTAGCGCCCGCGCGGAAAAGGATGGCGATGACATCGTGCTTTCCGGCAAGAAGCTGTTCGTATGCGATGCAGCGTCGGCGCAGTGGATACTTGTCTCTGTTCGCCTCGATAACCAACCGGCGCTGGTTCTGGTTGAGCGCACGCAGCTGTCGGAAGGTGCGTTGCGCCGCGAGGTGATTATCGACGAAACCAAACGCTCTTACGCGCTGACGCTGGATGGTATTCGGTTGGATGCGAGCGCTCTGTTCGATCCGCATAAGGCGCGCGCGGCGCTCAGCCATATCCATCTCGCCGCCAATCTTCTCGCCGCCGCGGAAATGATCGGTGCAACGCAGGCGGTAATCGATTACACCATCGACTACCTCACCACGCGCAAACAATTTGGCAAGCTCATCGGCTCCTATCAGGCGTTGAAGCACCCGACGGTCAACGCCTTTGTCGGCTATGAGCAGGCCCGCTCGCACCTTTATAGCGCCGCGCATTGTTTTAACGAACAGGGGACTGGCGAGATTGCAACGCGGATGGCGAAGGCGGAAGCTGACAAAGCACTATCTTACGCCGCTGACCGGTCGATACAGTTCCATGGCGCTTTCGGTTTTACTTATGATTGCGACGCGCAGCTCTACCGTCGCCGCGCCATGTGGCACGCCGCACAATTTGGCGATGCGGCCTATCACCGGAAAAAACTGGCGGAGCTGTTGTTATAGGCGCACTATCTGAACTTCGCTTTCTCACGAATTCTGTCTGCGAAATGAATGGCTGCGGCGACGGCGGCGTAGTGGTCGCGCTGGATTTCTTCGCCGACATCGACGCTTGCGAAAATCGCTCTGGCTGAAGGCGGGTCAGACTGGATTGGAACGCCGGAAACGGCGGCGATTTCGCGAATGCGCGCGGCCAATTCATCTGCGCCCTTGGCGATGCAAATTGGCGCCGCGCCGGCCTCGCGATCCCACGCCAGCGCCACCGCATAATGCGTCGGGTTGACAATAACCACATTGGCGTTCGGCACATCATGCAACATTTTATTCTGGCTGATGGCTTGCGCGCGTTCGCGGCGGTTTTGTTTCATGGTCGGATCGCCGTCGTTTTCTTTGCTCTCTTTTTTTGCATCCTCATGGGTCATGCGCAGGCGCTTTGCATGCTGATGCTGGCTCCAGGGAAGGTCTATCGCCGCAAGGCCTACGGAAAATACAACCACTATGCCGGCAAACAGCGTCACCTCCTCCAGCAAGCGCCCGGGCAAAGCCGTTGCTGGCGACAACACATCCGCCGGCAAGCTCGAGAAGCGTTGCATGAAGAAAGCGCCGAACAGTGTAAAGATTACAAGCAGCTTTGTGCTGCTCTTTGCAAATTCGGAGAGCCCCTGGGGTCCATACTTTTTCTTGGCGTTTGCCGTTAATGAAAGCCGGGAAAATTTTGGGTTTATTTTTGATGGCGCAAAGGTGATGGCGCGTTGTGCGACTAACGCCAAGAACGAGGCCAATGCCGGTAGAAAGAAAAACAACGACACGGCGTTCATTGTTTCAGTCCATAACGATTGGATAAAGACACCGTCGGTTGCGGTAAGAGCTTGCTCTGTAATTGTTTCCGGATGTTCCAGCAAAGTCGATAACACGCTCGCCAGCCCGGCAATAGCGCCGCCAGCAAAGATGATGGCGAGATAAAGTCCGATATAGCTGGCGGCGGCGTTAAGTTCTTTTGACTGCGAGACATCGCCTTCTCGTCGCGCCTTATCCATCCGCGCGGGACTGGCGTCTTGTGACTTTTCCTGGCCGTCGTCTTTGTCGCCGTCGCTCATAAGGCCCCCGCAAGGAAATCCAGCAATACCCGCTCAAAGCCGGCGAGCCAGTCGTAAAGAATAACCGGAGCGGCAACCGCAAACAACGCAAAGCCAGCCAACGTAATCGCCGGCGCGCCGATGAAGGCGGCCATCAATTGCGGCATGGCGCGGTTCGCGGCGGCGAGCGCCATTGTGTAGACAAAGCCAAGCACGATAAACGGCGAGGCGAGGGTGATCGATTTTGTAAGCGCCGCTGCGACGCGATGCGTTGTCCACTCTGCGGTATCGCTGGCGCCCGGAAAAACCCCGAACGGAAATATTTCATAAGCCTCGCCAAGCGCGCGGGCGAGATGGAAATGCGCGCCGGCGCTAACCGCGAGGGTGACGCCAGCCATCACCAGGATGGCTGTGAAAGGAGATTCGGAATCGAAGCCAATGTTGGGACCGAATAGTTGGGAAAGCGACAAATGCTGGGCGATCATCGCGCCGGCGATTTGCAGGACAAACACCAATATCCGCAGCGCGAAGCCGATCAGCAGACCGACCAGCGCTTCGGCGGCATAAATTTCCACGATATCGGCGAGCGTTGCGATCTCTGCGGCGCGCGCATCGTCATAGACCATGGGCGCCAGAACAATGGTGAAGGCAATCGCGACTGTGAGGCGCACGCGCACCGGTATGGCGCGCTCGCCAATGCCGGGGGCGAAAAATGCGATCGCCGAGATGCGCATGAAGATGGCGCCAAGGGCGAATATCGTTGGCGCGGCGTCCTCGAACACGGGCGCAAAATATTCAAGCCCCATCATGGCGGTTATGCAACGCCGATAAGCGTTGGCTTAACGGTCGGGTCAATCTCCTCATAAGAGATGACGGGATTGCGAATTTTTTTGGCATGCAGGACCGTGCGGATAAATCTGCGCCGTTTGGCGGAGGTGACGACGGCGGGGAAAATGCTCTGCTGGGCGGCTTTGTTAATCTGTGCAAGGACAGACTGAGCAAAACGGTTGAATTCCTCCGGCGGCAGCGAAATATCGACATGGTTGGTCTCGCTGACAGTTTCATGCTCGGTGAATATGTCTTCCCAGTCAGAACTAATCTGAATCAAAGGCAGGTTTCCTTCGCTGTCCTGGATTTTCGAGACAAACTGCCGGGATATGCGTTGGCGAACATATTCGTTGACGTCCTCCGGGCTGGCAAACATTGCGCGCCCGTCGGCAATCGCCTCCAAAACAATTGGCAGATTTTTCACCGGCACCATTTCGTCGAGCAACAGGCGAATGACCGATTGGACGAACTCAACCGGGATTTTATCCGGCACGAATTCGTCGATTAGCTGGCGATTGGCGGCGGCGCGGTCGGCGTCGGTGGTTTTTGAAAACTCATCAAACATCCGGCGCATCGACCGGCGGGTCGCGAGCCGCGCAAAATTCTGTTTGATGGTTTCTAGAAGATGCGTGGAGATAACCTCGGCCGGATCGACCACCGCCAGCCCCATCGCCTGGGCATTATCGCGTTCGGATTTTTCAATCCATCGCGCCGGCGCATGATAGACCGGCTCTTGCGTATTCTTGCCGGGAAAAGGCAGCGCGTCGATGTCGTCGGCGATCACCAGGACACGGTCGGAATATAACATGCCTTTTGCAGCGGTGACGCCCTGGACTTTTATCAGATATTCGTTGGGCTCCAGATTGAGGTTGTCGGTCAGCCGGATCGGCGAGATGATGAAGCCGAATTCGCTGGCGATATAGTGGCGGATTTTGACAATGCGCGGCTCCAGCCCGTGAACATTGTCGAGCGCTAGCGGAATGAGATCGCCGGCAAACTCCAAATGGATTTCATCGACATCGAGCAGATCGCCAAGCGGTTTTTGTTTATCGACCGGCTTTGTCTCCGGTGTTATTTGCTCGGCCGCTTTAGCTTTTTCCTGGCTTTGATAGACCCGGAAAGCGCAGACGAGAAATACTGATGCGCCAACGAAAAATGGAATAAACGGAAGCCCCGGCAGAAACGCGAACGCCGCCAGGATAACGCCGACGGTGCCGAGCGCGAGCGGGTTTGTGCCGAGCTGCATTACCATCGCTTTATCGGCGGAGCCAATCACCCCGCCTTTGGACAAGAGCAGCGCAGACGCTATCGAAATAATTACGGCCGGAATTTGTGTCACCAGCCCGTCGCCAACGGTGAGAATAGAATAAGTCGATACCGCTTCCTGCATCGACAGCCCGTGCACGCTGAGGCCCATGCCGAGACCGACGACAAGGTTGAGAAGCGTAATCATTAACCCGGCGATAGCGTCGCCTTTGACAAACTTTGACGCGCCGTCTAGCGAGCCGAAAAACGTTGTTTCATCCTGCTCAATCCGGCGGCGCTCTTTCGCCTCATCATGGCTGATGGCGCCGGCCGCAACATCGCTGTCAATCGCCAGCTGTTTGCCGGGCATGCCGTCAAGCGCGAAACGCGCGCCAACCTCGGCCATGCGCCCGGCGCCTTTGGTGATAACCAGAAAGTTGACAATCAACAGGACGCCGAACACCACCATACCGAGCAAAATGTTGCCGCCCATAACAAACATGGCAAAACCATGGATGACGCTGCCCGCCGCATCCGGTCCGGTGTGGCCCTGGCTGATGATCAGCTTCGTTGAAGAGACGTTAAGCGACAAGCGCAAAATCAATGACGCCAGAAGCACTGTTGGGAAAGCTGAGAAGTCGAGCGGGCGTTCGGAAAACAATGTGATGGTGAAAATCAGGATCGCCAGCGCAAACGACATCGTCAGCCCGATATCGACCATCACCGCCGGCACCGGGACGACCATCATTACAATGATCGACATCAAGCCGAGCGCCAGAAGGACAGTTGCTTGTCCCGGAATGTTAAAATTTATGACGCGGTCCATAATGAGTGCTTTCCGGGCGCGGCTAAACGCCGGCGATCACGGACAAGACCGTGTCGTTAAAAAGCCGAACCAGAATGCGCGCCATATATCCGGCGCACATCCAGAAAACCAACACCATGACAAAGAGCTTGGGCGCAAATGTCAGCGTTAGTTCCTGTATTGAGGTGAGCGCCTGAAACAGGCCGACAACGATGCCGACAACCAGCGCGGCGCCGATCATCGGCGCGCCCATCCACAGGCCGGCCCATAAAAATTCCTGTAAGAGGGCGACAATATCGCTTTCGTTCATGTCAGTCCTGCGGGGTTAAACCGGCATACGGATTAATTCTTGATAGGCTTCAACGACTTTGTTGCGCACGGTAACGGCGGTCTCGACGGCCAGTTCCGCCGCGGCCATGGCTTGCACGACCGAGTGTGGGTCTGCGTTGCCGGTGAGCAACGCTTGCCCGGCTTGCTCGCCCTGGGCGACGGTTTTGGCGAGGTTGTGAACGGCTTCAAAGGCGGGGTTTTGTTTTATGTCGCTGGCGTTCGGCGCCGTTGTCGCCATCGGCCCCGCGCCGGCGCCGGTCAGCGCCGTCTTGGCGAGATTATAGTTTTGCGTCGCCTGAAATGCGGCAAGTTTCATGGGCCGCCTCCTATCGTTTCAAAATATCGAGCAGCGAGGTATACATTTCCCGCGCCTGTTTAAGCACCTGAAGGCCGGCGTCATAGGACCTTGTCGCCTCGCGCGCATCGGCAAATTCGGTCATGACGCTGACATTAGACATCGTCACATAGCCCTTCTCATCGGCGAACGGATGGGAGGGGTCAAACACGGTCTCGCGCGGCGCGGGGTCGAGATATTGCCGGCCGATTTCAAGCCGGCTTTCGCCGGTCGCGCGGTCATAGACGGTGTTGAATGTAACCAGCTTGCGCTGATAGCCATGGGTGTCGACATTGGCGATGTTTTCGCTGACGACTTGCATGCGTTGGGCTTGCGCTTGCATGCCTGAAACGGCGAGGGCTGAAATTTTTTCAAATGGGTTCATGACGCGCCTCCTATCGCCGGCCGATGCTGGTGCGCAGCATGGTCATCGCTTTTGAATAAACCGCCATGGCGGTTTCATGATCGCGCAGCGCGCCGGAACTGCGCGCCATCTGGTCTTCCAGCGATACAGTGTTGCCGTTCGGCGAGGGGGCGCCCGTGGTGATGGGCTCTACCCGGAACTCGACTTCGCCGGTTCGCTGCGCGCGCGCAAACGCATCGCTGAACGGTTCGATATCTTTGGCTTTGAAACCGGGCGTATCGGAATTGGCGATGTTTTCAGATATAGTGCCGAGTTTGGTGGCGTTGACGGACAACCCCATAACCCCGGCGTTCAATGATGACGATAGACCCATGCGACAATCTCCAC
>JAJFFZ010000028.1 GCA_021776395.1 Hyphococcus sp. | reverse complement strand
GTAGAACAGGTCTGATGACTGCGGCGCGACGCCAAGTGAATGCCGCCATTCGCCTTTATCGAGTTGGCGAAGGTCCAGTCCATCGACAAACACCGATCCAGCCTGCTGTTGATGAAGCCCAAGAAGAATGCGCAATACCGTTGATTTGCCGGAACCGCTGGGCCCGCACAGGCACATAAGTTCGCCTGGTTTGAGTTCAAATGATACAGACCTTATCGCTGGCTCGCGCTGTGACGGATAGCGAAAGGCGAGATTTTCGCAAACGATATGCCCGACAAAATTTCGCGAAATGGACGGATTGGCGTTTGGTTCACGTTCACGCGGCATTTTAACGAGGCGGTCAATTTGCTCGATGCTTTGCAGCGCCTGGCCAAGCGTTAGCCCGCTGAGGAAAGTGCTGCGGATTGGACCTAAGATGCGCCACGCAAGAGCCATGACAGCGATTAAGGCGCCTGCGCTCAAGTCGCCGGCAATCACCATACCGGTGCCGAAGGCAAGGGTCGCGACGCCGGCTACGGCAACTAGGGCTTGGGACAGCGTTTGTACTAAGAAACTGAACTGGCGTGCTTTCATGTTATGCATTACAGAATCGGCCGAGTAGCGACGATGTCTGCTTTGCCATATGGTTTCTGCAGATAAGTCTCTGATCGCTCTCTGCGCTGATACGGCTTCAACAGTGAGGTTGTTCAATTGCGATTTTGCGTTGCCCGCGGCGGTGACCAATTGACGTGTTCGTGGTATTGCCCATGCAGCAAGAGCGATATAGACGCCAATAAGTATGAGAGGCGGCCACACAAGAGGCCCGCCAATTATCGCGGTTACAACGATGAACAGGCCAATGAATGGCAGATCAAAAAGTGCGGTCGCTAAAACGCCGGTAAACGTCTCGCGCACAGAAGTCATTTGGCGCAGCCGGGTTAGTTGTGATCCAATCGGCGCATCTTCGACGAAAGAGAGCGGCATATGGAGCAGTTGACGAAAGGCTGTTTCATTTGCCTGCTCATCCAGCCGGGCGCCCAGATAAGCCTGGAACAGTGAACGAATTTGGCGCAAGCCAAAATCGGCAGCGACAATCATTACAATTCCAATGGTCAGGCCGAGTAAAACGTCTGGCGACTTCGCGCCGATCGCTTTGTCATAAACATTCATGACATAAAGCGGCGGCGCCAGAGCGAAAATATTGACAATGAAACTCAGGAAAAAGATTTTGACTATGTCTGCTCTGAAGACTTTCAGGGCGGTGGCAGACCATTTTGGCGCCGATGCTGGCGTTGCGTCTTCTGGCAGCTTGATTTGTTCGGGAAAGATCAAGGCGCCTTTTATTGTATCTGGCGACACCTCGATATGCATTTTCGAAACCGGGTCAAAGATTTTCACCGAGTCTGCGTTGTTGGCTGCTTCTATCAAGATCAAGCTGCCGGAAGGCGTACGCAGAAAACATGGTAGAAATTCATTGCGGAGGCATTCAACCGAGGCCTCTTCCACACTTGTGTTAAAACCGAGATGAAACAGGACTGTGCGAAACGCATCTATAGTTTCGAGTGAGTCTGCATGCGGCATCGATTCGAAAACGCGCCTTGATCCTTGCGACCAGCCGGTTATTTTCAGAAAACGATCTATCGCCACGGCGCATTCAGCGCTCGTTGTTGTTCCGACACGGGCATTAGTGTTGAAGGCGCGTTCAAGCCTGGTGATCAATTCATTTACGGGATTTACAATGCCGTCTTCACCTGCCGATGTATCCGGATTGACGGCGCTTGCTTCAATATTATCGACTTGATGAACCATTATCCCGCCGCCTTTCTGCTTGGCGCAGATGCGTGGCGCATGAGTGAACCGTTTGCGACTTCATATGATTCATCAGCCAGGTGAATGAGTGACGGACGATGCGTGGCGATGATGATAGTTATCTGGCCATGCAGTTGACGTAGCGCAGCGGCGAATTCTTTTTCGCTGGGCATATCGAGCGATGTGTTGGCTTCATCGAGAATAAGAACAGATGGCTTTGTCGCTAGCGCCCGAGCGATGCATATGCGTTGTGCTGTAGACGCAGGAATGCCACGACCGGACAGGCTTCTGAGTGGGGTGTCGTAGCCAAGAGGCATGCGGACAACTTCTTTGTCCAGCCCAATCAAGCGCGAAGCCCAGAGCGCTGATGATGTTGGAAGCGCCCCGAACAACGTTAGGTTTTCTAAGATCGTGCCCTTAAAAGTGGTAGGCTTTTGTTCTACGTATCGAACTGATACGCTTGATTGAGCGCCGCCTGTTCCATTGACCAATTTACCGCCGATACGAATTTCGCCCTCAACCGGTGTGATGTCGTTGGTGATTGCTCGAAGCAGTGATGTCCGACCGCTGCCATCGTCGCCTTTAAGAGCGATCAAGGCGCCGGCGGTAGCGTTGAAGTCGATCTGGTCGAAAATAGGCGGCGCATCGCCATATTGGATGGTGACTCCCTTTAAAGACACCGCTTCAGCACGAAGCCGCTCAGGGTAGTGGAATTCTTGCTTGTTCTGGCCATCTGCAAGAGTAGTTTTGTCAGGGTCAAAAATTTCCGCAATTCTGTCGCGGCGATGGTCTGCGAGATGAATTTCATTCCACGCAGAAAGTGATCGCATAATCGGTTGAAGCAGCTGAGACGACAACAGCATGCTGCAAGCAAGACCACCAATAGTCATTTGGCCGGCAAGTACGAGAAAGGCGCCGGCGCCGACAATGGTCACGGCTGAAATAGACGCATATAGCGCGCTGGTGTTTTGTGCAGCGCCGGTAAGCTTGATCAGCCGTCTGACAAGAACGCTCTCAGCAGATTGCAACCGCTCGAAGCGGCGCATTATCTGTGGCTCCATCGCCAACGATTTGACCGTCTGCATGGACTGTAAGATTTCTATAACAAAATCATACTTGCGCGAGTCAGATTTTTCGCGCTCTTCTATAGTTGTGCATAAACGTTTTGTGCGCTGCATGGCGAAATAACCAAACAGTGCGAACAATAGGAGGGGAACAAGGAATAGCGGCCCGCCAAGTAGAATAATAATGCCAGCAAATATTGGTATAAAACAAATATCAACCAGAATGACGCGGGATTGCCCTCCTAAATAGCCGCCAAGGCCGCCGATTGAATTTAACCTGTCGAGATGTTCGCTTGCCGAAACAGCGGCATGGCGCGATGGCGCGGCCGCCATCATGACGCCCAGCGCTTTAGTTGACAGGTTGTGCGTGAACGATGCTGAGGCCCAGTTGATTAGGAAAGACCGGCAGTATTTTAAAATTCCGTCGACAATGACAACGACAAAAAGGGCGCCGATCATGACCGCTAGCGTATCGAAGGATGCATTTGGCAAAACACGGTCGTAAATCTGCAACACAGTGAGCGGCAGGGCGAGCGCGAACAGATTGATAATAATTGAACCCGCATAAACCGAAGCGCCCGGAGTGGGCTCATCGAGATCAGGACGATACTGGCCAGGCGGCCGACCTCCCGGCAGGTTGCCCAGAAAATTTGTTACATAATGATACATAGTATTTTATACGCACGGTCGATGTTCGCTTAGTCATTTCAGGTTAAGGATAAATTGTTTAGGAAACATAAGCGTAGCTGGGGGAAAAGAAGATTTACGAGCTATTAACTAGCTTGATAAATTCCTGATTAATCTCCGGTTGATAATCTGACATCAGTTTTAGTTGCGTATCGAGGTTTGCCATGGCTGATGGAAAACAGTCCAGTTCGGATAATACCGGCCGTAAAGCTCCAACCAAGGAGGCGCTTGAACGGCGGCATCAAGAAGACCTAGAAATTGAAGATGAGCGCAGCGCGCTGGAAAAAGCGCGTGAGCATGACGCTGCCGCCAATCAGTCAGATGAAGGTGGTTCGGGTTACGGCAACCTTCACTACGGCGATGGACCGGAAGGTGATATCGAGAAAGACGGCCCCCCGAGACAGGGCGCAGCGAGTGACACAGAACCGTCAGGCGGGTTTCAGGAACCATTTTCTCGCCAGGGAGATGAAACTGGTGGCGCTGCAGAGCAAAACCGGTCCGGAGAGTCTAGCCGCAATGAAGCCCCTGTAGATGGCGGCCTCACTGAGCCAACATTAGACCCACGATCTGAAAACGGGCCTGTGCAAGTACGCTCGGATGGCCCGCATGTTGATATTCCCGCCGCCGGTGAAAACGCTGCTTCGCTCGTTTCAACAGGTGAAAATCCGCCTGTCGTTTTTGGGCTTGGCGTCAACCGCACGGATGCCAATGAGGCGCCGACCGAAATTGAGTTATCAAACGACGTCATAAACGAAAACGAATCCGGCGCCGTCGTTGCTGTGCTTTCTGCGGTCGATTCAGATAGTAACGATACGGCGACCTATTCAATCGTTGGAGATGCTTCAGGCGCATTTGAAATTGTCGGCAATGAGTTGCGCCTGAAAGAGGACGTTGCGCTCGACTACGAAGCGCAAAATACATACGAGATCACGCTTGAGGTCACCGACGCCTCTGGCGCCACTTTCCAAAAGACAGTGTCCATCAATGTCGTTGACGTCAACGAAGCGCCTGAGGGATTGACGCTATCCCACGCCAATGTTGCCGAGAACGCCGCTGGCGCGGTGATTGGCGATCTGTCGCTGAGCGATGCCGACGCCGGCGACAGCCAGACCTTTGCGGTGTCGGATGATCGTTTCGAGGTGGTCGATGGCCAGTTGAAGCTAAAAGAAGGCGTTACGCTCGATCATGAAGAAGCCGACAGCATCGACGTAACCATCACGGCGACTGACAGCGGCGGGCTTTCAACGGACGCGACGTTTACGATTGCAGTGGGTGACGTCAACGAGGCGCCGGATGATCTGAAACTATCTAACGCCAATGTTGCCGAGAATGCCGCCGGCGCAGTGATTGGCGATCTGTCGCTGAGCGATGCCGACGCCGGCGACAGCTACACATTCGCGGTGTCGGATGATCGCTTTGAGGTTGTTGACGGCCAGCTGAAGCTAAAAGAGGGCGTTACGCTCGACCATGAGGAAGCCGACAGCATCGACGTAACAGTTACGGCGGCTGACAGCGGCGGGCTTTCAACGGACGCGACGTTTACGATTGCAGTGGGCGACGTCAATGAAGCGCCTACAGACTTGCTGCTTTCAAATGATACTGTTTCCGAAAATGATCCGGGCGCCGTCGTAGCTACCTTATCCGCATCGGACCCGGATGTGGGCGACAGCGCTACATTCGTGATTGTCGATGATCCGTCTGGCGCGTTCGAAGTAGTCGGCGACCAGTTGAAACTCAAAGACGGCGTCACGCTCAATTATGAGGATGCGGATACACGCAATATCACGATTGAAGTCACCGACAGTGGCGGCGAGACCTATCGCGAGAGCGTGACGGTGAATGTTGAGAACGTTAATTTCGCACCAACGTTGGGGCTTGCAGGCAGCGAAGGACTGGCGGCATCCTATTATGATGTCGGCCGGTCGATCCGCAATTTAGACGAAATCGACTTTGACGCCGACCCGGATGCTACCGGCGTAGTTGCAAATCTCGATTATATGACCGGTAATGAAGCATTCTGGGAGGGCGGTCCCGACAATTTCTTTGCTGCGAAATATGAAGGCCAGCTCGTTGTCGGTGAGGCTGGGTCCTATACTATAAACCTCGCAAGCGACGATGGCAGCGTACTCTTTGTTGACGGTGTAGCGGTGCTCGACAATGACGGGCTACATGGAACGCGCACCAGAAGCGTCACGATGGAGCTTGATGAAGGCCCGCATGAAGTTGAGGTGCGTTACTTTGAAAATGGCGGGCGCCAAACCCTTCAGATGAGCTGGAGCGGACCGGATACTGGCGGCGCTACAGAATTGATAGACGGCGCCTCTCTCTATAATGGCGCCTTGCCTGATTCCTTGTCGGTATCTGAAGACAACCCCGGTGCTGTCGTAGCGACACTCGCCGTGTCTGACCCTGACGCTGGCGATACGTTCACATTCGCAGTCAGCGATGACCGTTTTGAGGTTGCTGAGGTTGATGGCGAACCGGTTTTGAAACTGAAAGACGGCGTCAGCATAGACCATGAGACAGAAGCTTCTGTTGATGTTTCGGTGACCGTCTTCGACGCTGCAGGCGAAAGCGATAAGGCTGATTTTTCGATTGCAGTTGCCGATGACAATTCGGCGCCGACATTGGCCGTGGCGAATACCGAGGGGCTTGTGGCGTCCTACTATGATGTCGGTGGGTCAATCCGCAATCTGGACGAGATTGACTTTGACGCCGAGCCGGATGCTACCGGTGTAGTTGCCAATCTCGACTATATGACTGGAAACGAAACATTCTGGGAGGGCGGCCCCGATAACTACTTTGCGGCGAAATATGAAGGCCAGCTGGTTGTGGGCGAGGCGGGATCTTATACGATAAATCTTGCGAGCGACGACGGCAGTGTGCTCTTTGTTGATGGCGTTGCGGTGCTCGACAATGATGGGCTTCATGCAACGCGCACGAGAAGCGTCACGCTGGAGCTTGATGAAGGCCCGCATGAAATTGAAGTGCGTTATTTCGAAAATGGCGGCGCGCAGACATTGCAGATGACCTGGAGCGGGCCGGACACCGGCGGCGTTACACAGCTCATTGATGGGGCCGCACTGGCTCAGCCTGGGGCCTTCGACGTTGAAAACACTTCGGTAACCGAGAATGTCGATGGAGACATCGCGGTATTTTTATCTGCGGTAGACGCAGAAGGGGACGCGATAAGCTTTGGGGTTAGTGATGATCGTTT
>JAJFFZ010000027.1 GCA_021776395.1 Hyphococcus sp. | reverse complement strand
GCGCGGATCTGTCAAAATTCGCCGTGGTGATCGCGCTGACGCCTGAGGCCGCGGTTGAGGCGCGCCGGCTGGCGCCGGACGCAACGATTGAGTTCTGGGACATCGAAAACCCGTCCGATGAGCGCGGCGGCCGCGAGGCGGTGATAGACGCTTATCGCCGGGCGCGGGACGAGATGGCCGGGCGTTTGCGCGAGCGTTTTCCCGAGCTTGATTAAAACCCTTGATTTTATGTGCGTTCCCACTCATTTTCCCGCCGCAACGGTTCGCGGGCCAGTTTTGGCGCGTGCGGATCGGCTGAATTGAGGGATGAATGGCGAAGGAAGAACTCTTAGAATTTGAGGGCACGGTCGAAGAGCTGCTGCCAAACGCGACCTTTCGCGTGAAACTCGAAAATGATCACGAGATTATCGCGCATACGGCGGGCAAGATGCGTAAGAACCGCATTCGCGTGTTGGCGGGCGATAAGGTGCTCGTGGAAATGACGCCCTATGACCTTAGCAAGGGCCGCATCACCTATCGCTTTAAATAGGCGCTGTTGATGACGGCCGCGCCGCTCATCCTCGCCAGCGCCAGTCCGCGCCGCAAGGCGTTGCTTGAGCAGATTGGCGTTATCCCTGACAAAATCATTGCCGCCGATATTGACGAGGCGCCGCTAAAAGCGGAGCTGCCGCGCGATTATGTTTTGCGCCTGGCGCGCGAGAAAGCGCTGCTGGTGGCGGGCGCCAATCCGCGCGCGCGGGTTCTCGGCGCGGATACGGCGGTGGCTTGCGGCCGCCGCATATTGCCCAAGGCCGAAGACGAACACACTGCGCGGGAATGTCTGGCGCTGCTGTCCGGCCGTGCGCACAGGGTTTACACCGGCGTTGCGCTGGTCGCGCCTGACGGCGCCGTCCGGACACGGATTGTTGAGACCCGCGTCAAGGTGCGCCGGCTCGATGCACCCGCCATTCAGGACTATATCAACAGCAAAGAATGGGACGGCAAAGCCGGCGGATACGCCATTCAGGGACTGTTCGCCAAGCACATCGCTGGCATCATCGGCTCGCATCCCAATGTCATGGGCCTGCCGCTCTATGAGGTCGCCAACCTTCTCGCCGGCAGCGCCGATGCAAGCAAGTGAACACCCGCACGCTCATCATTGAATGCGGCGTCGCGGAGACGCGCGCGGCGCTGATTGAAAATGACGAGACCTTGCGCTTCTGGTTCGGATCGGCCCGCGGCGATGAGGCTGAGGATGTCGTACCCAGAGCAGGGCGTAATTTTGCCGGCAGAGTGCGCACCATCGACCGATCATTAAACGCCGCCTTCGTCGATGTTGGCGACGGGTTGGACGCGTATCTGCCGCTCACGAAAACCAACGCGCCTTATATCACCGAAGGCGCGCTGATTGGCGTCGTGGTAAAATCGCCGCCGCGTCAGGGGAAGGGTGCGGTATTGAAATATCTGAAGGATATTGACATTGCATGCGATGCGCCGGGACGCTTGGCGCCGTTTCATGATGCAGCGATTGAGGCGGTGATGGCAATTGGGGAGGGCGTGGACGAGATTGTCATTGATGACGGTCGCGCCAGTGCGGTCGTAAAATCCATTGGCGTCAAGGCTGACATTTCTTATGAGCAGCATTCGGTTGCGCTGTTTGAAGTCCATGACGCGCAAAGTGCGCTGGAAACCGCTTTTGACCGTTATGCGCCGCTACCGGGCGGCGGTAATCTGGTGATTGACGAAGTCCAGGCGTTGACCGCGATTGATGTTGATACCGGAGCCCTCAGTGCTTCCTCGCCGTCGCGTCTTCGCGAGAAAATCGCCATCACGGCGGCTTATGAAGCCGCGCGGCAAATCTGTTTGCGCAATATTGGCGGCCACATCGTCATTGATTTTCCATCGGTCAGCGACAAAGCGGCCAGTGCGCGATTTAAAGAAGAGTTGCATAAGGCGATGACGCGCATTGACGGCGCTGGCGCCTTCAGCTTTTCCAAGTCGGGGCTGTTTTCTTTTACAGCGCCGCATCATGCACAGTCTGTCCACGAACGGTTTACGGATGCAGCGCCGGTTGCGCCATCGCCCGGTCGCCGCTTTACGCTCGACTGGCAGGCAAAGTCCGCCATCCGCAGCCTTGAACACCGCTTGCGCGCCGCGCCGCGCGCTGCTCTGCGCTTGCGGTTGGGTTTGTCGCTCCATGACTATATGAAGGCGCGTGGGATGTGGTTTGACCGTCTGCGCGAGCGCTATGGCCCGCGGTTCGACAGTGTCGCGGATAACAAGATTGAGGAGCGCGGGTTTGAACTCTCCGAGCAATGATAATGGCGGGGGCCAACGCGCTGCTGCCTGTCCGCTGTGCAAATCGCCTGCGGTAGAACAATACACGCCGTTCTGCTCAAAGCGCTGCGCCGATGTCGACCTCCACCGCTGGCTGTCGGGCTCTTATGCAGTTCCGGCGGCGGAAGAAGACGACAGCGACGGACGGCCTTCAAAGGACGATGAGGCGTAGTTTTGCTGTCTGGTTTTACCAAAATTGTGTGATAGAGTAACGACGCACTAGCAACGAGATGAGCCCTTGGTGTCGAACTCGGCGGCAATAGGTAGAAAACAAACCTTACGCGCGGCGTTCATTGTCGCTGCCGCGGCCTTTGTGTTGGCGCAAATCTTTGCCTCCATTCATGCCGCAAAATATGGCGACAGCCCGCACGAGCATTTCGGACAGGCTTGCGTTCTATCTCTTGCGGCTCCGGGCGGCGGTAAATTTATCGCCTCCGCTGGGTTCGTCTTTGCTGCTGCGGCGCTGACGCTGTGGCGGATTTACTATGTGACGCCTGGCCGCAAGCTGGCGCTTGCCCTTGTCCATTCCTCGCATCCACGCGGTCCTCCTAACCGGTAACTTTACGAAACTCATTGTCCGTAAAATTTTTGTACCGCACACGTATTAATTATGCGTAGGCGATGCCTCACCGGTTAAGGAAGAAAAAAAGTGTTCAAGAAAATTTTGTTACTAACAGCCACAGGCGTTGTGGCGTCGTGTCCGTTTGGCGCCATGGCGCAGGATAAAGACCACGAGCACGCT
>JAJFFZ010000258.1 GCA_021776395.1 Hyphococcus sp. | reverse complement strand
CTGCGGAGTTTGAATGTCTTTATTTGACGATTTTAAAATCGACGGAACCCAGCTGGTCGCCAAGGAGACCGGTACGCAAATTCCACTGACGGCGGGGCTTGCCCGCGACGCTTTGCGGATTGCGAGCTTTGTGTGGTTCATCAATGGCTTGCGCGCCTCGCGCATCGTCAAGGGCCGTGAGCCGCGGGCGCGGATTTCTTTCTATCCGAAAAAACCGCGCTCTTATTATGCCATATGGCCGGTGTGCCAGCTTGCCGATGTTAAAATCGTTGACGATCCGGCTGATGCTGACTTGCATTTTTATTTCGAGGACCGCGAATTCCTGATCGCGCCGCATCCGACGCCGAGCGACAAGCCGGCCTTCAATATTGGTTGTTTTGACATACGCAAAAGCGTCGTCACACGGATTTTTGAAGAAACCTTCGGCTACGGCTTTGCAATTGACCCAACCACCCATGTAGGGCCGGCAGTTGAAAAATCGGAAGCCAACGGCAAGCATGACGGGCGCGTCATTCAATGCCCAATCGATGCGCCGCGCCAGGGCTTTGTCTATCAGCGATTGATCGACAATACGTTTGATGGCGATGAACATATCGATATCCGCACGCCAATTGTCGGCGGCAAAATTCCGAATGTGTTTTTAAAACGCCGCACCCGGGATTTACGGTTTTCAAACGACAATCATCGCGTCGATCTGGTGGAAACCGATGCATTTCTATCGCCCGACGAACAGCAAAAAATTTGCGCCTTCGCGCATGCCATCGCCATGGATTTCGGCGGCCTCGACATTTTGCGCGACCGCGAGAATGGCCGCATCTATATTGTCGACGCAAACAAGACCGATATGGGCCCGCCAGCGGCAATGCGCGGGCCCGACAAGCTGCGCGCCATGCGCGGCCTCGCGGATGCTTTCGCTGCGATGGTCGATGACGCGATCGCCAAATAACGCTAACACACGGCGCAACCTCAACCACTAACACCCAAGGTCCCGATTTTGGCCGGCATTCCGTTTGTTAAAGATATTGATTTCACCCCCGGCGTCCCTGACCAGCTGCGCGCCGGCGTGCGCCGCGTGATCGCCGACAATCCCGGCCCCTACACCTATACCGGCAGCGGCGCCTATATTATCGGGCGCGGCGACGTTGCGGTGATTGATCCGGGACCGGACGACGCGGCGCATCTGGAGGCGCTGCTGCGCGCAACCCATGGCGAGACGGTGAGCCATATCCTCATCACCCACACCCATTGCGACCATTGCGGTCTGGCGCGCAAATTCGCCGCGCGCACCGGCGCGCCAATCCTCGGCTTTGGCCCGCACCCGGTTGGCGACAAGGAAAGCGACGCCCCCGCGCTAGACGAAGGCGCGGATTACGCCTTCGCGCCGGATGTTTTAATTCGCGACGGCGACGTCATTGAAGGCCCGGACTGGCGCATTGAAGCGGTGCATACGCCGGGACATCTGTCGAACCATCTTTGCTTTGCGCTGGCGGCGGAAAAAGCGCTGTTCACCGGCGATCATATGATGGGTTGGGCGACCACCGTCGTCGCGCCGCCCGATGGCGATATGACGGCCTATATTGAGAGCCTCGAAAAACTCCTCGCGCGCGATGATGCGATTTATTTCCCAACCCATGGCGCGCCGATCAAAACCCCGCATCGTTTCGTGCGCGCGGTCCGGACCCACCGGCTGATGCGCGATGCGCAAATTGTCGAGCAGTTAAAAAAAGGCCGCAGCGCCATTAAAGATATCGTTGCAGTAATGTATGCCGATATCGACCCGCGGCTGCACGGCGCCGCCGCGCTCAACGTCCTGGCTCATCTCATCCGGCTTGTGCGTATCGGAACGGTAACGTGTGATGGGGATGCAGGGATGCGCTCGGTTTACGGGCTTAGCTATACCGGCCAAGCAGAGCTCTCATGAAAATCGCCTATCTCGCCTCGCGAGTCACGCTGCCCACCGCCGCCGGCAGGCGCAGCGACGCCTTTGAACATGACGTGATGATGGATTGTCTGCGCACGGCGTTTGAGCCCAAGGGCGCGCAAGTTGACGATATCGCCTGGGACGACACCGCTGCCGATTGGAACGCCTATGATGCGGCGATCATCGGCACGGCCTGGGACTATTGGGACCGCCATAACGAATTCCTGCACACGCTTCAAACCATTGCCGAGGCAACGCTGCTTTTGAACCCCATCGCCACGGTCCGGTGGAACAGCCATAAAAGCTATCTGCGCGACTTTGGCGCAAAGGGCATTTCACTAATCCCGACTTTGTGGCTGGATGACGCCAATGCGGAGGCGGCCGCCGCCTTTGATAGGCTCGATACGGATGATGTGGTTTTCAAACGCCAGGTCGGCGCCGGCGCCGACGGGCAACACCGCCTGCGCCGCGGCCAGCCAATCCCCGCCATGAGTGAACCGATGATGGCGCAACCGTTTCTTCACGCCATTCAAAGCGAGGGCGAGCTTAGCTTTATCTTTATCGACGGCGCTTTTTCCCATGCGCTGATGAAACGCGCCGCCGATGGCGATTACCGCATTCAATCGGAATATGGCGGTATAGAGGTCGCCATCACGCCGTCGTCTGAAGATATAGCCACAGCGACCCGCGTCCTCATCGCGACGCCGGGCGAGACGCCGCTTTACGCCCGCGTCGACATGCTGCGCGGCGAAGCGGGCGACTTGCTTTTGATGGAGCTGGAGCTCATCGAGCCATATCTTTATCCGCAGCAAGGCCCTGAACTTGGCGACCGGCTCTATGCGGCAGTGAAACGCAGGCTCTGACAAAAGCCAGCCTTCAATATGCCGCCTCAAGCAACATCCGCCGCGCTTCGACGATCAGCCGGCGCTGCATGTCTGTTGGCGGGGCTTCAATCTCCGCCGCGCGGTCGAGCATATCGATCAGTGATTGTTTTTCCGCTGGCGTGCACACGTCCATCACCGGCGCTAAAATCTTGCGCAATGAATTGCCGGCGTCGTGAATTTGCCCGACGGCCATGCGTGCAAACGCATAGAGCCCTTCGGCAGTTTCTTCGTCAGCATCAAAGCCGGCGCGCATATCGGCAACCATTGCATGATGTTGCCGCTCCGTGACGGCGCCGTCATAGGCCATGATCTGATAGATCAGCACCGCCGCAGCCTCGCGCGGGTCGGAGAGGTTTTCAATCAACCGCTGATCAATCTTCCGGTTCCATTTGCCGCTGCGAATTACGCCTTTGGCATCGCGAAGAGCCTCGCGGCCTTCGCTGGCGGCGTTGACGAAATAGGTAAACGCCCAGAAGGCGGCAGCCGCTGCGCCGAGAATAGCGAGAATAGCGAGAATAATATGCATGGCCGGGCTCCTTCAGTGGCGCACTCTAAACACTGTTTGCAGCTATTGCGAAGCAAAAGCAGACACTTGTCTTCAGCAACGTAAAAACCTTTCAGGCGGTAATTGGGCGATCTTGCATGCTCGGATATGGTTTGCAAAACTGACATGAAATATCAGGGGGGAGATTATGAGAAAACTGCTAACCGCGCTGGCGTTCTTGTTAAGCGCCGCCGCATCGGGCGAAGCGATTGCGGAAAACACCTCCTGCACCACGCTGCCTTTTGCGTCCGAGATGCCGGACTATTTCTCACCGTGTTACAAATGGGACGACAGCCCGACGGACGCCTATCTTCTCTACCCGCAAAGTTGGGGCGCGGAGCCTAGCAGCGCCCAGAGGACCGATCTGCGTACGGTCAAGCGCGCCTTTGCGGACATAAAAAGTTTCTACCGCCGCTATGCGGAGCTGCCGGTTCCGTTTGTTTTTTATGTGACCGACTCTGCGGCGCCGAGGCGCGCGGACGATCCGACCTTCGTCGCCGACTTCGAAGCCTTTCAGGACCCGCATATCTCCGCGCGGTTCCCCGATGCCTGCTGGATTTCAACCACCGGCCTCGGGCTTGCCGCACCGGCGGATAAATTAAAATTCATCATCGCCCATGAGGCCGGTCATTGCCTGATCGAGGCCTATGCCGGTGTTCAATTACAAAACGATGACGATATATGGTTTGAAGGCGTCGCCGAATTTATTGCAAACCAGATCTACCTCACGGCGGATAATGAAAACCATAACTCTATAGCGTATGGCGTCACTGACAATATTTTCGACGCGCCTTATTCTAATGTTTTATTTTTTCAATACTACGCCAACCAGCGCGGCGGCGCGCGTGCGGTGTTGGAGCTTGGTAAATTATTGGCCGCGCATCCCGACAAGCTGAATTTTAATCCGGTCCTCAACAGCCTGCCCGGTATAGAAACCCTGTGGCACGATTTCACCAAGGCCTTTGTCGATGACACGATCGCCGACCGCGCCGGCGGGCGCAACGACGGAACCCTGGCGCGGGGGCCTTTAAACACGCTGACGGAGGATCTGGCGTTCGCGCCGACATCAGAGGATAGAACCCTTTCGGTGGATAATAACAACACCTTCGCCGGCTATCCGCAGCACATCAAACTGGCGCCCAAAGGCGTCTACCGGATCGGCATGCCGCAAAGCTCGTCAACAAATCTGCGCGCATCGGTGAAAAGCGGCGGCGGCTGGCGCGCCTTAACCGAGCCGCTTGATATCACCACCGGCTGTGATGCCGGCGATGCGCAGGAATTATTGATGCTCATCAGCACCACAAGCGCCGCGATAGATTTTCCAACCTTGTCATTTTCCTATACCGCCGGTGAAAATGAAGAATGCGACGAGGAAGAAGTAGAGGTCGCAGAGGGGTGCGCCTGCACGATGCAGGTCGATCAATGCGTTATCGGCCGCTGGACCATGGCGCCGGGCCAGCGCAGCGGCTTTGTGAGCAGCGGGGGAGAAACACTCGACGTTGAACAAATGTTGTCGGGCGCCGGGTCAGCCAGTCGCGGAAGCGAATCGGTCGAATGGCAAACCATCAGCCGCGATGTCAGCGGTACATTGGAATTTTCCCGACCTAACAGCTTAAGCGGCGCCTTCTCCGACCGGGGGGAGCGACGCTTTCGCATTGACTATGGCGCCGGGGAATCTATGACGGGCACGGTGAAAGACGCGCAAGTGCTGACGGTGGAAGCCAATTTTTGCGCGGACCGCACGACCGGAGAGCTTTGCTTTTTCAATGCAAAGCGTGACTACACCGAGTATCTGTTCCAGATATCGATGGAATTTGGCATGTTGATGGACCGGCGCTCGCCACCGCCCGAGGCGTTGCGCCCCACGGAGGCGCCGATCCGCCTCCGCTATACGTGTACGGCCGATGCGCTCAGCTATACGCTGAACGTCAACAGAGGCGGCGGCGCGGGCGAACTTACCTGGTCAATGACGCGGGACGATTAGGGCGGCGTCGTGCGTGTTATGGATACAACCTCTCCGTCCGCCACGGCGCACCAACGCTTTCGCGCAAAAACACCTTGCGGTCGTGCAGACGAAATGGGCGGTTCACCCAGAATTCAATCTGTGTCGGGATGATTGTGTATCCCGACCAATACGGCGGGCGCGGCGCCTCGCCGATGCCGAATTGTGCAGCTTTTAGCGCCACTTCCTTGGCGAGCGCCAGCTTGCTCGCCATCACCCGTGACTGCGCAGACGCCCAGGCGCCAATGCGGGCGCTGCGGGCGCGGGTTTTAAAATAGGCGTCGGCCGCTTCATCACTCACCGGCGCAACGGGCCCGCGAAAGCGCACCTGGCGGCGGATGGTTTTCCAGTGAAAACATACCGCCGCTTGCGGGTTGGCGGCCAGCTGTTCACCCTTGGCGCTCTGCGTATTGGTGTAAAAAGTCAGCCCCGCCGCATCGATGTCTTTGAGCAGCACCATGCGCACATCCGGCAGGCCGTCGCCATCAACCGTGGCGAGCGCCATGGCGTTCGGATCGTTCGGCTCGGTCTTTTTCGCCAGCGCCAGCCAGTCGGCGAACAGCGCGAGCGGGTCGTCATCGGTGAACACCTCGCCCTGGTCTTGGTCGGCGGCGTAAGCCTCTTCAGACGGGCTTGGCGGGATGAGCGTTTTATCAGACATCGCGTTTCAGCTCCTTTTCACCCCCTTATAAAGGGGAGGTTGAAACGCGCTAGCGTTTCAGGTGGGGATCATTAACTTTTTCCGCCTGAAAAAACTGCTAGGGTGGTGATCCCCTCCGTCAAATGGCGCCGCCATTTGACACCTCCCCTTTTCAAGGGGAGGAAAGGCAGATGACGCACAAGGGTCGCCACGCGCGACCGAAAGAAGAATAAATGTCTTTGAACACATTCGGCCATGTCTTCCGGTTCACTACATGGGGCGAGTCTCATGGGCCTGCGCTTGGCGTGGTGATTGACGGCTGCCCGCCGGGGATTTTGCTGCGCGCGGCGGATATTCAAACCGCGCTCGACACGCGCAAGCCCGGCGCCTCAAAATTCGTCACCCAGCGCAAAGAACCCGATACGGTGAAAATCCTCTCCGGGGTGTTTGAGGACGACCGCACTGATGGGCCCCGCACCACTGGCGCGCCGATCAGCCTGATGATCGACAATGTCGATCAGCGCTCGAAGGATTACGCCGACATCCGCGACAAATATCGCCCCGGCCATGCGGACTTCACCTATGACGCCAAATATGGCTTCCGCGATTATCGCGGCGGCGGACGTTCTTCCGCGCGCGAGACTGCCGCGCGGGTCGCCGCCGGCGTGGTTGCGCAAAAGGCGCTCGAACATATCCATCCCGGCATTATCATCCGCGCCTATCTCACCCAGATTGGCCCCTATAAAATCGACCGCCAGCGGTTCGACTGGGCGGAGATTGACAACAACCCGTTCTGGTCTCCGGACGCGGTTGCGGCAAAGCTATGGGAAGAAAAGCTCGACGCCGCCCGCAAGGCTGGCTCGTCATTGGGCGCGGTTGTCGAGGTTGTAGCCTCCGGCGTTCCCGCCGGTCTCGGCGCGCCGGTCTATGGCAAGCTCGACGCGGATCTCGCCGCCGCCATGATGTCCATCAACGCCGCCAAGGGCGTTGAGATCGGCGCCGGCATGGGCGCAGCCGCGCTCACCGGCGAGGAAAACGCCGATGAAATCCGTATA
>JAJFFZ010000257.1 GCA_021776395.1 Hyphococcus sp. | reverse complement strand
GCCACTTCCCCCGTAAACGGGGGAAGAAAGAGCTTGCGGCTAGCTCAACGAATTCCTCCCCCGTTTACGGGGGAAGTGGCCGCGAAGCGGTCGAAGGGGGTTCTTCGTGCAATCGTTGGTTTCGTGCACAACCAACTAAGACGCATACATCCTATTCAACCCATCACTTCTTCGCCGTCTCCGCCAGCACTTCTTTGATATAGGCGTCAACATCAAGGCTGCCGGTGGCGCGGCCTTTGATGCGTTCTCTTACGCGCGAGGGCAGCATCGCCGGGTCGATTGGACCGCCGGCTTTTATGGTGGCGCGGATCAGCTCTTTTAGAGCCGTGTCGTCAAACTCTGGTTTCCAGTCCGATTTTTTATCCGTCATCGGAGGTTCCTCTTATTCGCTTCGCGGGTCTAGTTCAACAACACATCCGGCGGCGGCGTTGTAGCGTGACTGTCACCGCTAACGGAAAAATAATCGCGCCCGCCAGCGGGCTCGCCATTGATCGTCAGTACACCGTCGTCTGCGGAGACTGTCAATGTCGCGCCATCGCTGATCTTGCCGGCGAGCAGCAATTCAGCCAGCGGGTCTTGCAGTTTTTTCTGGATCACCCGCCGCAAGGGCCGCGCGCCATAAACCGGGTCATAGCCATGATCGCCAAGCCAGCTGCGCGCTTTATCGTCAAGCACCAGCGTGATTTTACGGTCCGCCAACAGCCGCGCCAGCCGCGCAATTTGGATGTCGACAATCTTGTCCATATGCGCGCGGGCGAGACGGTGGAAGAGAATAATCTCATCGAGCCGGTTTAAAAATTCCGGACGGAAGCTGGCGCGCACCGCCTCCATCACTTGCGGTCTGACCGCCTCTGAATCCTCGCCTTCCGGCTGGGCGGCGAGATAGTCCGAGCCGAGATTGGAGGTCATGATGATCAGCGTGTTTTTAAAATCTTCCGTGCGGCCCTGCCCGTCAGTAAGGCGGCCATCGTCGAGCACTTGCAACAACACGTTAAAGACATCCGGGTGCGCTTTTTCGATCTCGTCGAACAGCACCACCTGATAAGGCCGGCGACGCACACGTTCGGTGAGCATGCCACCCTCTTCATAACCGACATAGCCTGGCGGCGCGCCGAGTAATCTGGCGACGGAGTGTTTTTCCATAAACTCCGACATATCGATGCGGGCAATCGCGGTCTCATCGTCGAACAAAAATTCCGCCAACGCCTTGGTCAGCTCGGTCTTGCCGACGCCGGTGGGCCCGAGAAACAGGAACGAGCCGATCGGCCGGTTCGGATCTTTCAGCCCCGCGCGCGCCCGGCGCACAGCCGCCGACACAGCCTCGACCGCCTCGCGCTGACCGACAACGCGGGCCGCCAACGCCGTTTCCATATGCAACAGCTTTTCGCGCTCGCCTTCGAGCATTTTTTCCACCGGCACGCCGGTCCAGCGCGCAACGATGCTGGCGATATTTTCCGTATCCACCACTTCCTTGACCAGCGCATTGGCGCCGTCGGCGCGCTCAACATGTTGCTCAGCCTCGGCGAGCTGTTTTTCCAGCGCGGGGATTTCGCCATATTTCAGCTCCGAGGCGCGGCCCAAATCGCCGCGACGCTCCGCATCCGCCAATTGCTGGCGGGCCTGGTCGAGCTGTTCTTTGATCTTGGTCGATGAGGCGAGGCTTTCTTTTTCCGCGCGCCACATCGCCGTCAGTTCTGACGAGCGCTGCTCGAGCTCGCTGAGTTCTTTTTCAAGCTTTTCAAGTCGGTCTTTCGACGCCGCATCGGCTTCTTTCTTCAGCGCTTCGCGCTCAATCTTCAACTGGATGATGCGCCGGTCAAGCTCGTCCAACTCTTCCGGTTTGCTATCGACTTCCATGCGCAGGCGCGATGCCGCCTCGTCGATCAGGTCAATCGCCTTGTCGGGCAAAAACCGGTCGGTGATGTAGCGGTGAGACAGCGTCGCAGCCGCAACGATAGCGCTATCGGAAATCCGCACGCCGTGATGCAGCTCATATTTTTCCTTCAGCCCGCGCAAAATCGAGATCGTGTCTTCCACCGTCGGTTCATCGACAAACACCGACTGGAACCGGCGCGCCAACGCTGCGTCCTTCTCGACATATTTGCGATATTCATCGAGCGTCGTTGCGCCGACGCAATGCAATTCGCCGCGGGCCAGCGCCGGTTTTAACAGGTTCGACGCATCCATCGCGCCGTCGGATTTCCCGGCCCCGACCAGCGTGTGCATTTCATCAATAAAGAGAATGATCTCACCATCAGAATCGGTGACCTCCTGCAAAACCGCTTTGAGGCGCTCTTCAAACTCGCCGCGATATTTCGCGCCGGCGATGAGGGAACCCATATCGAGCGCCAGCAGGCGTTTGTCGCGCAGGCTTTCCGGCACGTCGCCATTGATGATACGCAAGGCGAGACCTTCGGCGATGGCGGTCTTGCCGACGCCGGGCTCGCCTATTAGCACCGGATTGTTCTTTGTACGGCGCGACAACACCTGCATGGTGCGGCGGATTTCTTCATCGCGGCCAATGACCGGGTCGAGCTTGCCGTCGCGCGCTGCTTGCGTCAGGTCGCGGGCATAGCGGTTCAAGGCGTCATAGGCCTGTTCGGCCGATGCGGTGTCGGCGGTGCGGCCCTTTCGGATGTCGTTAATCGCCTCATTGAGCTTCACGGCGGTAATCCCCGCCTGCTTTAAAATCGCCGCCGTCCCGGCTTGCGTCTCCACCGCCAGCGCGGTGAGGAGGCGTTCGGCGGTAACGAATTTGTCGCCGGCTTTTTTGCCGATCTCTTCGGCGGCGGCGAAAACTTTCGCGGTCGGCGCGGCCATATAAATCTGCCCGCCGCCGCCTTCGACCTGCGGCAATTTGGCCAGCGCATCGTCGGTAAGTTGCAGCGCGACTTCCGGTTTGCCGCCAGCGGCGCGGATAAGGTTAGCCGCCAGGCCTTCGGTGTCGTCAAGCAGCGCCTTTAGAAGATGTTCCGGCGTGAATTGCTGATGGTTTTCGCGCAGGGCAATCGTTTGCGCCGCCTGCACCAGACCACGGGCGCGATCAGTATAGTTTTCAAATTGCATATCGACCTCATCTGAGCGTCAAAAGGTTATAGCGCCCCAAAATGGCGGCGCCAAAATTCCTCTTTTAAATGGGTCTCGATGGGCTGATCTCAAGCCCGAGCGGCGCATTTTCGCATAAAAAACCCGGCGGGACAAAATCCCGCCGGGCAACCGGAACAATAAGGGCGACTAGATGGCGCCGCCGAATTCTTAGTCCTCTTTATCGCCATGACCTTTCATGCCGTGTTCGCCATGGTCTCCCATATGCTCTTTCATTTTGCCTTTATGCTCTTCCATTTTGGCGGCATGGGCGGCTTTGGCTTCTTCGAGCGTAAGAACCCCATCATCGCCAGCCAGTTTGGCGAATTTTTCTTTGGCTTTGGCCATTTTGTAATCGAGATATTCCGCTTCCGTCACCGAGCCGTCGCCATCGGCGTCAACTTCGGCAAAATGGCTTTCGACCATTTTGTCCATATCCATATCCATATGGCCTTTGCCTTTATCGGAGCTGGCGAAAGCACTGGCGGCGGCAAAAATGCTGACGCCGGCGATGAGAGCGATGGTGCTGGTTTTCATGATAGTCTCCTTGGTTGGGTAACAAATCCTCTAGGCGCGGCAGAAGCCGGCCTATGGTTAACGCGATACCATGCAATACGCGCGAGAAACACATATGCCTCGGCTAAGCGCGGTTAAGGATTGGTAATCACGGTGCTTTTTCGCCTTACGGGCCGGCGAGGTAAGTCTATCAGCTTGTTTTTGCCGGACTTGTTCCGGCAATATAGGGAGACAAAATTCCTTAGAGAGCACAGCTTTTTAAAGTATGGCCAAAAGCTACTACGTCTATATCCTTGCCAGTCAACGTAACGGCACGCTTTACACAGGTTTTACCGGAAACCTTGAAGGTAGGATTTGGGAACACAAGAATGATATTTTTGAAGGATTTACAAAAAAATACGGCGTAAAATTGCTTGTTTGGTACGATGTGTTCGATGATGTTCAAGCTGCAATTCAACGTGAAAAAACGATCAAAAAGTGGCCCAGAAAGTGGAAGTTGAGTTTGATCGAAGCGCAAAACCCCGGTTGGCGTGATCTCTATGAATATCTTAATTTTTGAAACTGACTTTGCGGTTGTTGTCCTCAATTTTACTGGATTGCCGGGACAAGCCACTGCTGTCCAGCTTAGAAAGCTGCTCCCGCTTTAAGCATCTCTCAAACCATTATTCCCACGCGGTGTCCTCACCGGATTTATTCCGGTGATCCAGGCTCGAAGGTGATGCGCTTGCCTCCCTAGATTGCCGGAACAAGTCCGGCAAAGACACGTCTATAGATCAAGGATAATGAGCCTAATAATAGCCGCCCTAAATCAACCCAGCCAGCGGACTTGACGGATCGGCATACCGCTTCTTCGCCATGCGGCCAGCGAGATAGGCTTCGCGCCCCGCAATCACCGCGTGTTTCATTGCTGACGCCATCAAGATCGGGTCTTTGGCCTCGGCGATCGCCGTGTTCATCAACACCCCGTCGCAGCCGAGCTCCATCGCCACGGCGGCGTCCGACGCGGTGCCGACGCCGGCGTCGACAATGACGGGTACGGAGGATTGCTCGACGATGAGGCGGATATTGACCGGGTTGATAATCCCCAGACCAGAACCGATCAGCGAGCCGAGCGGCATGATCGCGCAACAGCCAGCGTCTTCAAGCTTCCTGGCATAGACCGGATCGTCGGAACAATAGACCATCACCTCAAAGCCATCTTTGATCAGCAGCTTTGCCGCGCTCAACGTCTCTTCCATATCCGGATAGAGGGTTTTCTGGTCGGCCAGAACCTCCAGCTTGACGAGGTTCCAGTCACCGGCCTCGCGCGCCAGCCGCAAGGTGCGGATCGCGTCATCGGCGGTAAAACATCCTGCCGTGTTGGGCAGGTAAATATATTTCTCCGGGTCGAGATAATCGACCAGCAGCGGCTTGTCCTTGTCGGTGAGGTTCACGCGGCGCACCGCGACCGTCACCATTTCCACGCCGGCAGCCTCTGCGGCTTCAGCATTTTGGCTATAGGTCGCATATTTCCCGGTGCCGATGATCAGGCGCGAGGATAATTTACGGCCTGCAATTTCCAACATTTCAGCCATCTCTCACCCTCCACCTACAAACTGCACAATCTCAATCCGGTCGCCGTCAGCCAACGCGGTCTCGCCATAGCGCGACTTCGGGACGATTTCACGATTGCGCTCGACGGCGATTTTCTTCGGCTCCAGCGCCAGCGCCGCGAGCAGCCCGGCGACGTTCACCGGCCCCTCAAATCGCTTTTCTTCGCCGTTGACGGTAATATCCATGTGAATTCAGACGGCTCCCGTATTGCGGCGCCCTAAAAACGGCGCTTATACAATGGCCTGTAAATCTTTTGCGGCCTATAGCTGGCGTCTTGTATGTAAGCGCTCTGGGGCCCGCAAGAAGGCGGCGACGGAAATTGTTATGACGGCGAAGACAGTTTTTATCCTCAACGGCCCCAATCTCAACCTGTTGGGCGCGCGCGAACCGGCAATATATGGTCGCGATACGCTTGGCGATATTGAGGCCGCAGCAAAGGCGAAGGCTGGTGCGCTGGGGCTAATGGTGGATTTCCGCCAGTCGAACAATGAGGGAACACTGATCGATTGGGTGCAGGAGGCGGACGCCAAGGCGGCCGGGCTGATTATCAATCCCGGCGGCTA
>JAJFFZ010000256.1 GCA_021776395.1 Hyphococcus sp. | reverse complement strand
CTGCTATTTTGCGGTGCGCGTTGCATCGACCCAGAAGGCGAGACCTGCAAACACCCCATAGGCGATGATTGCCGATTGCGCGGCCGCGCCAGCGCTGCCCGGCGGCGGACCGAAATTGCCATAGAGTTGCGCTGCCGCCAGGGCGGCAAGAAGAACCAGCAGCGCAATCACGCCGCCGACGCCTTTGGCCTTTGTCTCTCTCAGAAGGATCATGAAGCCGGCGAGCAACAGGGCGAACTCGACGCTGACCGCAATTGTCCGATAATCCCAAAGCCCGAGCCCAACCTTTGGCCCGCCAAACCACAGTTCAAGGTCTGGCTTATGGGTGATGAAGTCGAAAATCCAATGCGAGAAAACCAGTGCGCCAATAATCACCCCGCCGCGTTTACGCCAGGCATGATAGGCAAGCCCCGCCAAAACGCTCCACACCAGCGCCATCATGAGACTGTGCGTATACGGCATATGATAGAGGTCGAAACTGTTGGATGCGGTGAAGTTTTCTACGATGCGCACATGCTCAATGCCGACAAGCACAAACGGCGCCCATAAAATATCCAGCAGCTGGACAGCGACAAAACCATGCCAGAGTTTTATCTGTTTCCCGGCGACCGCCGCAGCGGGCCCATAATGACCGACGAACATAAATTTCCCCTCCGTTGAACAGGTTTCGCCGACCCTAAGGTTGTTCTTGCCGGAAACAGGAGAGAAAATTTCAGCTCGATCATTGTGCGCCGCAAGACCCCCATCGCCGCTTCGCGGCGCTTCCCCCGCAAACGGGGGAAGAACACCCGCGCCGCAAGCACAGCCTAATCCCTCCCCTATTTATGGGGGAGGTGTCCCGAAGGGACGGAGGGGGTAACGGCGCCGGAAAGGAATTGAAACGCCGGAGAACAGGGAACCCAGCATCCATAAAATGTGTGAATCTGATAGCCCGTCGAAGACGGTTAACGCCACGGTGGATTTACGCTATGGTGCCTTAGGGGGCTTAATTGGCGGGGTAGGACCATGAAATCCGGCGGCAAGACGGTGAGACTGTTTGAAAGCCTGACGGACGGGGCCCGCCGGGGCTGGTTGCGGTTTTCTGCGGCGTCGCGATTTTCTACAAAAACCAAGCACAAAGCCGGGCCAAGCCAGACGGAGGCGTTCTATGCGCCGCTCGATCCGACCATCGGGCTTTATGGCGGACGCCAGTCTGGCGACGACGAGACGGCGCAGATGCCGCTGTCGATGCTGCTGGAAAAAACCGCCCATGACATGGTGACGCGCCGGCGCGCGCTGCGCGAACGCGCCGACGATTTGATCCTCCGCATTGGCCAGCGCGCCGAAGGCGAGATCACGCTGGCGACACAAGCCTTGCGCTTTCTGATTGGCGGCGCCTGGGTTGGCGTTGCGGCGTGGCTTTATGTCAGCGCTGGCGGCGTATCCGGGCTTAACCTGTCATCTTATGCGGCGGAGATGCCGGCGGCTGACGCGATGGTGTTAACGCGGGTGTTCTTTGTGCTGGGTGCGGCGGGAATTGGTGTTGCGCTGGCGGTTGCGGCGCTGGTCGGGTTTACCGGCAACGGCCGCAACCAACGGGTCCGCGATGAGGCGACGCAGCTTGGCCAATATATCGCCGAGACCGCGCGCGACTTCGATGCGGATCTGACGCATTTTCGCAACGCCATGAACAGCCACAACAACCCCGCCGATGGTGTGCGCGATCTGTCCCGCGCGCATCTCACCGCGCTCGGCGCCCAGGCCTATTTCCGCGAGATCGAATTCCTGACCGCTGAGGGCGACGATGCGATGGTGCGGTTCAGGGGCTTTTTAAAGCGCGAACCCGAATCGGCGCCCGCCGGACCTGTGTTCTTGCTCGGCTTTTTGCTTGGCGCGGTGGTGATCGCGGTTCTTTACGTGCCGCGCCCGGACCTGCCGGCCGTAGCGCCGCCGGAAATTGCGCAATATCCCTGGGCGGCGAACGCCATATTGCTTGGCGGCGCGCTCTATGCAGGCGTTGGCGTCCTGCTCTCGGCAATGGGCGGGCTGATCGCCGGCGGCGTCGCCGGCAAGGCCCGCGGCGAGGCGCTAGACGCCTTGCGCAGCGCCTTTACCGCCCGCGAAGCGCCGCGCCCGGCCGACATTGTGCGGCGGATTGAAGATGCGGTGGATGTGTTCCAGGCCCGCGTCAGCGCCCGCAATAAACGCTCCTCCGACAAATCGAATCAGACGGACGCCTCGGAGGGTAGTTTTTCCGCCGATGATGACGAAATTCCTCCCTGGCGGCGCCGCGATTCGTCGGCAAAGTTCGTCGATACCGGTTTTCAGGCGGCGCCGGCGAGGTGGCGAACAGACGCTTTTGGAAAAAAATTCTCCCCGGACCCGGAAGCGAAACGAGGCCTTTTGAGCTTTAAAAAACCGCACCGCGATTAATTCTTTGGGCGCACTTGGTGCGCTGCGTTAAGGCCTCGTTAACGAAAAACTTTTGCCCATCGAACAACTTCATATTGACGTTGGGCCCATCGTCTATCACTATATCTTGTGCCGGTGGGGAACCTCGGCGATTCACAAAAGAACAGCGAAACCGCGTCGGCAGCGGTCCCATTTGGGCAACCGGCGACAGGATTTTTGCGCGCCTTTTTGGGGGCGAAACTTGGTAAAAGGGACGGGAGCGCAATGTCGTTAGTTGAAGTTGCAAAAGATCTGGAAGTCAAAGATTTAGAAGTCATTGGCGCTGAAACGGTTGAAGCCCTCAACAAAGCCCCGACTGAGACGGTAAATAAGCCGCCGGCGGTAAAACCCGCGCTTAAAGTCGTGCGCGACATCAAGCTCGACCATTCCCGCGACGCGCTGCTGACCGCTTTCGGCAAGAAGACCATGGAGGATCGCTACCTCCTGGCCGGCGAGCGCTTCCAGGATATGTTCGCGCGCGTTGCGCGCACCTATGGCGACGACGCCGATCACGCCCAGCGGATCTATGACTATATTTCCAAGCTGTGGTTCATGCCGGCGACGCCGGTTTTGTCCAATGGCGGCGCCAATCGCGGCCTGCCGATCTCGTGCTTTTTAAATGCGGTCGGCGATTCGCTTGACCACATTGTCGGCGCCTGGAATGAAAATGTCGCGCTCGCCTCCAATGGCGGCGGCATCGGCACCTATTGGGGCGGCGTGCGCTCAATTGGCGAGAAGGTGAAGGATGCGGGCGCCACCTCCGGCATCATTCCGTTCATCCGGGTGATGGATTCGCTGACGCTGGCCATCAGCCAGGGCTCGCTGCGGCGCGGCTCAGCGGCGTGCTATCTTGATGTTCACCATCCGGAAATCGAAGAATTCCTTGAAATCCGCAAACCCTCGGGCGATTTCAACCGCAAGGCGCTGAACCTTCACCACGGCATTAACATCACTGACGCATTCATGAACGCGGTCGCCAATGATGAGGAGTTCGGCCTGCTCTCGCCGAAAACCGGTGAGGTTATACGCACCATTTCCGCGCGCAAGCTGTGGCAGAAAATCCTGGATATCCGGCTGCAAACCGGCGAGCCGTATCTGTTGTTCTCCGACACCGTCAACCGGCAGATGGCTGCGCATCAAAGAAAGCTCGGCCTTAAAGTTTCAACCTCCAATCTCTGCTCGGAAATCATGCTCCACACTGGCGAGGATCATCTGGGTAAGGACAGAACCGCAGTGTGTTGCCTGTCCTCGGTGAACGCCGATAAATATTGGGAATGGAAAGACGATGAGCGCTTCATCGAAGACGTGATGCGCTTCCTCGACAATGTGCTCGACGATTTTATCGCCCGCGCCCCGGCGTCGATGGAAAAAGCC
>JAJFFZ010000255.1 GCA_021776395.1 Hyphococcus sp. | reverse complement strand
CGCGCTTGCCGATTTCATCGAAAAGGCCGCAAATAATGCGTGAGAAAATGCATGAGCATGGCCTTAACGACGAATTGCCACATTCCGGCCCCGGCGGCGCCTTCTATGCGCCCGGCGCAATGCATAGTAAGAAATTGAAATTACACGAGGGTTGAAAATGGCGACGATCGCACTGGTCGATGATGACGAAAATATCCTGACCTCCATCTCAATGGCGCTGGAGAGCGAGGGACATATTGTAAAAACCTTTGAGGACGGCGCCGCCGCGCTTGATTATATCAACGCAACGCCGCCCGACCTTATCGTCTCGGACATCAAAATGCCGACCATGGACGGGATGGAGCTGCTTCGCCGGGTCCGTCAGACCTCGAACCTGCCGTTGATTTTCTTGACCTCGAAGGACGAGGAAATTGACGAGGTGCTGGGCCTGACCATGGGCGCTGACGATTATGTCAAAAAACCGTTTTCGCAACGCTTGTTGATGCAGCGAGTGAAAACCCTTTTGCGCCGCGCCCAGGCGGACGAAACCCCGTCTGCGGAGGAAGAGAAGAAAATTCTCCGGCGCGGCAATCTGGTGCTGGACCCGATGCGGCACTCATGTCTGTGGAAAGACCAGCCGGTTATTCTGACGGTTACGGAATTTCTAATCCTGCACGCTCTGGCGCAGCGGCCCGGTTTTGTGAAAAGCCGCGACCAACTGATGGATGCTGCCTATGACGATCAGGTTTATGTGGACGACCGCACTATCGACAGTCATATTAAACGCGTACGGAAGAAATTTCGTGTTGTCGATAAGGAATTCAGCTCTGTCGAAACGCTTTATGGCGTCGGGTATAAATACAAGGAAGACTAATCGGCCATGACCGGAGAGGGCGGCAAGGTGCGCAAACGCCGCACACGAGTGGCGTTGTCGCGGCTGACGGTCACCATCGTCTTCGCCAACCTTATCGGCCTGGTGATCTTGCTGATTGGCTCTTTCGCGCTGACGCAATATCGCGACGGGCTGGTTCAGGCCAAGCTCGAAGGCGTGCGTGCGCAAGCGCAAATCATTGCCGATGTATTGGCGCAGGTGGCGATTGACGAAAGCTCCTGCCAGCCGGTCGATGAAGCCGACATTGCCCGCCTTGGTGAAGAAACCGCTCTATGCTCGCTGGCGCTAAGTCAGACCGATGTGCGCGAAGTGTTCAACCGGGTGTGGGACAGCTTTGAAGGCCGGGTGCGGATTTTCAACGCACCGCAGACATGTGAAGACCCGCCGGTCTCGGATGCAGATGCCCTGCTGATCGAAGATGTTGTCTTGCGCGAAGATAAAATCGTTACCGAAGAGCTGCCGCCGATTGATCAGAAGGGACGGCGGCGCTCGTTCAGTATGGACGGAATTGGGTATTCGATTGTACGGTTTTTCTCGAAAAATTACCGCGATCAGGCGTCGCGGCGCACCATAGAGGCGGAGCTCAACGACGCCTTGTCGTCCTCGCCCTTTGCTGAAGACCGCGGCGCCGCCTCGGTTCGTGTCAATGAAGAAGGCGAGCTGGTGGTGTCGGTGACGGTGCCGATCCGCCGGGTGCAGGCGATTTACGGCATGGTGACGGCGGAAAGCGGCGGCATCGACACGCTGGTTGAAGATGCGCGTGTCGCCATCCTGCCATTTTTCGGCTTAGGCGTTGCTGCGGCAATCCTGTCTTCACTGTTGCTGACTGCGATGATCGCCCAACCCATTCGCCAATTGGCGATTGCCGCAGACAAGGTTCGCGAAGGGATCGCTGCGGCGGGGCGCGTGCGCATTCCCGACTTCACAAAACGCCAGGACGAAATCGGCGAACTGTCCGGCTCGCTAAAGTCGATGACGGCGGCGATTTACGCGCGCATTGACGCGATTGAAAGTTTCGCCGCCGATGTTGCGCATGAATTAAAGAACCCGCTGACCTCCATTCGCAGCGCCTCGGAGACGCTTGAATTTGCAAAAACGTCAGACCAGCAGGCTAAGCTGATGCAAATCATCCAGAACGACGTCGCCAGAATGGACCGGCTGATCACCGATATTTCCAACGCCTCGCGGCTTGACGCTGAGCTTGCACGCGAGACCCGCGAGGCGGTGGATCTGACGCAACTCATTGGCGACATCACGGCAATGTATGGCGAGACCGCAAAGCCGGGCGCCGCCAAAGTCGAGTTTCGCGATCCCGTTCAGGCGGTCTATGTGCTTGGCAACCCGACCGCGCTCAGCCAGGTAGTGCGCAACTTGATTGATAATGCACGCTCCTTCAGCCCGCCGGAAGGCGTGGTGCGCGTCACCCTCGAATCGCCGACCCAGCGCGAGCATCTGACCCGCATCATTGTTGAGGACGACGGGCCGGGCATCCCGCCGGACAATATTGAATCTGTTTTCAAGCGATTTTATACCAAACGCCCGAAAGGCGCGGTTTTTGGTAATAATTCCGGCCTCGGGCTGTCGATCTCCCGGCAGATCATCAATTCCCATGGCGGGCGTGTCTTTGCGGAAAACCGCCTGGAGGACCCTGGCGATCCCGCCGGCCCGCGCCGCGGCGCCCGTTTCATTGTTGAGCTGCCTACGGATTGAATCCGCTGAATTTAGTAGACATATTGTAATACAATCGCACGATAGACTAAGCGATGTTGATTCGGGATTGTTGAATGATTGGACTGGTCGTCGTCACTCATGGACGGCTCGCAGAGGAATTCCTCTCCGCGGCGGAACATGTCGTCGGCCCGCAAGAAATGGTCAGAGCCGTTTCCATCGGGCCCGATGACGATATGGAAAAGCGACGTCAAGACATCCTCGACGCGGCCAAAGCGGTTGATAGCGGCGAGGGGGTTATCATTCTTACCGATATGTTTGGCGGCACGCCGTCCAATCTCGCAATTGCGGTGATGGAAAAAGCCAATGCAGAGGTTGTCGCCGGCGTTAATCTTCCGATGCTAATCAAGCTGGCGACTGTTAGGGCCGATGATGATCTCGATGAGGCGGTCAAAGCAGCGCATGAAGCCGGGCGCAAATACATCAATGTCGCTTCGTGGGTTCTCTCCGGCGAAACTCCGGATTAGGAACCAGCGGTGAGTGAACAAACGGCGACAGCCAGCGCCAAAATCATCAACAAGCTCGGCTTGCATATCCGTCCGTCGCGGCATTTTTCATCGTTGGTAAGGTCCTGGGACGCCATTGTCACTGTCCGCAACCAAGACCGCATGGCGGCGGGCGATTCACAACTTGATTTGTTAATGTTGCTGGCGAGCGAGGGCACGGTACTCGAAATATCAGCTACCGGTCCGCAAGCAAGCGAAGCGGTTGATTCGCTGGTCAAGCTGATTGAGGATCGTTTCGGCGAACGCGAATAAGTCTCGCAATGGCCTCCTATTTTTTCTTCTGATCGTGTTTTTGACGTTTTAATTCGGCGCGCATGCGTTCTATCTCCACACGTTCTTGTTCGAGCGCGATTTGGGCTTCCATTAGCGCTTGCTCGCGAAGCGCTAACATCTCTTCGCGGTCGATACTTGCTTCTCGGATGGCTTCGGCGCGCTCGCGTTCGGCCTCACGCATCTCGCGTTCACCTTCGCGCCGAGCGCGTTTGAGTTCTCGTTTTACCTCCCGTGTCGCACGGGCGGCTTCGCGGCGGACTTCTTTCTGCTCGCGGCGGATTTCTGCGCGATCTTCGTCGCTGAGCGTAAAAGCCTCGCCCAGGGAAGCGATTTCCGGCATCTCAAAGTTAAATTCATCGAGCCCGGCGATTTTAAACTCCAAATCTCCAATGGTGTCTGCAAAGTCTTCGAACGCCGTTTGGGCGTCCGACTCGAATTCATCGAAGTCAAAGTCGAAGTCGCCTGATGCGGTAAGGGACCGGAATTCCTGAAATTGTTCGCGAAGGCGTTTTTCTAGTTTAGCATGCTTGCCGGCGAGCCTTTTTTCTAGCTTTTTGTCCCGGCTATGATCGTGATCCGGGCGTATGCGGACTACATAAGGCGCAGTCTCGTTTGGTGATACTAGTCGAGGCGGCTGTGCGATGATCGTCGGCGCTGGCGACACCATGACTTTGCGAGAGGGCTTCAACGCGGCGTGTGGTTTTGGCGCCGGCAGTGACTCCGCGGCAATAACTGGGGCCGGGTCGATATTGAGACCATCCTGCAACACCTCAAAGTGCAAATGCGGGCCGGATGATTTGCCTGTGGAGCCGACAGTTCCAATCACGTCGCCCGCATCAACGCGGTCGCCTTTTTTGACAACATAGTCGTCGAGATGAGCGTAGCGAGTGACCAGACCGTGGCCATGGTCAATCACAACGACGTTGCCCCAGGCGGTTTGCCCTTTATAGCGCTTTGTCGCCGCGACGATTTTGCCGCCGCCTGCCGCCCGAATTTTCGTGCCGCGCGGGGCTTTGATATCAACGCCTTCATGGGTTTTGCGCTCGCCGCCGAGAACCTTGCTCTTCTTGCCGAATTCAAACGTGACTTCACCGTCTAGCGGCGATAGCGGCAGCGCTTCTTCTGGCGGTTTGGGCGCCACCGCAAGTGCGGCTTGGGCGAAGGCGAGCCCGGTTGCTGCAATAATGCTCAGCACAAGGCCGGTTTTGTTCGCTGCGCCAAGCAGTGGCGCGCCGCCGGTTTTTGACAGGATGGCGTTAAGGCGTTCGCGCCGTGAGCGTTTATCGAACGGTGTGAACGATGGCACCAGTGCGTGGTCGCCGCGCGGCGCGCCGGCGGCAAAGCGCAGGCCCTCAACGAAGCATTGCGCATATTGACGCCGGTTGGCGCCGCGGGAAATCACCAGCGCATCGGCGGCCTGCTCGGCGGCGAGATTAGCGCGTGCGGCGATGTGGTGAACGAATGGGTTAAACCAGAACACCGCCTTGACGATTGTAATAAATGCAAACAGCCAGGTGTCGCCCCGCTTGATATGCGCCATTTCGTGCGCGCCCATAAGAATGGCGTCCTTGATACTAACTCGATCGAGCAACGACATCGGCATTAAGATGACAGGTCGGAAGAAGCCATGGACACAGACGGAACTGACTGCATCGGTGAACGCATAGCGCGGCGTGCGGGCGAGCCCCATGCGCTGGCGCCATTGGTCAAAGCCTGCATCAAGATCGGGCTCATCGACTTCATAGGCAAAACGCACGCGGTACGAAAACCAGATCAACCTGACAGCGCCGAGCATCGCGAATAGGATAAACCCGTAAAAATAGAGGCCGGCTATAGTGGTGAGAATTTCTGTGAGGCTCATCGCCGGGCTTTGTTGCGCGACAGTAGCGGTTATTGGTGTGATTGACGCATAGTCAGCCGTGATCGACGGGGCATTCATCGGCGGCAGCGGCGGCGGGTTTCGCAGCGACAGGCCGAACGCGGCGGCAATCGGCGCCAATAAAGCTGGAAGTGCAGCGATCAAAAGAGCGCTGGGCCAGAGCGCGCCAGACATCGACGATGCGTCGTCGTTATGAAACCGGGAAGCAATCAGAAAAACGATTGGCGCCCAGACGATTGATGCAAGCAGGCAGTAGAAAAATGGTTCAATGAGCAACGCCATCATTCATCCTCCCATTTGCCGAGCGCGGTTTCGAGTTCTTCAAGCTCGTCTTCGGAAAGCAATTTGGAGTTCGCAAAAAAAGCCGCCGTTGGCGCGCCGTCAAGTTCAAGCACGCGTTTGGAAAAATCTGAGATCATGCGGCCAAGCAATGCGACCTTGCCGACTTCGGCCTCATAAATATTCACCCCGTCAATCGGTGTTTTGGAAACCAGCCCCTTATCGGTCATGCGCTCCAGAACGG
>JAJFFZ010000254.1 GCA_021776395.1 Hyphococcus sp. | reverse complement strand
TCACTCGCCGTGCGGCGCACCACATCCGGGCGCGCCCGCGCCAGCTCAATACTGGCGAGCATTTCCGAGACCACCATCCCGGCGCCAAGCCGCGCCGCCGCGCGCCGGAACGGCAAATCGCTGATGCCGGACATCGGCGCGGCGATCACCGCGTTGGAAAGGTTTATGCCGCTGATTGAAAACATTCTTCTTGAGCGTCCTTGGCTACGAGGGGGTTTAGCCGTTAAACCAACAGCTTACAAATGAGTTCGCATATGGAAAAGCCGAAAACGATCGCCATTATCGTCGCCGCCGGGCGCGGCGCGCGGGCTGGCGCCGGCGGGCCGAAGCAATATCGTGCGCTTGGCGGGCGGGCGGTGATCGCCTGGACGGCGGAGGCGTTTCTCAACCATAGCGACATTGATGCGGTGCGCATTATCATTCACCGCGACGATCACGATGCTTATGCGGCGGCCATGGGCGGGATGCTGGCGCATCCCAAACTGATGGCCCCGGTTGATGGCGGCGCCCAGCGTCAGGATTCGGTGCGCATTGGCGTTGAAAGCCTTGAAGCCGCCGCGCCCGCTTATGTTCTCATTCACGATGCGGCGCGGCCTTTCATTGATGCGCCGGCCATCGCCCGCGTCATCGCCGCGCTGCAAACCCATGACGGGGCGATCGCCGCCCTGCCGATGCACGACACCATTAAGCGCGCCGGCCCTGATGCGTTGATTAACGCAACGGTGCCGCGCGACGCGTTGTGGCGGGCGCAAACGCCGCAAGGGTTTGACTATGACAAAATCCTCAGCGCCCATCGCGCCGCCCAGGGCGAGGTGCTGACTGACGACGCCGCGGTTGCGGAAGCGGCGCAGATGCGCGTCGCGCTGGTCGCCGGTTCGCCGGACAATATGAAACTCACCCAGGCGGAAGATTTTGGCATGGCCGAAATTCTGCTGCGACGGAAAGTGAACGAGATGGAATACCGCACCGGTCACGGCTATGACGTCCACGCTTTCGAAGATGGCGCCGCCGTTATTCTTTGCGGCGTTGAAATCCCCCATGACAAAAAGCTCAAAGGCCATTCCGACGCCGACGCCGGCATGCATGCGCTCACCGACGCCATTCTCGGCGCGATCGGCGAAGGCGATATCGGCGATCACTTCCCGCCTTCCGACCCGCAATGGAAAGGCGCACCGTCCAGCGTGTTCTTAACTAAAGCGCGCGAGCTGGTCGCCGCGCGCGCGGGCCGCATCACCCATTGCGACGTCACGCTGATTTGCGAAGCGCCAAAGATCGGCCCGCATCGCGAAAAAATGCGCGCCGCGCTCGGTGAAATTTTACAAATTGAACCCTCGCGAATTTCCGTCAAAGCGACGACAACGGAACAATTGGGTTTTACCGGTCGGCGCGAGGGCATCGCCGCGATGGCGACCGCAACCATCGCACTTCCGCAATAGGAGATCACACAATGAACAAACCAATCCTTGTTGCGGCAGTCCTATTTTTGTCGTCTTTCATAGTTGCATGCGAACGCAACGAAGTCGCCGATCAAACCGCTAAAAAATTACGTACGCTGCAAGATGGCGCCCTGGTCTCATTAGCCAACCCAGCCATGCGTTTAAAACCCGATGACGCATTTGACTATGCTGGCTCCGTAACCCTTACTATCAAAGGCATCGCATTAGCGGAGCGTCACCATTGGGTTGTTGCCGACGAAGGACGTGTAAAAAAATTGATCATCGTGCAGTTCGAAGGATTTCTCGACGATGCCGACGGCCAATATAATATCGCCCTGCCCAGCGCGAATTTATCCGGCGCCAATTACAAATTCTCACCGGAACGCATTGAGCTTGGCGACAAAAGTTTCGTCCATAACACCTGGGCCTTCGACAATGCGGCGTCGGCGCGCGACAATCCCGGCCTGGAAGCGGCGGCAACGCTGAACATACTTACAGACAAAGGCTATGCGATTGATGGCGAACTCATCATGTCGCGGTTTGGCGCAGCGCTGGGCGATGATCGGCGCCATGAATTGATTATTTTTTATATAGAGCCGGTAGCCGATCATGGCTGGACGCTTGCAGATTTTCCTGATGGCGATCCCCTGACTGAAAAGTATGAACTCTTCTCCAATAGTTTAACGAAGCGGTCGCTCGTTAGTTTCGATATTACTTTTCAAAGTCAGTAACCACCATCGGCGCGCCGGAACGGAGATTCACCATAGTCGCAGACCAACCCATACACTCACTGGCGCAAGCCATCATCGACAAGGCAAGCGCCAAGGGCGTCATGGTCGCCGCTGCGGAATCTTGCACTGGCGGGATGATTTCCGCGGCGTTGACGGATGTGCCCGGCTCCTCCGCCGTGGTGGATCGCGGCTTCGTTACTTATACCAATGAAGCTAAACACGAGATGCTTGGCGTAGCGACAGAATTGATTGATACGCATGGCGCCGTCAGCGAGGAAGTCGCCAGCGCGATGGCCGCCGGCGCTTTGCAGCACTCGCGCGCCGAGATCGCGGTTTCGGTTACCGGCATCGCCGGGCCGACCGGCGGCAGCGCTTCAAAACCGATCGGCCTGGTGTGGTTCGGCCTCGCCCGGCGCGGCGGCGGCGTTCACACCGAGAAACATATCTTCGAGGCCAGGTCGCGCGATTTCGTCCACACCGAGGCGGCTCAAACAGCCTTGCAACTCATCTTCAATGCGCTCGACTAGATCATCGGGTGATTATTCTGATTCAGACCCAAATCCACCGCCCGCTCATCCCCGCGAAAGCGGGAATCCAGAACAAGCCGCATCAGATATGGCTCTGGGTCCCCGCTTTCGCGGGGATGAGCGGAATATTGGTGTGCGGCTCAAATTTATCGCCTGATGATCTAAGCCTTGTCTAGCAGGGCTTCAACGCGGCCGCGACTTGAACAGACATCGATCGGAAACACTAACCAACTCCCGCGCGCCATCATCCAGCGTCACCGAAACGGCGTTGTCCGCATAGTCCTCCGACGCCGCCGCTATGACATTTGCAATCCCAAATCGGTTTTGCATGTTCGACAAAGACGGCCGCCAGCGCACGCTAAAGACGCGCTGGCCGTCTGCGCCGCGGTAATGGTCCCATGTTCGCGCGCCTGTCGCACAGGCGTAAGCGCTCCAGTGCGCGAAATAGATCTCTTCGGAAACTTTATATTTCTCAACAAAATCTTCCTGCGCGCGTTTCGATGCCTCATAGCGCTTGCGCAATTTTTGCAGCGTCACCGCGCCAAGCGGTTTTTCTTTAGCAAAAAAGATATCAATATAACGATCAAAACTGCGCGGCGCAGTTGAGCCATGCCAGCCAATATCGGCGCCCTCCAACAGGAACTTGCTGTTGGCGGCGACAAAGAGATAGTTGGCGCAGCTCGAATAACACGCTTTGGAGACAATCAGATCAAAGCCAGGCGCCGACAGCAGATCCGCAATGTTGATAGCGCGAACAACCGAACCGCCGGCGCTATCGATCACCACCGCCAGGTTGCGAGGGCCGGGCCGCAGGCGCTGGGTGATTTCCTCTTCCATCTGCTTGTTGATCTCACCGGTAAGGCACAACACATCGCGGTCTTTAAATGAGGCGAACGATACTGGCGCAGCGCCATTGCAGCTTTTCGCGATATGGCGCGCTTCGAACAGTCCGCCATCAAACGCGAAGGCCGATAACGACCAGACGCCGAGAAGTGCGACCAACAACCCGAAAATGCAATGCCGCAACATCATCAAAGCCTTCCTTTGTATAAACTCAATCCCCTTCACTGCGCGCCGCCATAAAGATCATCGGCGCGGGCGACAAACGCCTCACTCATGCGCGCAAACGCTTTTTCAAAAACGACGCGCGCCGTTGATTGCAATACGATGTTGCGAAACTCAAACGCGATGAAAAAATGGATGGTCGAACCGCCGTCGGCTTTGTCTTCAAACCGCCACTGATTGTGCAACCGCCGGAACGGGCCGTCGAGATAATGAACGTCAATTTCCTTGTTCGCGGGGTCAAGCGCAACGTCGCTCTTAAAGCGTTCGCGAAAAACCTTATAGGAAACAATCATCTCGGCGCGGAGCTTTCCCCCCGCTTCAGAAACATCCCTGTCAAGAATACGAAGCGCAACGCACCAGGGCAGAAACTCCGGATATTTTTCGACGTCAGCGACCAGATCAAACATCTGCGCCGCGCTATAGGGAACATCCGAACTGGTGGTCCGCGACGTCACAGGGCTGTCTTTGCTAACCTCAGGTCGTTTTGGGCCAGGACAGGGTCATATATTTTCAGCAAGCTCATAGCGCTTTCAATTGCGAGAAACGGAAGTCCAAAATGCGAAATTTCGTCCGATTCTTAAGCGATTAAGGCGACAAGCTCAATGCGCGAGCCGCCCGATACCTATGCCTGCAACCTTTGTCGCATGCCGGCCTTGTGGAAAAATAGTGCTTTGCCCTTCGCACGATAAAAGCCACCATAACCAGTGGTTGCATATATAACAGAAATACAACCACACAACATTGAGGGGGGTCGCGATGCTGCGTGAAGACAAACAGAGTTTTGACGACATTACCATCGTCACGGTCGGGAAAAGCAGCGGCAATACACCGCCCAAATCATCGAGTAATCGGTTTTTACATAGTGTGATCGCCATTTTGGCGATGCTTCTTTTGCTCGTCATTGTCTATGCCGCTGGGGTTCGGGCGGGTTATTTTTCAGCGCCTCGATACCTTTGCTGCTACGGCGTTTTGGAACTCAGCATAGATTTCGACTTCTAGGGAAACAACGCGCTGAACAGCGCGTCACGACCTAAATCCATCATGAAATAATTATCCATCTGCCACGGGAGGCAACCATGAACGCCAGAAATTTAATTCTTTCAATCGCCGCGCTAAGCGCCACAGCCTGCACTCATAAAGTCGCCGTTGACGACATTGTGGTGCGCAATCAACGCATCGGCGGGCCACAACAACCAACACTTGATGAGCGCAAAAAAGTCGCGGCTGAAACCTGCGAAGTGCAATTTGAGTATGACCGGCAGAACTACCTATCTGCGGTCCAGTCGATTATTTCTAAAGCCGCCGCCCTGCCAAACATGGCCGGCATCCCGCTTGATCGCTTCCGCGCAGAAATCAACGCCAGCTACAATACCGTCGTTATGCGTTGCAAAACCCATACGAACTGCCTGGAAGTCAAACTTTACGATGAGGCGAGTTGTTATATGGCGGCCAGCGATCGCAAAGACGCTGAACGGCGGTTTTCAGATTTGGCCGAACGATTGCGCGAGATCGAGCGCAACTTCGACAAGAAACTCGCTGGCCACAAACGAAAAAAACCGGTTACCAAGGTCAATGTTCAAACCACCGTCACGCAAACAAACGATCAGCAGCAAACTAACGACGTGCAGGTCGGCGATGACATTGCAGACCAGGATATACTGATTTTGTGCGGCAACGCGGCGAACTTACTCGACCGGCGGTGCCGCGAGCAATAAAGCCGCTAACGCGCCGCGCGGGCGGCTTTCAGTTTTGCAAAATCTTCGCCGGCGTGGTGCGATGACCGCGTCAGCGGCGATGCGGAGACCATCAAAAAGCCTTTTGCCCGCGCCATGGCCTCATAGGACTTGAACTCGTCGGGATGGACGAACCGGTCAACCGGCGCGTGTTTGCGCGTCGGCTGGAGATATTGGCCGATGGTGATGAAATCGATGCCGGCCGAGCGCATGTCGTCCATTACCTGCATCACCTCTTCACGCGCCTCACCAAGGCCGACCATGATGCCGGACTTAGTAAAAATCTCCGGGTCGCGCTCTTTGACTTTCTCAAGCAGCCGCAGCGAATGAAAATAGCGCGCGCCCGGACGGATCGAGAGGTAGAGCCGCGGCGCGGTTTCAAGATTGTGGTTGAAGACATCGGGCTTGGAATCAATGACGATCTCCGCCGCGCCGTCCTTGCGTAAAAAGTCCGGCGTTAAAATTTCAATCGTGGTTCCGGGCGAGCCGGCGCGGATTGCGCGCACCACCTTGGCGAAATGTTCCGCGCCGCCATCGGCGAGGTCGTCGCGGTCAACCGAGGTGATGACCACATGCTTCAAACCCATTTCCGCCACCGCGTCGGCGACATGGCCCGGCTCGGACGCATCAAGCGGTCCCGGCAGGCCGGTTTTCACATTGCAGAAGGCGCACGCCCTGGTGCAGGTGTCGCCCATGATCATCATGGTTGCGTGTTTTTTGTCCCAGCACTCGCCGATGTTAGGACATGACGCCTCTTCGCAAACCGTATGCAGGCCCCGCGAGCGGACAATTTTGCGGGTCTCGGCATAGCCTTTGGAGACCGGCGCCTTGACGCGAATCCAGTCCGGCTTGCGCAATATCGGGCTATCGGCGCGCGCTTGCTTTTCCGGGTGGCGCGGGCGCGAGGCTTCGCCTTTCGGGCCGCCAGTGGGGTTGTCGATCAGGGTCGCCATACACCGTCATGTAGCAGCGGCGCCGAACGAATGTAAGGGGCTGAAATCGCGGCTAAACCAAGCGTTCCACCATCTCGACCAGTTCATCAAACGGCCGGTGAATAAGCGAGCCGTCGAGCGGCTCTCCAAGCGCGACATTGACCGCTTCCCAGGCTTCAATCGAGCCGATCATGGGCGGCGCGCCGGTGCTGGCGAGTTTTGAGCCCTCGGTGGTGAATTTCACAACCTCGCGCGAGACCGGCAGGCGCAACCACCGCCACACCCGGCGATGCAGCTCGCCATCGCAATATTGCCGCCAGCGCGGATCGGCGCCGTCATTGGGGATGTCGAAGAATAATGTCTTCAGATCGCCCGCATCCGCCATCGCGATGACACCGTGCTCATATTCAAAAAATCGCGGGCTGCGACCATTGCTGAGAAACGAGGATTCGCCAAAACCGCAACGCAGATCAGCGATCGCGCGCTTTTTCGCCCGCGCAAGAGTTTGGAACTCAGCGACAATGTTCGGCCATTCCTGCTTGCCGACAAAATAGACGCCGGCGCCGACAATCACGATAATCCAAGCTGCAATCTGCAACGCCGGAACAGCGCCATCGCTATGATAAATAAACGCCATCGCCACCGGCGCAATCAACGCAAACGCCGCCGCAATCGGTCGCTTAAATCCGATTAAATCCTCGCGCGCATAATCATTCACATTATCGAAAAACGCTGCGTCGGTTTTAAGCCTTACGGCGACGGGAACGGGGATGGATACGCGGGCGGTCGACAACATTATTTTCAACTCCATCAAAACGGGCAGAAAAAGACTGCGCTGGAGGGTTTGCCGTCGTCTTAACCTTTGCGGATTAAATTGAATCGTATTTTCGTGGATTTGCTGCTTAATCCGCCAAATGCCGCGCTTCTATCCAAGTCTTAATGCACCAGCATCATATGCGCTCAAAGCTGTACGGCGGTGCGGCGCAAAACCTTGCGGATGGAAAAATTTGTAATCACCCGGTCGACGCCCGGAAGCCTGGTGAGGATGTCGGCGTGGATACGTTCATAATCGGCGCCGTCGCGGCAGAGAATGCGCAGCAAGTAATCTGAAAGCCCCGCCATCAGATAACACTCCATAATCTCGCGATGCAGCGACACAGCTTTTTCAAAGGCGGACAGCGTCGCCTGTCGCTGGTTTTTCAATGTCGCCTGAACAAACACCGATGTTTCCATCCCCAGTTTGCGCTCGTCAACAATAACCACTTGCTGCGCAATCACGCCCGACCGGCGCAGCTCCTTAACGCGCTTGTGGCAGGCCGATGGCGAGAGCCCGACCTGTTCGCCCAGTTCCGTAAACGGCGTTTGCCCATCTTCCTGAAGGACATTCAAAATCGCGGCGTCAAACGCGTCCATAAATTCGAATCCTGTGCATCATATCGTTTATAATATGGAATTACGTTCTCTCATACAGCATTATTTCGACAAAATATCAAATTTATCCACAAAAAAAGAGAATATAATGCGCCTGAAACCGTCTTGAGGAGAAGATCATGCAGGTTGGCGTTCCTAAGGAAATCAAAAACTCGGAATTTCGCGTCGGCCTGGCGCCGGGCAGTGTTCGCGAATATGTCGCCAATGGGCATACCGTCCTGGTTGAGACCGGCGCCGGCGCCGGCATTAAAGTCAGCGACAGTGATTATCAGGCCGTCGGCGCCAAGATCGCGCCCGACGCCAAGACTGTTTTTGCCGCCAGCGACATGATCGTGAAAGTAAAAGAACCGCAGCCAAGCGAATGGGCGCAACTGCGCGAAGGACAAATTCTTTATACCTATCTTCACCTGGCGCCGGACCCGGATCAGGCGCGCGGACTGATTGAGTCTGGTGTGACAGCGGTTGCTTATGAGACCGTGACGGACGCGTTTGGCGGTCTGCCTTTGCTGGCGCCAATGAGTGAAGTTGCGGGCCGGCTTTCAGTGCAGGCCGGCGCCTATGCGCTTACTGCGCATCAGGGTGGGCGCGGGCTGTTGATGGGCGGCGTTCCCGGCGTCCTGCCGGCGAAAGTCGTGGTGATCGGCGGCGGCGTCGTTGGTACGCATGCGGCGCGCATGGCCGTTGGGCTGGGCGCAGACGTGACTATCCTCGAGCGCAACCATCGCCGGCTGACCGAACTTGACGACCTCTTCGAAGGCCGCGCTAAGACGCGTTATTCAACCTTTGAGGCGCTGGAGGACGAAACCCAAAACGCCGACGTCGTGGTTGGCGCGGTGTTAATCCCCGGCGCCAGCGCACCGAAACTGGTGACCCGCGAGATGCTGAAAAGCATAAAAGAAGGCGCCGTCTTGGTCGATGTTGCGATTGACCAGGGCGGGTGTTTTGAAACCTCAAAGGCGACCACGCACGAAGACCCGACCTATGTGGTTGATGGGGTGTTGCATTATTGCGTCGCGAATATGCCCGGCGCGGTGCCGCTGACCTCAACTCACGCGCTCAATAATGCAACGCTGCAATATGGTTTACGCCTCGCCAATAAGGGACTGGACGCGTTGAGGGACGACCTGCATCTGCGCAACGGCCTCAATATTCACCGCGGGATGGTCACCTATAAGGCCGTCGCCGAGGCGCTGAATGCGCCGTTTACGGAAGCTGTTGACGCGCTCGCCTGAGCACCGACCCATACGGCCAAGGCGGATTTTGTGCGCTGCAAGATTGTAAAATCTGCGTGAGCCCCCAAATCAGTGCCGAAAACGCCTTAATTGTTACGTCATGGTAAGAGTTTCAGGCCTATCGGACAGGGGCCGGATGGTTGCTATTGTACTGTAACCGCGTGCATAAAGGCGCGAGGAGAGACCGACCATGATAAAATTAGTGACTGCTGCTATCGTTGCTGGCGCATTTGTCGTGTCCGGCGCCGCCGCTGGGCCACTGGGCGGGTCGATGACGGCCAGCCAATCAACCGCCGACAAAACCGTGACGCGTGAGAGCAGAGGCATTCTTGCTTACTTCGTTGACCAGCTTTCGGTTTCTGTCGCCATGGCGGCGCGGTCCGTTGGTTTCTCAGCGGAAGAGCCCGATGACCACGGCACACACTATTCCAATGACGATTGTGATACGGCAGAACCTGTAGATGAGAGCGAGCCTGAAGAGGCGGAATCAAAGAAATTTGAGCAGGCCGGACCGGAACCGATTTATTTCGGCTTTTAAGCTTCTGACATTCTCAGCCAGCATTCACGCGCCGCAATAGTTCTGCGGCGCGCCTTTAAGGTGAGCGGCGCTTGCGTCTTGTGAGGAATTGAATATCGCTTGCGATCTGTCTTCTTCCCTTTTTCATCACCACCATGATCAGGCCGGTAAATGAAAATAACAGGCCGGCGGCGGAGAACGCTTTGACCAATGGATTATTGAAGTCCTTGCGGTCGCCATAATCCATAATATGCAGCATCCAGAAGAAATCGTATATCCGCCAGACATCGTTGCGGCGGGATATGACGCGGCCGGTCTCTGGCGAGATATAGAGCCTCGTATGCAGACGATCATCAAAATCAGCACGCCATACCGGCTGCTTGCCGCGATATTCGTGCGGTGCATCGCTCATCAGGGTTATGTATTTAATTTTCCCGGCGCCGACATAATCAGCTTGCGCCACTTCGCGTGCGGGTTTTTCTCCGAGAGGCGTGATGCGCTTACCGGTTGACGCATCAAATAGTGCGTGCTCGCTAACGCCTTCAACTTCGTAAACCGGGCGCCCAAGGAAGTGATGCAATGAAACAACGATGGCGCCGTCCATCTGCGCGATCACGCCGCCCGGCGAGGCATAGCCTTTAGCTGCAAGTTCCGGCGGCGGCGCGGAAAACGCGGAGCGCTCGCCGCGCACAAGATCGATGTGGAACCAGGTCATAACAACGCCGCTCAACATCCAGACAAACACCTGAATGCCGAGCAACACCCCCGCCCAAAGGTGAAACCTCTGGACGAGTTTTGCGAAGGTCACGGCGCAGCCTTGATATCCGATGCAGCAAGCGGCGTCGTCAGCAATGTACGAAACGCTTCCCAGGGGTCCGCGCCGCCAACCACTTTGCGATTCACATAGCCCTCAACCAGATCGCGCCCAAGGTTGTAATTGATGACGTAACCACGATAGGTGTCGATAAATCGCAAGCCCTGCTCTGCGCGTTCACGCGATTGAAGGCCGAAAGTCATCGACATCCGGACCGCTTCTTCGCGGTCGATATCGCCGTCAAGATAGGCGCGGGCGATATAATTGCGTGAATGAGACAGTTTACGGCGCGCTTTGTTCAGCCGGTCCAATTTTTCCGCATCCTTTGGGTTCAGGCCGGCTAGCGGAAAAAGAACATCGCGCTCAAAAGTGATTTTCTCATCGCCCGGGAAAGCCAACTCAATGCCATAATTGGCCGAGCCTTCCGCCGTCACCGAAAGCGGCGAAAACAGGGGGTAGACGGAATATTCAATCCATCCGTTTTTGTTCAGAAAATCGCGTTCAATCATCACGTTCCATGTGTGGTGGCCCGGATAGCCTTCGTGGCAACCCAGATCGACAGCACGGTCGATGATGATCGGAAAATCGGTATTAACCTGGATCAGGCTTTCATGATCGCCCTGATACCAGTTGTAACCGCCCCAGGGCTTATCCGTCACATACTCAACACGAAAGCGTTCATTTTCAGGCAGGTCATAATGCGCAAGCGTTCGTTTGCGGCATTCGGCGATGGCGGCGTTGAACACCGGCGCCAATTTATCGTCTGCGATTGCGAGCGAGTTGCGGAATACGTCTACGCGCTCATAGAGCGGTGCATCCCCCGGCAACAGCGCGTCGATTTCTACAAGCGCCGCATTAAATTCGTCTACGTTATATTCCGGCGCGACTGCGTCATAAAGCAGTTGTATCTCTTCGTCGAATGGAAAGAACTGCCCCTGCGCAATCTGAATGCGCGCGCTGCTGGCGCGGATCAGTTTTTCGAGCATGGCGCCGCGCAGTGACGGCGCGTCCGCATTGGCGCGCGAGACTTTTATCAGCAACGCCTGTGCATCAGCCGCAACGTCTTCAATCGGCCGCGCTTCGCCGGTTGCGGCATCCGCCCATTCTTTAGGGCCGTGATAGGCGTCGACAAATGCCGGGTCATGAACCCCAATTGCAAGCGAGAGTTTTACAAAGGCTTCCGCAATTTCATCGAGAGCGGCGGAAGCTTCCTGGCTTTGCGCACCGTCTTGAGCCTTCGCTTCATCTGCTGGCGAGGTTGCAGAAGTTTCCGGCCCAGAGTTTTGCTTCGAGGGCGAAACACCTGTTTCGCCGCCGCAAGCCGCAAGCAGGAAACAGGCGATGGCGGCGGCGAAATGTTTCATCGATTGACCCTTTATGCCGGCGTGCCGGAAAAGGTCGATGAACCGAACGCGCCAAGCTTGACGGCGCCGGAAAGATTGCCGTCATCGATTTTGCCTTCGAATTCGAGCGTGATTGGCATTGGCGAGGTCACTTTCGCATGCCATTTCAAAACGTCGCCCTCAACAGCGCCGTTCTCAATCGGGGCGTTGCCCGAAGAGCCCGCCATCTCGCCGGTCAGCGCATCGCCGTCCTGCTTGAGGGTTAAAACACCGGTCTGGTCGCCCATCGGGGTTTTGATTGTCAGGTTCCATTTGCCGTCGACTGCCATCAGTTTCTCCTGTTCAGTCCCACTAAAGGGATGGCCAATAAAATTCCGGGCAGACCTTAGCGAATGCGCGCCTTGGCGCAAGGGTCCGGTGCAGGTGCTTTGACAGCGCCGGCCGATCCAAAATGCTGATACAGCGGCCCTAAAATCATTGCGAGTCGAACCGCATTGCAGCGCCTTCTGCGCTAACGCCCTCTGCACTAATGATTGTCCCGCCGCCAGACCTCCATGGCCTGCGATATAGTGAAGGTCTCACGATATTTGGGCGAATCCGAAGGGCGCGGCGGGCGGTCCGCCACAAGCGACATGATTTCAGCAAGCTTGTTATGGGCCGCGCCCGACTGACCGGCGCCAATATAGGCGTGAAGCTCAACCAGCGAATCCGAAAGCGGATCATCGGCGCGAATGACGAAATAGGGCTCGTCCTCGGCGAGATCGCTATAGCAATCGAACTGGGACGGATTGGCTTTAGATCCTGTGGGCGCGGTCATGGGTGGGGATTCCTTAACTTGTACGCCTGCTTTTTGCGTGATTCGGGAAACGGCGGATAGCAACACCAGTGTAGGGATTTATACAACTACATCGCCGAAAGCACTCAATAGAACCAGATTT
>JAJFFZ010000253.1 GCA_021776395.1 Hyphococcus sp. | reverse complement strand
AAGGCTGGAAAAGAAAACCCCTCCAGCGAAGGCTGGAAAAGAAAACCCCTCCAGCGAAGGCTGGAAAAGAAAACCCCTCCAGCGAAGGCTGGAAAAGAAAACCCCTCCAGCGAAGGCTGGAAAAGAAAAAAAGAGCGGCTGGGAAAACCCAGACCGCTCAGAAGATCAGAAATGAGTTGCGTTGCTTCAACTAGGGAAAAAGAAAAGGAGAAATCCCATGTCTAACAAACACTCGACGAATAATTTCGGCGGATTTGACGGTATTGTCAATGGTCTGGCCGTTTTGGTGACGATTTCCTTGATCGGCGCGGGCTACCTGACGGCGCTGGGTTCCTTCGCGGGCATTGCATAATGTCCAGATTATTTCACTTTGTGGCCGCGGCGCTATTGGCGGCGGGCGCGGTTGCAAGCCTTGCCGGGCTTGCGGCAGCCGCCGCACAAAGGCCCGGCGCGCCGACGCTAGCGGGCGCTGACCTCTGTCAAAAAGCTTTATGTTTTGTGGCTTTTTTCTGAGCCCCGCTTTCGCGCCGGTTGGGGAAAGTCAGGGCGCTTGGCTAATCGTCTGACGGGCAGAATCGCCCGACGATGCCAGCGGCTAGAGCAAATCCGAGTTAAATTGAATCATAGATTTGCTCTAGATTCTTTGTTTGTCGCATTTCTATCGGATAACCGCGTCACACTTATCCGGAAATGCTCTAGTAGGTCGGCGCCATGCGGGGCGTGCTTTTAAAAAAAGCGCAAATTTGAGGTTTAAGATGGAGACGGGCGGATGCGCGCGATAGGCAAAGGATCATTGGCGTCAATCCTCGCCATGGGTCTGAACATTATACGGATCGTTTTGTGGATAGGCTTTATCGGGCTTTCGATTGCGGTGGTGGTTATTCCCTTCGCCTCGGTTATCGCCGGGATGTTCCAGGGCTTCGGTGGCGGCGAGGCTTGGGTTGACGGCGCCGATTATATCCAAATCGCCTATCAGTTTGTCAGCGTTGGCGTGATGTTGTTTGTCGTCACCCGTTTGTTGGAAGTTCTGAAAACGCTGCGTTTCGGCTCTCCCTTCGTCAAAGAAAACGCCGAACATTTTCGCACCGTCGGCTATGCGTTGCTGATCGGAGAGGGCGCTAAAATTGCGTTCGGGTTTCTTTCACTCATCACCAGCGCCGACATTGAAATTGACACCCAGCCGATCACCTGGCTGGCGATCATCACGGTTTTTGTGCTTGCTGAAGTGTTCCATGAGGGCGCGCGGATGAAAGAAGAACAGGATCTAACGGTTTAGTTGATGGCGATTTCAGTAAAACTCGACCGCGTCCTGCTTGACCGCGGCATGTCTTTGACAGAATTGTCAGAGCGGGTCGGGGTGACGATTGCGAACCTGTCGATCCTGAAGACCGGCAAGGCCAAGGCCATTCGATTCTCGACGCTTGAAGCGATTTGCCATGAGCTTAAGTGCCAGCCCGGCGACATCTTGTTCTTTGACGACGAAGATAGCGCCGCCAAAGCGGCGCAATAGACGCGCGGGTTTTCTACTGTTCGACATGACCGGCGGCGGCGATGCGCGACGGGCTGGCGTCACCGACGGCGCGGCTGGTCATTGCAAATATCCATAACGCGGCGCCGAGAAGCGTGGTGCAAATATAGGGGATTTGCGGGGCCATGGAGTAAAGCCCGACGCCGAGCAAGGGCGCGATGATAAAGCCGGAGGCGCCAGCCGCGCCGGTGAGGCCAATCGCGGCGCCTTGTTCATCTGGCGCCACCGCCAGTGAGGCGGCGGCGTTAAAGCCCGGAACCGCGAGGCCAGCGCCAAAACCGGCAAGCACCATCCCGAAAATAACCGGCGCCAGATGCGGCAGCGTCCAGATCAAACCGTGACCGGCGACAACCAAGACCGGCGCGATGCGCATCAGCAAACGCGGCTCAACGCCAAAGCGCTGGACAACAACAACCTGTGAGAACAGCGCCGCCATGGCGCCGCCCATAAGCCCCAGTCCAACAAGCTGCGGCGCCATTTCAGTGGTGACGCCGAGCGCATCCATAAAATAAAATGCAATCGTCTGTACCAGGATGGCGTTGGCGACGCCAAAGACCAGCCCGAAGATCAAAAACGGGCGAATGCGCCTGTCGGTGAGCTTCATTTTTACCGATTTTTTGCGTTGTTTTGGACGCGTGTGCTCCGGCAGATAGAGATAAACGGCAACGCTCATGATGGCGGCCAGCCCGGCAATGGCGAAAAATGGCGCCGTTGGCCCGAGCAGCGCAGCAACCGCGCCAAAGCCGGGGCCGAGCATCGCGCCGAGGCCGAAGGCCGCGGAAAAGCTTGCAATCCCGGCGGTGCGGTCAACCGCGCTGGTGCGGTCGGCGATATAGGCTTGCGCGGCGGGCGGGCCGGCGGAGCCAAACACACCGTAAAGGCTTCGCGTCAGCACCAGCAAAACATATAGCGGGGCGCCCGATAGTGCGCCCAACAGTCCAAATTCAATTGATGCGCCGAACAAAATCATCGAGACGGCAAAGCCGATAAGGCCGATCAAGATAAACGGCTTGCGCCCGCCATCATCGCTGCGCCGGCCCCAGCGCGGTACGAACACCACCCAGCACACAGCCGAGATCATGAAAATCAAAACCACCTGCAAGTCAGACACGCCAATGTCGCGGGCGATCGGCGGCAATATCGAAAAGACGATCGTCTGGCCCATGCCGGCGCAGACCGCGCCGGCCAACAGCAGCATAAAAGCCAGCCGTCGCGCTTTTGGCGATGACGCGGCAAAGGCCTCGGCATCGCTCACGGCGGGCGGGCTGACGTTTAAGACATCTGTATCGCGTTTGGAGGAGTCGGGAATTTCCATGGTCGCTTCAAAGCATGCGCAAAGGGCCAGCGCAACAATGTTGTGTATGATAGCCTAGAGCATGATGCGAAAAAGTGGGAACCGGTTTTTCGTAAATAATCATGCGAAAACAAAAAACTATAGCAAAAGGCTGATTCAAGTTTATCGCATTTTTCTATAGGCTGATGCGCGCGAAAGCGCTGTTGGGCGTTCAAAATTTCGAGAGGCCGCGAATGCAGGACGAACAGAATTTTTCCGCTGAAGGCGGCTGCGCCTGCGGCGGCGTGCGTTATCGCCTTTTGTCGCCTCCGCTGTTTGTGCATTGTTGCCACTGCCGTTGGTGCCAGCGCGAGGCCGGCGCGGCGTTTGCGCTCAATGCGTTGATTGAGGCGGCGCGAGTGGAAGTTTTAAAAGGTGCGCCGGCGGCGGCGGCCATTGCGTCGCATAGCGGCAAAGGGCAGGAATTTTACCGCTGCCCGGAGTGTCAGATCGCATTGTGGAGCCATTACGCCGGCATGGGCGCGAAGGTGTGCTTCATCCGTGTAGGGACATTAGACAATCCAGATCTATTGGCGCCGGATATTCATATCTTCACATCTTCCAAACAGCCCTGGGTTAATCTTGAAGGCGGCGCTCCGGTTGTGGCGGAGTATTACAGCAAAAAAGACTTCTGGCCGGCGGCGAGCCTTGAGCGGTGGCGGGCATTGGAGGAATAGCTTGCGGCGACTAAGGCCCCTTATAGGCGACGCCCTCTTTCATCACAAAATCGATATCTTCCAGCTCGGTAATGTCGTCAAGCGGATCACCCGTGACGGCGACAAGATCGCCTGATTTGCCGACAGTGATGGTCCCGATCAAATCGGACTGGCCAAGATGGTCCGCGGCGGCAATGGTTGCGGCGGCGATCGCCTCCATCGGCGTCATGCCGGCATCGACCAGTAGTGCAAATTCGCGTGCATTGTCGCCATGTCTTGATACGCCGCTATCTGTGCCGAACGCGATCTTGACCCCGTTCGCATGGGCAAGCCGCGCCATGTCGAGCATTTTCGGGCCAACCTCTGCGGCCTTGGCGCGTTGCGGCGGCAACAGGTGGGATGCCGGATCGGCGGCCCAGTCGGCAACCGTGACGCCGGCAAGGAGGGTGGGCACAAGATAGGCGTCGTTGGGTTTGAACAGCCGGATGGACTGTTTGTCTAGATAAGTACCGTGCTCAATCGAATCGACGCCGGCGCGCAGCGCGGCGTTAATGCCGTTGACGCCATGGGCATGGGCGGTGACTTTTCGGCCCATGGAATGCGCCGTATCCATGATCGCTTTCAGCTCGTCTTCAAAAAACTGCTGCTCAAGACCGGCCGAGGTGTTGGACAAAACCCCCGCCGTGGCGGTGAGCTTGATATGGTCGGCGCCGCGGCGGACCTGCTCGCGCACCGCGTGGCGGCAGGAACCAACGCCGTCGCAAACGCCAGTGGAATGCAACACCCCGGCAATGTCATCGCGGTAGCCTTGCGTGCCGTCGCCATGACCGCCGGTGACGGAAATAGTTGAGCCGGAAGCAAAAATCCGTGGGCCGACAATATCGCCGCGGGCTATGCCGTCGCGCATCGCAAAGATCGCATCGCCGCCGCGCGCGCCGACATCGCGCACCGTCGTAAAGCCCGCCTCCAGGGTTATGCGGGCAAAACCGGCGCCGGCAATCGCGCGGTCCGCATCCGACATCTCAACCGTTTGCAGACGGCCTTTGGGGTTGTTTTCGGCGGTCAGATGGACATGGCTGTCGATCAAGCCTGGCATTACAAAATAATCTTTGAGATCATAGAGCGCGACGGTGTCTTCCGGCTTAGCGTTGAGCGATGCGGTTTCGGCATACCCCGCGAGAACGCCAGTGATTTTTCCGTCCTCAATAATGATGCTGCGCTCGGTCAAAACAGCGCCGCCAGGCTCCGCCAGCAAACGGCCAGCATGAACAATTGAATAATCAGTCGCATGGGCGCCCGCGATCATCGCGCTGGCGCCGGCAAGCAGGGGCAGGAACTTCATAAAAACCTCGTCTGATTGAGAGGAGATAGGAAATCAAATTATCCGCAAGAATACGCGCTTATCGGGCGTCGGCCAAACGGCGTTTTGCCTTTGGCCCCATATAGAGCCGTTCATGGGCATAATCGAAAATGAAGCTGCGCTCGGTCATCAAATCCGCCCCAACAAGACAGAACGGTATTTTATTAACGCCGAGCTCTTCAAACACTTGCGCGTCGAAAACGGTGATAACGCGCTTGCGCCATCGGGCGCCGGCAATCTTTATCGTTCTCACTCGAACCTGGCGGGCAATTTCAATATTGTCGAATATGTCTCTTAGCCGGCTGCCTGTGCTGAAACCGGTGTCGCTTGGCTGGTTAATAAAAACGCCGCCAAGCATTCGCCGTAATGCTTTGTAATTAATTAGCGTTCCTGAAGCGCCGAGGTCGATAATACACGGAACATTGCGGCCATGCATGCTCACAGAAATGCGATAAAGCGTACCGGCGCCGGAGGCGAATTCATCCGCGCGCATACGCGTTTTCGACCAGCCGCGCGGCAGCTGTATCACAGGATTGGCGCGATCATAGAGGCGGATCACCTCTTCTTCGGCGTCAAAAAGAACGGTGTATTTGGTTAAAAAATCGAGTCCCAACACACCGCCAGGCGTTCGCCGTGAATCGCGCCAATCGGGCAGAACCACACCGACATGATTATCTAGGCGTTGACCGCCGACGGTTATTTCGCCGATCTTCACCGCAGGCAGCGTTTCGGAGCCAGTAAGGCCGAGAATGCGAATCGGCCCCCGGTCAGCGGGCGTGAAGGCGTGTTGGTCGGCAAGGTTTTGGAATGTCGCGGTAATCGTGGCGCCGGAATCGAGGACAAAATCATACGGCCCCTTGCCGTTGACCATAACGCTGACAGTGACCCAGCCCTCATAGTCAATGCGATAGGGAAATTCAGCTATAGGGACGGCGGCGCGTGCGGACAGGCTGAAAACAGTTCCAGCAAGTAAAATCCATAAAAACAGCACGTTGCGCGGCAAGGTATTGCCTCCCTAAGGTGCATTCTTTGGGCGGGCTCCCAGCCTCTGGGCGGGCTCCCAGCATTGATTTTAGGGCAATTGGCGGCCGGCGCCAGTCGGTTCAGCCGATTATGAGACCGTTTCGCCTTGCATGGCGCAATCGCAAGAATCGGGATGCGGCGGCGTGTCCTGGCGCGCTATATACCGGCTATGACCGGCCAATATGCAACAGGTGAGGCGCGTTGGAAGGCGGTGCAAACCCGCGATAAAGCCGCCGATGGGCGGTTTTGGACCTGTGTACGGACCACGGGGATTTATTGCCTTCCGTCCTGCGCCGCCCGCCCGCTCCGCAAAAACGTCTTTTTTGTCAAATCCCCCGCCGAGGCGCTGGCTGCGGGCTATCGCGCCTGCAAGCGTTGTCGGCCTGACCTATAGCAAATCAATGAACATTGATTTGCTATAGGTTGTTTTCGCTCGCGGCTAATCCTTGCTCCGCAAGGGCCTGCGCGGGCGCGGCACATAAGCGCCGGGGCGCAGTCGCACCCTTGTTGGAATCAAAATTCACCACAATCCGCTATACAACCCAGCTCCTTGCCGGCGGCGTATTTCTTTTGCTGCAATAGCGAAAACCCTCCCGAACGCCTTGCGCCGGGCGGCTGGCGCGGTATAACCCGCCGCTTCGACCTGATCGCCGGGCCTGTAGGCATGCCTTGGCGGTCTTGAAACGCAATCATTGCGCGCCCGAAAGGGCCTATTTAGGAACAGCGAAATGCCCAAGATGAAGACCAAGTCAGGCGCGAAAAAGCGCTTTAAAATGACCGCGACCGGCAAAGTCAAAGCCGG
>JAJFFZ010000252.1 GCA_021776395.1 Hyphococcus sp. | reverse complement strand
AAATAAACTTAAAGAATAAGATCCCGAGCAAAGCCATCGTAAAAGGTTTGATCATCCAGTTCACAACCAGCGTGATAATCAAACCCTTGGGGCGGGCGCTAACCTTGCCAAGGCTGCGCAGATCGACATTGATCATCATCGGATAGACCATCGCCCAGATCAGGATGGCAACGGCAAAGTTGATGTTGGCGTATTCAAAGCCGGCCAACGCCTCGAACAACGGGCTGGCGAAGCGGCCCAGCATGATGCCGGCGAAAATACAAAGCGCTACCCATACGGATAGATATCGTTCGAAGATTGTCATGGGTGTCTCTGGCCTGGATACGCCTATTGGCGGGCGTGGTTGTAATCGTCAGACAGGAACGCATCAATGCGCGCCTTGATGGCGGTAAAAACTTCTTCAAACGCGGCGCGCTTGTCTGTGTCGCTCCCGGTTGCGGCGGCTGGGTCTGGAAAGCTCCAATGGCGCTGTTCGGGCGCGCGCCCATTCTGCGTTGGCCAGATCGGGCAAGTCTCACCTGCCGCATTGTCGCAAACCGTCACCACCACATCCATCACCGGCGCCGCCGACCCGGAAAACTCGTCCCAGCTCTTGGCGCGCGGGGAGGAGCCGGCCGGAATGTCCTGTGATTTAAGCGTCTCAATGGCAAACGGGTTTGGCGCGCCGGCGGGCCGCGATCCGGCGGAATAGGCCCGCCAACGCTCGCGCCCGGCATGGTTCATATAGGCTTCCGCCATGATCGAGCGGGCGGAATTTCCGGTGCACAGAAACAAAATAGTGCGCATCAATTCGGTGTGCAGCAAGCTTTGGGAGAGGAAGGGGCGCCGCTAGAGGGCGGGCTCTGGTTAAAGATTTCACGATCCGGCTCGCCGCCATAAGCCTCGCTTTCGCCAAAGGTCTGAAACAGCTCCCACACCGCGCCTTGCGGGTCGCGCACCCAGAATTTGTTGCTTTTGGCATAGCAGCAGGTGGTCTCTTCTTCCGCCATCAGCGATACGCCGTTGGCGCGCAACCGGTCTGCGACCGCATCAAGCTGTTCGCGGGTGTCGATTGAAATTCCCGCATGATCGACGCCCGGCTCGCCACCGTGAGAGGAGAGCGAAACATTGGCGCACGGATCATCGAGCAGCCATTTGGCGTAGTCGTCCTCAAGCTTTGACGGGGCCTGCCCGAACATCGCCGTATAAAATGCGACCGACTGGCCGAGGTCCTGGGTTTTGATATGGATGTGCAGTCGTTTCATGACGCTAGTTCCTTTATTATATAGGGCCCGCAAAGGCGCTTGTCGCCGGCGCAGCAATCGGCCAGCAGAAAATCAATGAGGTCGCGGATGCCGCCATAATCGGCGGCGTAAATCACCCGGCGGCCTTCTCTGCGCGAGGCGATCATCCCGGCGCGCTCCAGCTCTTTGAGGTGGAAAGACATAGTCGGCGCGGGCACGCCAAGCCCCTCCGCAATGGCGCCAGCAGCCTCGCCGCGCGGGCCAGCCTGCACCAGGCGCTTCAGCACTTCGAGCCTGGAGGCCTGTGATAGAGCCGAAAAACATTCACATGCGGTATTTAGTTCCATAATTTGATAGATATGGAAATATAGAACTAATGTCAAGTTGCAAGTTTTCTGGATAGTAGAAAGCTAGTGCTGAACCACTGTTGTCCGGTTTAAAGCTTCTGAGTGAGGCTATTCGTCAGCATGGCGTTGCCCTTTCAAGCGATTGCTGCGGTTCGGGGCGCCAAACTAGCGCCGGCCAGGTTCGGTGGCGCGCTCTTTGCGATAGCGCGCTGTCTTTGCCGGACTTGTTCCGGCAATCCAGAGGGGTGCCTTCGAGCCTGGATCACCGGAATAAATCCGGTGATGACGCCGCGTGGGAATAATGGGTTGAGCGATACTTAAAAGCGGCAGCTATTTCTAAACCGGACAGCAGTGGCGCCGAACCGGCGTCTGACGCGATAGTCTCTCGCAGTCCAGGGCGGCGTGAAAATAGCCCAAATCCACACAACCTATTGGAATTCGCGAGTGCAAAAAATACAACCCAGAGAGGGTCGTCTCGGCCTTATGTAGCAAGCGCACCAAGCGAGGCCCTAAGTGATTAGGGTAGGTTTTTTATGCGTGATCGGCATTGCCTGTTTGATCCCAAACACCAGGGTTGGTCGGCTTCAGGTCTGCCTCAACGTACCCGGCATCGTCAGGCAAGCTATCCTCAGTGTGGCCGCTAACGGCAATTTTTATGCGCTGCCTTTTGTTAAAGACATCGCGGTAGGTCAGGACTCCAGCAACAAAAAAGTAAACGTTGCCGTCGATAATATTCGAAAACTCAGGCTCCAGTGTTCCAACACTGATATACCCTCGCAATTCTCGAAAAAGGCTAACCGGTATTTCGGAGATTTTTTTTGGTGGTCTGAGGATGTCCTTGCGTGGGAAGTCCAAATCTCTCGGCCCCAACCCCCACAATCCATAGAATTTAATATCGGTGGCTGGCGAGTTTCCGAAATTAAAAACTTCAACAGTAAAATTGACGCCTCCAGTGCTAGTATCCAACCGGATTTTCCCAGCGCGGGCAGCCAAATACGCTCTGGATTGGGCTTCACCAATGTCCCGTGTGACACTTATTACCGATTGTGCAGCTTTGTTGGCCTGCCTTGTCAGCCACAAAGTCCAAATCAACAAGCACGTTCCGACTCCTACAAAGCCAGTAGACCACAATGCATAGAAAGCCATTCGCTGGGTGGCTTCGTTCATGGCCTGCGTTGCGGCATTCATTCCTTGCTGGGCGGCAAGGTCGGCTTTCTGGTTTTGGCGGGATTCTTCTTCATGGCGCTCGCGGGCACTGGCGGTTTCATCGTCTTTGATGATTTGAACCGGGATAGGTATAGGCAATTGGCTGGCAGACTGTTCCTTTGCCTTGGGCTCCCCTTGGGGATCATTTGCTTGGTCCTGGGCCTGCCCTGAATGCGTAAAAAGGGCTATTCCAATCGCAACGACGATGCCTCGATAGCTTCCAAACATTGAACCAAAAACACCGCTGTAAACTTCCCTCTGGCTAGCTTATTGCGAATATTCGGTTCTGTCTCGCTTACCCCTATATCTTTCAGCTTCTCGACTAGCTGAGCATAAGTAATGCCCCGCTTTTTCAACTCGGCCTTCAAGAGCCCTTTGACCTGATTTTCCCAGTCTGATTGTTCTTTCATGGGGTGAATATAGGCATGTTTGCTGCAACGCGCAACACAAATGTTGCACAAACGATGGCGTTTGCCCTTGTAAGTGATACGTAATGTAACTATATACGATGTATAGACATCGCAAACGGTTACATTCATGGCTCAACATTTTTTACTTTCCGCCGCATCTCGCACCCTCAAGCTCAAGGATATCTATAAGGCTGGGGAGAGCGCCGCTTACGCCAAATTCTGCGAATTGCGCTGGCCTGAGAACGATGGTGAGGCTGTCTGCCCGCGCTGTGGTTGTTGTGAGGCATACAGCATCACCACGCGCCGCAAGTTCAAATGCAAAGCCTGTCATCACCAGTTTTCGGTCACGTCCGGCACCATCTTTGCCAGCCGCAAAATGGAGTTTACTGATTTGCTCGCCTCCATCTGCATCATTGCGAACGCCGCGAAAGGCGTTTCCGCAATCCAGCTTAGCCGTGCCGTAGGCTGTCAGTACAAAACCGCTTTCGTTCTCGCGCACAAAATCCGCGAAGCGCTGACACAGGAAACGACAGGCGCAACAGTCGCCAATGATGTAGAGATTGATGGCTGCCACATCGGCGGCCATATCCGCCCCGCCAACCACGTTGAGAACCGCGTTGATCGCCGCCTTGCAAAAAACCAGACCGGCAAGCGCCGTGTTGTCATCGCCTTGCGTGAGCGCGGCGGGCGCACGCTAACACACATTACGCGCCATGAGTCACAGGGCGTACAGTTCGCCATGGATCGCTTGGAAAGTACGGCCCGTTTGAATGCAGACGAAGCCGCTCATTGGGATGCGCTGGAATCATTCTTCCCAATTAACCGCATCAACCACAGCGAGGCCTATTCGTTTGGCGAGGCGTGCACCAATCAAGTAGAAAGCTACTTCTCTCGCCTTCGCCGCATGATCGGCGGTCAGCATCACCATGTATCAGCGCGCTACCTCAACCAGTATGCAGCGCACACGGCATGGCTTGAAGATCACCGCCATGACAGCAATGGCGCACTGGCAAGCCGCATCGTGCGTAACGCCATGACCTCTCCGGTTAGCCGGGCGTGGAAAGGCTACTGGCAGCGCGCCGCCGCTTAATAGCGAAGCGTGCCGCACGAACGCTGGCGGTTACTTTCTTCAACAATACGCTGTCAAAGTCCCATCCCATCTTTTCGAGGATGATAGTTGCGATGGCCTTGTCGCCTATGTCGGCACCATGCTCACGCTCTGCGCGGTAAACAAAGCGCGTAAGTTGCCCGCGTCTGAACATGAAACGGCGCTTTCGAGGGCTGTTTATTGCCTCTGGATTGCCGTCAAAGCCAATCACCTTCAATGCGCCATCAACATGGCGAAGGCCTGCAAGTAATTTCTGGCGCTGGCGTTCAAGCTCATCAATCTCGGCGGCAATAGATGCGCGCCTAGACTTTAATCCAGTGATGACATGCGACTGGGCCATGCAGCATTTGTAGGATTCACGCCGCTTTCATTCCATGTTATTCTTGGTGCGCTTGCTACATAAGGCCGGGTCGTCTTCCATAAAATCCATATTCGGTGAAAAGTTATCCTCACGCCTTTGGGCGGCCTTACACTCTCCCCAATGTCGATATGCGGCCTGCCTGACAGGCGATTGGCTCCTTTAAACAACGGACATCGCGAACACCCATCAAGGCCCTTTCGGCGTTCATGCGCAGGGAATGCGAATTCGCCTCGCGTGGGCTATTTGACATTGTGAATATTTACGCCGTGCTCGGTCCCATTCAGTTGGCTGTCAATGACGGTCTAAAAATGTACCGGGTTGGCGCCGCAAAACTGTACCAGTGAAGCTTCTATGGTATGCTCGCTGGATTGTGGGAAAGCGCGCTGACCGCCCCACGAGTCAAAGCGCGCCTTTTCCACAGTCCAGCC
>JAJFFZ010000251.1 GCA_021776395.1 Hyphococcus sp. | reverse complement strand
AGAAAAAATCAAAATCGCCGAAATCGGGATAGGCGTAATTCCAGTACCACTGACTGCCAGTAACTTTTAGCGTCATCGTCGGAGACAGCGTAACATTGCCCCGGTGATCGACCGACCGGCCGCCGCGAATAATCACCCGCTCTCCCGCCGCTGGCGGCGTAGTCATCGACACAACAAGATTGACTTCGCCAAAACCATCGACGCGATAATCGGTACGGTTTTTCAAAACCCGGCGTTCGCTGCCATTATCAACGATCACCTGTAGATGCTTGGGCCGGCGCACCATGCGGCTTTCAGGGAAATCATTAGCGAAGATGAAGTCAACCGTCTGGCCATCGCCGGCAGCAACCACTTGCTGGCCATCCGGCGTGACGTCTTCTTTGTAGAGCAGGTCGAACGACGGCAGCGCGATCAACAACAGAATCAAAACCGGAACCCCGGTCCAGATAACCTCGATCAGCGTGTTGTGGCTAAACTTGCTCGGCGTCGGATTGGTCTTGGAATTGTACCGGATGACGATCCAGATCAGCAACCCCAGAATAAGCGCGGAGATAACCGTAATGATCGGCATCAAAATCAGATTGTGGAAAATATGCACTTCTTCGGCCAGCGCAGAATTGGCCGGCTGCATGCCGATCCCGCCGGGCGTGATCTGCGCGTTGGCCGCCGCTGCCGCCCAAACGCCAAATCCGGAGAGTAGCGCTATCGGTTTTTTCACTGCCGTCAGTAATGTCATAGTTTGGTCCCGGGCTATCGATCTTAAAACTGCGCCGAAAATGAACGCGAATCGCCCTGGACGGCGCCGCGCATGCGCGTCGATACGCTCAGCTTCCACCCCAGGTCAAATATTTCCGCCCGCTTATAGGCTGGTCCCCGCCCCCGCGTCATCGCGCAAGATAAGGAAAAATGGTCGCAGCACCCGATACCGTAGCCATTGCCGTCGCGGCGGCGTCGCCTTAAGTCATTAGCTTATGAGCAAATCATTTTTCTTCTCCCGCACCGAGCTTGACCCCGACCGCACCCAGGCTCTTCTCGATGACGCCTTAAAGGGCGCTGACGATGGTGAGCTATATCTTGAATACGCCCAGTCTGAGGCTTTCGTGTTTGACGATGGCCGGCTGAAAACCGCGAGCTTCAATGTCGATCAGGGCTTTGGCCTGCGCGCGGTTTGCGGCGAATCAACCGGCTACGCCCACGCCTCTGAACTTTCCGACGCCGCGCTGAAACGCGCGGGCGATGCGGTGCAGGCGGTTAAAGGCGGCAAAAGCGGGCAAATGGGGGCCGGCCCCGCGCGCACCAACGCCAAGCTCTACCCGGACGAAAACCCGCTTGGCGACATGCCGTTTGAAGAAAAAACCAAGCTTTTGGCAGACATCAACGATTATGCGCGCTCCAAAGACCCGCGCGTGCGCCAGGTCTCCGCCTCGCTTTCCGGCGAATGGTCGGCTGTGGAAATCTTGCGGCCGGGCGGTGAAATCATCCGTGATTTCAGGCCCTTAGTGCGGCTGAGCGTGTCGGTCACCGCCGGCGAGGGCGACCGTCAGGAGACCGGCTCTTACGGCGTTGGCGGGCGCGAGGGCTATGCGCGGTTTATCGCCGGCGACGCCTGGCGGCTGCAAATTGACGAGGCTTTGCGCCAGGCGCTGGTCAACCTTGAGGCCGAAGCTGCACCCGCCGGTGAAATGGAAGTGGTGCTCGGGCCGGGCTGGACCGGGATCTTGCTGCACGAAGCCGTCGGCCACGGACTTGAGGGCGATTTTAACCGCAAGAAAACCTCCGCCTTTGCCGGCCGCATTGGCGAGCGCGTCGCCGCCCCCGGCGTTACCGTTGTCGATGACGGAACTCTGGATGGCCGGCGCGGCTCGCTCACCGTTGATGATGAAGGAACCCCGACATCGCGCACCGTCCTGATCGAAGACGGGATTTTGAAGGGCTATCTCCAGGACCGGCTCAACGCCCGGCTGATGGGCGTTAAGCCTACCGGCAACGGCCGCCGCGAAAGCTTCGCCCACAGCCCGATGCCGCGCATGACCAACACCTTCATGCTGGACGGCCAGCACGACCCGCAGGAAATTTTGAAATCAGTGAAAGACGGCATCTATGCGGTCAATTTTTCCGGCGGCCAGGTTGATATCACCTCCGGAAAATTCGTCTTTAACTGCACCGAGGCCTATCGGGTTCAAAATGGCGTCGTTGGCGCGCCGTTGAAAAACGTCGCGCTGATCGGCGACGGGCCGACCGTTTTGACGCAAGTCTCGATGATCGGAAACGATTTTGCGCTCGACCCCGGCGTCGGCGTTTGCGGCAAGGGCGGCCAGGGCGTGCCAGTCGGCGTCGGCCAGCCGACCATTAAAATCGACCGCATGACCGTCGGCGGCGCGGCGGCTTAAAATATCCCTCCCTATACGGAGCGTGAATGAACGCCTTTGTCACCCGCTTCGCCCCCTCGCCCACCGGGCTTTTGCATCTCGGTCACGCCTATTCCGCATGGACAGCGCATGACGCTGCGCGCAGCGCCGGCGGCAAGCTCATATTGCGCATCGAAGATATTGACCGAACCCGCTGCAAGGCGGCATTTGAGCAAGCGATATATGAAGACCTCGCCTGGCTTGGCCTCACATGGGAACCACCGCCGCGCCGCCAGTCCGATCATTTTGACGGTTATACACAAGCGCTCGAAAAATTACGCGACAAAGGCGTTGTCTATCGGTGTTTCAAAACCCGCAAGGAGATTGCCGATGAGATCGCGCGCGCGCCGCATCTGACGCCCGACGGACCGGAAGGCCCGCAATATGTCGGCGCCATGCTCGCCGCCCATGAGGAGCGCTCTTTACTTGCCGAGGGCGCAGCCTTCGCCTGGCGTCTCGATACATCGCACGCCGTTCGCATTGCAGAAAAAACAACCGCCGGGCCGCTGACCTTTACAGAGGAAGGCGCAGGCCCGAAAGGCGAGCACGGAACCATTATGGCGACGCCGGAAATCTTTGGCGACCCGGTCATCGCCCGCAAAGATTCCGGCACGAGCTATCATCTCGCCTCGGTCTATGACGACGCGCACCAGGGCGTCACCCACATCATCCGCGGTGAAGATTTATTTCCGGCGACCCATCTCCACCGGCTGTTACAGGCGATGTTGGATTTGCCGGCGCCGATCTACCGACATCATCGTCTGATAACGGATGAAACCGGCAAACGCTTCGCCAAGCGCGACCACGCGGTGACAATAAAAGCGTTGCGCGAGAGCGGCGAGACGCATTCCAGCCTTCGACGCCGTGTTGGCCTTGCATAAAATCGCGCGCAACTGACCACCTTATATAGCCGCATGATGTGAGTGTTGCTTCCCAACAGGGTGCGACTGCACCCGGCGCTAATGCGCCCGACCGCGAAGGCGGTCGAATATTATTGAGCGCGCCTTCGCGCGCGGCCCGCGCAGGCCCCTTCTTTCGGTAATGGGGCGGAGCAAGGATTAGCCGCGAGCGAAGACAACCGGTAACGCCCGGTGATCTGCCAGTCGAACAAAACATCTTCAAGCTGCGGCCCGGCGCCGATATTATGCACCAACATCGGCCGCCCGGATGCCGCGATTGTGTCGGTGACAATCCCGACATGTGGAAGCCAACCAGCCTCACCACGGAGGTTCCAGGCGACAATGTCGCCGGGCAAATAATCCGCCGGGTCCGTGCTGGGAGCAAGGCGCGCGCCGCGACGCGTGAAATAGGTTTCCAGATTGGGAACCCGGCGATGGTCGATATTCGCGTCCGGCCGCGACAAACCCCAATGTTTCGGATAGGCGGAAAATGCCGCCTGCATATCCTCATGCACCAGCCGTTGCAGATCGATATTGGCGGCGCGCAAAACCCGGATGACAACATCCGCGCAAACACCTCGATCAGCCGCAACATCGCCGCCGGGATAGGCAAGCGCGATATAGGCCGGATCATAGGTAACGCGGTGCTGGGTGCGCTCAATCGCGGCGGCGGAAAGCTTCGCGCCAAGCTCTTGCGCCTTTGCCGGCAACACGCCAACAGCCGTCAAGCAGACAATCACAAACCCTGTAAACACTCTCATGCCCGCTGGGTAGCAGCCAATAATGGCGCTGGCGGGGCTGCATTTAGACGGCCCCAAGAAGCTGGCGGGGCTGCATTTAGACGGCCCCAAGAAATTGTGACGCGGCAGCTTCAGCACGCTATACATAGCCCGACAGTCGGGAGGGCGAAATGAAAGCTGTATTGCTATTGGCGCTACGGATAACCACCGGGGCATTGTTAATCATCTGGGGATCGATCAAGGCGTTTGCGCCAGACATTGCAATCCATGTTTCGGACAAATATTACAGCGGCGCGCTCAGCGAAAACACGCTGCAAACGCCGATGGGGCTGGCGCAGATTGCGCTTGGCGCACTGGTTATTTTCGGGCTATTGCGCCGCATCACCTATTCGGCCCAGGCGATAGTGCTGGTGGTCGGTGCTGCGGCAATCTGGAAATATATTGCCGACCCGCTGGGGCTTTACCTGATGACGGAAGAAACCCGGCAGGTGTTATTCTTTCCGTCCAGCACGGTGGCGATTGCATCGTTAATCCTGCTGGCGTTTCTCGACGAGGATCGGCTGTCGCTAGATAGGCTTTTCTTCAAGCGCTAACTGCTATGCGCCAAGGCGCCGGCAGGATGCGATGAGCTGGGATGAAATCCGCGCTTTGCGTCTTATATAAAGGCGACAAGGAGGCGCATCATGTATCCAGACCATCCCCTGGCCGACCACCGCGGGCCGACGCCGATGGCGTTGATCTTGAATATTTTATGGCTGGTGCTCGGCGGCGCGCTGGCTGCGCTTGGCTGGTTTATCGCCGCTCTGGTTATGGTCGTCACAATTATCGGCATCCCCTGGGCGCGCGCAGCTTTCGACAACGGCGTCTATACGCTGTGGCCGTTCGGCGCGCGGGCAATAGAACGCGATCGTCTTTATGGGGAAGATATCGGGACCAGCCCGCTCGGCTTACTCGGCAACATCATCTGGCTCCTGCTCGCCGGCTGGTGGCTGGCGCTTGGCCACCTGATTGCCGCGGCAGGCTTTGCAATCACCATTATCGGCCTGCCCTTCGCCTGGGCGCATCTG
>JAJFFZ010000026.1 GCA_021776395.1 Hyphococcus sp. | reverse complement strand
GATTAAAAACGCCGCCGCGCCGGCGCCGTCATCGCGCTGGCGGGCGAGCATCTCGGCGAGGCCTTCACTGGAATAGTTGCGGCCGCGCTCATCAAGGCGAATGAGAACCGAGCCCGGCGGCGCCGCGCCATAAAGCATCGCGCCTTCGCGGGCGCGCTTTTTTGCGCCTTTCAGCTTCGCTGGTGTTTCAAATTCTAAGATGTCGGGGCCGGAAAAACCGATATTGCGGGCAATCGCACTCGCCCGGTCCTGATAATCGCAGGCGAGGGTTTTTTCCGGGCCGGCGCGCATTTTCCCGATGGCGGCGATGATCAGTCGCATAGCTTGGCCCTATGCCAGCGATTTGGTTACGCTTCGGTCTTGACCGACGCATGCGCCGCTTCTGACCACACCCGTTCAATATTATAAAAGCTGCGCACTTCCGGGCGGAACAGGTGCACGATCACGTCATGGGCGTCGATTAAAACCCAGTCGCACGCGCCCGAGCCCTCGACATTGGCGCCGGTGACGCCGGCGCCCTTAAGGCGCGCGACGATTTTATCGGCCATCGCGCCGACATGACGCTGTGAGCGGCCGGAGGCGACGACCATAAAGTCGGCAAGGTCTGACTTGCCGGCAAGGTCGATGGTGACGACATCTTCGGCTTTGTCGTCGTCCAGCTGTTCAACAATGAGAGAAAGAATTTTGCGACCAATTTCCGCCGGCGTCAGGCCGGCAAAAGCGCCCGGGATAGTATTCGGGCTGTGGTCGTCGTCGCTATCAGCAACAAGTCTTAATGCGGCCTTTCCGGCGGCCGCGGCGCCGTCAAGTGAACTCAGCGCAGTTCTCCATGTGCAACACGAGAAATCCTCGTCAAGTGAATATAGGGGCTTTCGGGGCCGCATCCAAGCGGGCGCCGGGGAATTAACTGTTGCTTAAAAGGCACGCTGCAAACCAGCCCTTATCGTCGGTCCAGATCGCCTCCTGGCGCCACGGGGTTTGGGCGAAAAGCGCCGCCAGCCGTTCCGGTGAATACTTGTAAGAATTTTCCGTATGCAGGCTCTCGCCCGCCGCAAAGGTAAATTTCTGTTCATCAATTGTTATGGATGTCGGGCGCAGCGCCCGCAGGTGCATTTCAATGCGGCAGTTTTTTTCACCATAAAACGCGTAATGCTCAAAATCGCTGATGGTTAATACGGCGTCCAGCTCACGCTGCATCCGCACCAGAAGATTGAGGTTGAACGCGGCCGTAACGCCGTCGCGGTCATTATAGGCGGCCTGAAGGATGGCGGGGTCTTTTTCGAGATCGATCCCGAGCAGGAACTTGGCGTCCGGGCCCAGCGTCTGGCTGGCGCGGGTAAGAAAATCGACGGCGCTATCGGGCTGCATATTGCCGAGGGTCGAGCCCGGGAAGAATCCCAGCCAATGCGCCGGTTGCGGCAAATGCCCGGCCGGGATGGTCACCGGCGCGTGAAAGTCAGCGCAGACAGCCGCCACGGGAAGTTTATGCCCGCCGGCAAGCGCGGTTGCGCTCTCAATCAGATAGTCTTTGGAAATATCCATCGCCACATAGGCGGCGGGACGGTCAAGACCATCGAGTAGCCAGGCGATTTTTTCGCTGGCGCCGGAGCCATATTCAAAAATCGCCGCGCCAGAGCCGATTTGCTCCGTGATGGCGCCGGCGTTGCCGTCAAACACCGCCTTTTCCGTAGCCGTCGGATAATATTCTTTGAGCGTCGTAATACGCTGAAACAGTTTCGAGCCGCGCTCATCATAGAAATATTTTGGCGAGAGGGTTTTTTGCGGCTGCGCTAAACCGGCCAGCGCATCAGTTTTAAAGTCGCCAATGTCAGGGTGCAGATCGAGAAAAAACGCCAGCGGCCCATAAGGCGCAGTTATATCGGTCACGTTGTGGGTATCTCCAGAAGCTTTGCCGGTTGAGGCGGAAGCGTTGTTTCTAATATAGGTAGAGGAAAGCGGGTTGTCGGTGTCTGAAAAATAAACCCAGACCGGCGGGTCGTTGCGGGTGAGCTGGCCAAGGTTTTCCTCATTAATACGGAAAGCGTCAAGCGCTTTTGCCGCCTGCCCTGACAAGGCGCTGTCAGTATAGCCGGGGCGGTTGAACACCGCCATCGGCGCCAGTTCGGCGATTTTGCGCCAGTCCTTCCAGCGGTGAAATCCGGCCAGGCTATCCGCGCCCATCAACCAGATAAAATCGATATCGGGATTGGTAATCTTCAACCGCTCCAGTGTATCAACCGTATACTGAAGATTGTGCCGGCGCTCAAAATCGCTGACGACAATGTCGGGGTGGTCGGCGACGGCGCGGGCTTTTGCAAGCCGTTGCTCGTAAGGCGCATATTGCTTCGTATCCTTTAATGGATTGCCGGGCGTCACCAGCCACCACACCGCTTCCAGCCCAAGCCGTTCCAGCGCGGCGACTGAAATTTGCCGATGCCCGGCATGGGCCGGATTGAACGAGCCGCCGAGAAGGCCGATCCGTCGGCGAGAGGCGTCGTGAGAGGGCATCATAGTTCCGGTGCGACGGCTTTTGCGTCGCTTACATAGACGCCTCGGCGAGAGATTAAAACCGGCGCAGGTGTGAAAAATCAGTATTGGATGAACGCCTTAGGGGGTCCATGCGGGTTCTTCGCCTTGTGCTGGGGCGACAGCGGCTTTGCGCATCTTATTGGCGAGTATCATCAGCTCACCCAGCAAAGGCTTGACGCCGGCGCTGGTCGCGCCGGAAATCCGTCTTATGGGCGCGCCCGCCGCCTTTTCCAGGGCGGCGGCTTTTTCTTCGATGTCCTCATCGCTCAAAGCGTCGATTTTGTTGAGCGCAACAAATTCCGGCTTGTCGGCCAGCAAGGCGCTATAAGCGGCCAGCTCGCGGCGGATGGTTTTATAAACTCCGGCGGGATCGTCCTCGGTGCCGTCAACAAGATGAAGAAGACCGGCGCAACGCTCCACATGACCGAGAAAACGGTCGCCAATGCCGGCGCCCTCATGGGCGCCTTCAATCAGCCCCGGAATATCGGCGAGCACAAAGCTGTGGCCCTCGCCAACGCGCACCACGCCGAGATTGGGGTGAAGCGTCGTAAACGGATAATCGGCGATTTTCGGTTTGGCGGCGGAAACGGCAGCGAGAAAGGTTGACTTGCCGGCATTGGGCAGGCCGACAAGCCCGATATCGGCGATTAGTTTGAGGCGCAACCAGACGGTGCGCTTTTCCGAGGGCTGGCCGGGATTGGCTCGCCGCGGCGCCTGATTGGTGGAGGATTTAAATCTCGCATTACCGAACCCGCCATTGCCGCCTTTTGCGAGCAGAAATAATTCTCCCGGCGTGTCGAGATCGGCGATCAGAGTTTCCTCGTCTTCTTCAAAAATCTGCGTGCCGACCGGAACTTTGATGATGAGATCATCACCGCCGGCGCCGGTGCGGTTGGCC
>JAJFFZ010000250.1 GCA_021776395.1 Hyphococcus sp. | reverse complement strand
GATGAAATCCGTATACAGAATGGCCGCCCGCATTTCCTGTCCAACCATGCCGGCGGCATTCTCGGCGGAATATCTTCCGGCCAGGACATCGTCGTGCGGTTTTCCGTCAAGCCGACATCGTCGATTTCCACCCCGCGCAAGACCATCACCCGCGATGGCGCGGAAACCGACATCACCACCAAAGGCCGTCACGATCCTTGCGTCGGCATCCGCGGCGTTCCGGTCGGCGCGGCGATGATGGCGCTGGTGCTGGCGGACCACGCGCTGTTGCACCGCGCGCAATGTGGGGCGTAAACCCCTACCGGCAGGACTGATTAAGCCAGCCAGCCAGCTCGCCTGAAAGCCTTATGCGATGCCATGAGAAGGAATGGTCAGCATCGAGCCGCAATTCGGCGAGGTCGATGCCGAGGGTGGTTTTATAGGCCTGCACCAGACTTTCATACACCGAAATATCAACCGCCTGGTCGCGCTCGCCGCCGATCAGAAAAATGCTTTTTCCGGCCAGCCGCGGCGCCAGTTGGCGCAGGTCGAAACTGGCGCCGGCGGCGGCGAGCTCTGCAATGGCGCTATCGCCGGAAAAACCGTTCAGCATACCGAGCGTATCGGAATAGGCCTTAAACCCTTCAAGCGCTTCCGGCGAGGCTTCCGCAATCAAGGCGCGGTCGCCAAGGTTTGCGGCCGCGATGCCGGCGATGCATTTGACGCCGCTATCAGCCGCGCCGCCCTGCAGCGCCATAAACCCGCCCATGGAATGGCCGATCAGCGCGATGCGGCTGGCGTCCACCCGCAGCCCAGCGTTTTCCGGGTCACGCAAAAACGCCAGCGCGGCGGCGACGTCTTCGATGCCGTTTGTAAAGCTAAACACGCCCTGCGACCCCCAGGCGCCGCGATAATGAAAGAATAAAACATTCCACCCGCTGCGCCGGATCGCCTGGGCGATGTCGAGATTTTTCTCAAACCCCGGAAAGCCATGCAGCAACACCACAGTTGGGTGCGGCCCGGCGCCGTCAGCGAGATAGATATGCCCGTACATGGTTGCGCCATTGCTATCGATGCGCAGCTCACGCACCGCCGGCGGAAACTCCGGGTCAATCGCCGCCGGGTCTTCAATCACCGGATCGCCCGCCCATAGCGGTGAGGTTATGAATGGCGAGGCCATCACCAATGCTGCCGCAATGATCGCTCTACGCACGGCTTTTGCTACGCCCATTCTGGCCTCCCTTTGGAAACGAATACGAAGCCTAACCGGCGCGAGGGACGCCGTCCATGCGCATGCAAGGCTGCGGCTGAAGTTTGTGTTTCACACCACGCAAACAGCGCGCTATGCTTGGTGCATGAAAAAATTATTATTATTCACCCTGCCCTTTGTTGCGATTTTCGCCGCTCTTTGGCTGTTGCGCACGCCCGATACCGACCCGGCGGCGATGACGAAAAAATATACCAATCCCGCCTCGAAGTTTGTCGAGAATGCTGAGGGCTTGCGGGTTCATTATCGCGATGAGGGCAACCCGGACGGCGTTCCCATCATTTTCCTCCATGGCACATCCGCATCGCTCCACACCTTCGAGCCGCTGGTCGATGCGCTCGGCGAGACATACCGCATCATCACCTACACCCAGCCGGGACATGGCCTTACCGGCCCGCACCCGCGCGATGATTATTCCTTTGCCGGCATGGCCGAAGCGCTTGCTCTGGTTACGGAGGAACTCGGGCTTCGCCATTTCGTGCTTGGCGGAAACTCCATGGGCGGTTGGGTTTCCTGGCGCTATGCGCTGACCAATCCTGAACGCGTTGATGCGTTAATCCTGATTGACGCAGCCGGCATGCCTTTGCGCGATGGCGAAGAAGAACCGCCGCTTAATATTGGTTTCCGGCTGCTGACCAATCCGGTCGGACGATACATCGTGCAAAACTACACGCCGCGAGAATTGGTGAAGGAATCTGCACTGGAAACGGTGTCCGTTAAATCAGTGATGGATGCGGCGGCTATCGACCGCTATTGGGAGCTGTTACGCCTGCCCGGCAATCGCCGCGCGGCTGTGTTAGGCTGGGTTGCGGACCCGGAACTCCACTTCGCCGACAGGCTGGGCAAGATTACCGCGCCGACGCTGGTCATCTGGGGTGCGGAAGACCAACTGATATTCCCCAGCGCCGCACAAACCTTTGACGAGCGCCTGCCTAATGCCGATGTCATCGTCTATAACGGCGTCGGGCACATCCCCATGGAAGAAGCGCCCGAGCGCACCGCACGCGATATCGACGCATTTTTACAAACCGTTTTTGAACCAAAATTGGAGCTTCAACAATGAAACTTTTCTGGTGCCCACAAACCCGATCCACGCGCGCGCTGTGGCTGTTGGAAGAGGCCGGCGTCGATTACGAGCGTGTGCTGATTGATATTCGCGACGCATCAAAACCGCGCGATCCGGACTTCGCCAAGGCAAGCCCCATGGGCAAAGTGCCGGCGATTGCTGACGGCGAGGCAATGCTCGCGGACTCGGCGGCGATTGCGATGTATGTCGCCGATAAATATCCGCAAGCCAAACTCGCGCCGGCGGTCGACGACCCGGCGCGGGCGCAATATTATTGGTGGATGATTTTCACGCCCGGCGTCATTGAGCCGGCGATGGCGGAGAAATTTTCCGGCGCGGAGCCGAACCCGCTGAGCCATGCCTGGGGCAGTTTTGATTTGATGATCGAAACTTTCGAGAAAGGCGTTGGCGACGGCCCCTGGATATTGGGCGACCAGTTTTCCGCCGCCGACATTATGGTGGGCTCGTCGGCCTGTTTCCTCAAACAGTTCGATATGCTGCCCGACAGCAAAACCCTTGAAGCCTATGCCAAACGCTGCATGGCGCGGCCAGCTTATCAGCGCGCTGGCGACTTAAACGGCTGAGGGGCTTCTAAAACTGTCTGCGGCAAATAACCCAACTAAAATAACACTGCCGGGCGCATCAAGCATTGAACATGCGCCCGGGGTTCTAAGAGTCTGTCCGGGAATTCAGGATCTGGCCAATCGTCGGACGCATAGTTTTATCATTGCCAGGCGCATAAAGGTCAATGTTGTAGCGGCGTATCGTTCGTGATCCATGGAAAGCCTGCGATTTATACCGAGCCATGC
>JAJFFZ010000249.1 GCA_021776395.1 Hyphococcus sp. | reverse complement strand
TATCGCGTCGCCGTCTTGGGGAATGCGGTGGGTCTGCTCGTCATTGACCATTTGCAGGCGGTGTTCGACCATGCGCAGATAACGATAGGCGGTCGATAGTTCATCGCGCACCGCATCGCTGATATGGCCATTCGCGGCAAGCGCCGCCAGCGCCGCCAGCGTCTTGCGACTGCGCAGCGCCGGGTTCTTGCCGCCGAGAATGAGTTGCTGGGTTTGAACATAAAACTCAATCTCGCGAATGCCGCCGCGGCCGAGCTTGATGTCGTGGCCTTCAAACTCAATCCGCGCGCCGCCCTTGGCAGACTGGATTTGCCGCTTGACCGCATGGACGTCTTCGATGGTCGCGAAGTCGAGATGTTTGCGCCAAACGAATGGCCGCAGCGCCTCCAGAAATCGCGTCCCGACGGCGATATCGCCAGCCGCCGCGCGCGCCTTGATATAGGCCATGCGCTCCCAGTTCTGGCCATAGGCCTCGTAATAAGCCTCTGCCGCCTGCACAGAAATCGCCAGCGCGGAAACGCCTGGGTCGGGCCTCAGCCGTAAATCCGTACGGAAAACATATCCGTCCGGCGTTTGCGTTTGCAACAAATGAACCATTTCGCGCGCGGCTTTGACTGCACCGGCTTGCGCCTCGGTGCTGGTCGCAAATCCCATCGCCTGATAGTCAAACACCAAAACCAGATCGATGTCGCTGGAATAGTTCAACTCTTCGCCGCCCTGCTTGCCCATGGCCAGCACCGCGATGCCGCGCGCGCCGCCTTCAAGCTTTGCAAATTTTGCGGCGGCGGTGAGCGCGGCGTTGACGGCGGCGTCAGCGAAGGTTGAGACCGCGCCGGCGGCCTCCATCACCGTCCAGACGCCGGCGATATCGGCCAGCGCAATCGCCATCGCCGCTTCATCTTTCGCCCGGCGCAGGATTTTAATCTGTTCGGCCTGAGCGCCAGCGGCGCCAGCTTTCGCCGCCGTCGCGCAGGCGCGCTCCAGCATCCGGCGCGGCGGCGCGCGCAAAATTTCGACCACAAGCGCAAAGTCGCGCGCCATCAACCGGGAGAGGTAAGGCGAGCAGCCCGCAACACCCTCAATCAGCGCGCGCTCGCCTTGCGTCAGCTGATCGAAGGCCGCGCCAACCGCCTCGCGCAAGCGTTGCGCCGCATCCGGATCATGGGGCCGCGGCGCAGACACTATCGCCTCGCCGAGCATGGTTTTAGCCGGAGTTTTTTCACGCGTCATCAACCCTGATTTCATCACGCTCCGGCAGAGAAGGCTAGAGAACAACGCATAAAAAAACCGCCGCTCAGCAAAAGCTGGCGGCGATTTTTCATCAGCCCAACAGGCTGGTCTTAATCGCGGGCCGAGGGGCAACACCCCGCAACCCAAATCTTTTTCTTAAGCTAGCAGCCCGCAGCGCCTTTTAGGTATGACGACGGACGGAAGCGCAGGCTCTTGGAGGCTTTGATTTTGATTTCTTCGCCGGTGCGCGGGTTGCGCCCCTTGCGTGCGGCGCGTTTTGAAATCATGAAAGTGCCAAACGTGCCGATGGTGTATTTGCCTTCTTTCTTGGCGCGTTTCAGGCCGCTTTCGATTTCACCGAAAACAAGTTCGACAACGCGTTTTGCTTCGGCGTTGCTCATGTCGCCGGTTTTCGCAACGTTGGCGATAAATTCAGCTTTGCTCATGACAGGTTCCTTTAGTTTAAGTCGCAGAAAAAATAATGCACCCGGTTACCAATTCATTGGCCATCTCAACTGACGGCGCGAAAATCACCAAGAACTGATTTCCTCACCGCCGCAAGGGCAAATCTTCCATGAAAGCCTGTTTTTTGTTGGCGAATTTGAAAGACAGCGACGTCATTTCCTATCCGCTGACGGAAAAATCATCGTGATCCGCAAGCCCCGCCGGGCGGCGTCCTTGGCCGACGGGTTTGCATCTTGAAGGGTGATTTTCGCGCCATGCGCCTGGGCGATCGCCGCCACCAGGGAGAGCCCAAGGCCGCTGCCTTGCGTAGTGCGACTTGTTTCGAGCCGGACATAGCGCTCCAAGATGCGCGCGCGATCATCGGCGTCAACCCCCGGCCCGTCATCGCTAACGCTCAGCTCCGCCTTGCCGCGGGCGCCGCGCGCGACTTTCAGTTCAATGCGGGTTCCGCCTTCGGCATATTTCAGGGCGTTATCAAGAAAGTTCGCAATCGCCTGCGACACCAATTCGCGCGAGCCATTGACCGGCGGCGTTGGCGCGGTCGTCAAGACAAGTTCAAAGCCCGCATCTTGCGCGGCCGGTTCATAAAGCTCGGCCATTTCCTCAGCGATCGCCACAAGGTCAATTGGCGCCATCACGCCGGCGCTTTCACCGGAGCGAATGCGCGCAATCGACAGTAGCGCGTTGAACGTCACCAGCATGCGCTCGGTGTCATCAAGCGTCGCACGCAAAGCGTCTTCCTTGTCATCGGCGTCGCCTTTCATCGCATCGGTGAGGCGGTTGCGAATGCGGGTTAAAGGCGAGCGCAAATCATGGGCGATGTTGTCGCTGATATCACGCATGCCGGTCATCAGCCGCTCAATCTGGTCGAGCATGGCATTGAGATTGCCGCTTAGATGGTCAAGTTCATCGCCAGCGCCGGTGCGCGGAATACGCCGCGTCAAGTCGCCGCCGCGAATGGCCCGCGCCGTACGGCTTACAGCCTCCACCTGGCTGAGCAGCGAGCGCGAGAATAAAATCCCGATGATCACGCCGAGCGCCACAGTCGCGGCCAGCATGCGCACAAGAACATTGACCAGGCTGGCGCGCAGATCATCGCGCGCAGCAATATCGCGGGCCACCACCACCAGGAAAGACTGCTCGGCGTCCGGCGCGGAGCGAAACCGCATCACCTTGCCGCGCGCATTGCGCTGCTCAATGCCGATCTCGCGGCCCGCCGCATCAAGGATCGGGCGCTCAAACGCAAAGTCGAAAAACCCGCCTTCGGTGTTTAAAGCTTCCGGCGGCAGCGCGGTGAGATTGCCGGCGAGCACGGCGCCGGACGGCGCGCCGATCAGCATATAGATGCTGTCATCGCGCCAGGCCGTCCGCTGGCGGATAACCCGCGTCAACATGCCCGCCCCGCTTTCGGCAAACAAATCCGCCAGGACAGCAAGCTCACCATCGATGGTCTGGTCGGTCTGGCGCGCAGCGGCGCCGAATGACGCGCGATAAACCACAGCGCCCAGAACGCCGACCGCCAGGGTGAACAGTAAAACGAAGACCAGCGTGAAGCGAAACGACGTTGTGCGGAACAGCCGCAGCATCACCTAGAGCGCCGTGCGAAAAGTGGGAACCGGTTTTCGCACAAAAAGGCGCTCGGTATATAAAAAATAGACCATCATGTTCATCGTCATAAAATGCCTGATGGTCTAGTCGATATCCGAAATAGTATAGCCGGCGCCGCGAACGGTTTTTAGCAGGGCTTTGTCAAACCCCTTATCGATCTTCGAGCGTAGCCGCGAGATATGCACGTCGATGACGTTGGTCTGCGGATCAAAATGATATTCCCAGACATTTTCTAACAGCATGGTGCGCGTGACCACCTGGCGCGCATGACGCATCAGATATTCCAGCAACCGGAATTCGCGCGGCTGAAGGTCGATTTTCTTGGACGCCCGGCGCACGGTCCGGGTGATGAGGTCAATTTCCAGATCGCCAACCTGATAGCGCGTCGTCACATCCGCAGACGCCGGCGCCGCACCGCGCCGTCCTAAGGCTTCAACCCGCGCCAGCAATTCCTGAAACGCATAAGGCTTCACCAGATAGTCGTCGCCGCCGGCTTTGAGGCCGGAGACCCGGTCATCAACCTCACCCAGCGCCGACAGGAACAAGGCCGGGGTCTCGTCGCCTTCTTCGCGCCGGCGCGACAAAAGCGCCAGCCCGTCGAGTTTCGGCAGCATCCTGTCGACCACATAGGCGTCATAATCGCCGGCCGACGCCATCTTATGGCCGGCCTCGCCGTCAAGCGCATGGTCAACCACATGCCCGGCCTCGCGCAGGCCCTTCGCGGCAAAGGCCGCCGCTTCCGCATCGTCTTCGATCAAGAGAATTCGCATGGACCCTGCTTATGCTTTTTTTACGTTGAATGCAAAGACGGCCGCGCGGATTTTGGGGGAACCCCGCGCGACCGCTTTTTGAACGCACCGCTTAGCGCGTTCTATGCCGTGCTAGTCTTTATCCAAGGAAAGCGCGCTGAACTGACGATTGGCGCCGAGTTGCATGCGCAGAAGCACCGCTTCCTTGCCTTCCTTTTTGGCGTTATTAATCTTGTCACGGAGCGCTTTTCCGGTGCGCACATCTTCGCCGTCAATTTGCAAGATGACCGCGCCGGTGCGCAACCCCGCATCCTGTGCCGGACTGCCAGGCCGGACGCCAGTGACGACAACGCCCTCGACCTCGTCCGGCACGCGATATTGCATGCGCAACGCATCGTTAAGCTCCGTCACCCGCAAGCCGACATCGGACGCGAGCACGTCATTGTCATTGGCCGGCTCATCATTTTGCGCCACGCTCTCGCCATCGCGCTCGCCAAGCGTCACGGTGATGTTGCGTTTTTTTCCATCGCGTAAAATTTTCAGCTGGATTTTCTTGCCCGGCGAGAACGATGCTACGCGCCGCGAAAGCGCATTCGGGCTTGCAACATCAACGCCGGAAACGCCGAGGATAACGTCGCCGCTTTCAAGCCCCGATTTTTTCGCCGGCGTATCGTCCATCACTTCGGCGACCAGAACGCCGCCGCGTTCTTTCAGCCCGAGCGCGGCGGCGATTTCGGTGGTGACTTCTTGCAGTTGAATGCCAAGCCAGCCGCGCGTTACCGAGCCGTTGGCGATCAGCTGCGCGATGGTGTCGCGCGCAACCTTGGCGGGGATGGCAAAACCGATCCCGACGCTGCCGCCATTGGGCGAGAAGATTGCCGTATTGACGCCGACGACGCGGCCTTTGAGGTCAAAGGTCGGGCCGCCGGAATTGCCGCGATTAATCGGCGCATCAATCTGGATAAAATCGAGATACTGGTTTTCACGGTTCTGACCGCCAATCGCCGAAACAATCCCGCTGGTGACAGTGCCGCCGAGACCAAACGGATTGCCAACCGCGACGACCCAGTCGCCGACCCGCAAATTCACATCCTCAGCAAATTCCACAAACGGTTGCTTGGCGTTGGCTTTCACCTTGAGCACGGCAAGGTCCGTCAACGGATCGGCGCCGACAACTTCGGCCTCAAGCTCGTCGCCATTGGGAAGGCGCACCTTCACGCTATCGGCGTCCGCGACAACATGGTTGTTGGTGACAATGTGGCCTTCGCGGTCAATAAAGAAACCAGAGCCTTCCGCCTGCATCCGCCGGGCGCCATCATCTTCAAACGGATCACGCTGGCCGCCGCCGTTTGGCGCGCCGAAACGGTAGTTGAAAAACTCTTCAAACTGGCTCGGCAGAACCGGGCGCTGAACCTCGCGCTCCACCAGGATGGAGACCACCGCCGGGCTAACGCGCTCAACCAGGTCGGCAAACGACAAGGTGCCGTCAGCAGCCACCGGCGGCGCCATCAACCGCGGCGCTTGCGCTTGCGCGCCGGCGACCATAAGCGCCGCCGCAGCGCCGGCTAAAACAGATTTCGTCAACAGTAATCCGGATCGGGAATGTCTCATCATTTTCTCACTCGATTTCATATGCTCTTACGCCTTCGTTTACTGAACGCGCCCCAGTCCTATATCGGGACCATAGTCCAGATAAGCATCCCCGCGCGCCCTGCAAAGCACTGATTGGCCATTACAATTTGTTAAACATATCAGGCGAGGCGCGATTGAACCTCGACCCCTTCGGTTAACATTCGGTGCACCGGGCATTTGTCGGCGATCTCAAGCAACCGCGCGCGCTGCGCGGCGTCAAGATCGCCGCTGACGCGGAGTTCTTTTTCCAGGAGGCGCGGGCGATGGGCGTCCGCAGAGCCGCCCCGCATCACGTGAACGTCAACCGTTTTAAGGTCCCACTTTTTTCGCCGCGCATACATCCGCACCGTGATCGCAGCGCAAGCCGCCAGCGCGGCTTCGGCGATCCGCGTCGGGTTGGGACCGAGACTATTGCCGCCATCTTCAGGCCCGCCGTCGCTGACCATCGCGTAGCCATCAATCGACAAGGCCACCGCCAGCGGCTCGCCGTCAATCGATTGCGCCGCCGCGCCGCCTTTGAAGTCCCGTGCCCGGTCGCTCGCGGGCAATTCAATAGCGCGAACCTCATCCAGATAGCGCTCCGCCCAAGCCGTCAGCACGCTGGCCGCATAGCGCGCATCGCCCGCCTTGGAGAGCAGATGATCGGCCGTATCGAGACTAATGAAACTTTTGGGATGTTTCGCCGCGGCGAAGATTTTGGTCGCATTGTCAATGCCGACGGTCTGGTCATGGGGCGCATGCATCACCAGCAGCGGTTTTTTCAAAGCCGCCGCCGCGTTCAATACATTCTGGCCGGACAAGTCTTCGAGGAATTGGCTTTTAATCGTGAACGGGCGCCCGGCAAGACAGACGCGGGCAAACCCCTGGCGCCGGATTTCCTCATGCTGTTCGCTGATCTGCATCACCACATGATCGGCCTCGGCCGGCGCGCCGATCACCACCACGGCCTTGATTTCCGGAATCCGCGCCGCCGCCACAATCGCCGCCGCGCCGCCAAGCGAATGGCCGATAAGCAGCGCCGGCGCTTCAAATTCATCACGCAGAAAATCCGCAGCGCTCACCAGATCATCAACATTGGAGGAAAAATTGGTGTTGGCGAAATCGCCTTCCGAACCGCCCAGCCCGGTAAAGTCAAACCGCAAAACCGCAATGCCTTTGGCGCGCAAGGCGCGAGCAATTTCCCGCGCGGCTTTGATGTCTTTCGAACATGTGAAGCAATGGGCAAACAACGCATAGGCGCGCGGGCGCCCGCGCGGCAATTCCAGCGCTGCGGCGAGCTTTTCACCACTGAGCGAGGTAAATTCTGTCTTCCTTGTTTCGCCGTCCATGAATGTTGTCCTTGTGCTGATGGGTTGGCGCGTACGGCAATCCTGAGGAGCCGTTCCAAGAACGGCGTCGCGAAGGATCGCTGCAAGAACAATACGATTAAACCGCCACCGCCGCAGCCGCCGCGCGATCACGAATGAGGCCGATATCATCACTATCGAGCAAGGGCGCGGCAATGTTGAGGCTTTGCTCCAGCATGCGCCGCGCGGCTTTGCGCTCATCGCCTTCGGCGGCGCGGATTTCAACGATTAAATCCTTCGCAAAGACCGCACATTTGTCGCGCGCTTCGGCAGTAATCAGCGAGGAAAAATCAGGCTCGCCGCCGAGCCGTGCGGCCAGGCTTGGCGCCGCCGCGATTAACACCGCAGCCTCGCCCGCCTGGCCGGCAATCGCTGGGCTGAGCGCATGAGCGATATCCGGGCGCTGCGACATGAGCTGGCTGGAGCCGCCGCCCTGGCGCACCGGCATCGCCGCGCGCAGCGCCGCCAGCGCTTGTTCAATAAACCGGTCAAACGCCTCGCCCGCAACATCGCGGCTGGCCTCGACGCGGTTCAGAAAAACATTATCGCCGATCTTTTTCGCCTGGCGCGCAAGCCCGTCCGCATAGTCGGCAAAATATGTCACCCGCAACCGCGCGGTCTCAGCGTCCAGCGCGCCGGCGCCGTCACGCTCAAGCGCCCGCGCGAGCGTTTCAAATTCTTCAAATAAAGTTTCCGGCAATACCGCCGCCGCATCACGCGCCGCATCAAGGCGCTCATCGGCGCTGCCGGCGAGATGATAATAAACCCCTAATGCGCGCCACGGTTTTTCGAGCCGGCCGATTAGCGCCAGAAGAATATAAGCGCCAAACGTCTTAGATTGTTCGTGGGCGGATAAAAACAGCGAGCGTATCTGATAGAGCTGTTCTTCGGTGAGCGAGGGCGCAGCATTGGGTATCAGCGCTTGCAGCTGGTGCAGGAAATCCACGCCGGTAAGCAGGCGGCGGATTTCTTCCATGTCTTCGAACACCGCCTCATCGCCCAGCGCCTCGACCACGCGTTCGCGCGCGGCCTGGTTGGTGTTCGCCTCCTCGCAAATCCGCCCGAAGCCGGCCTCTGCGGCGATGAAAACTGCGCGCTCCAAAGCCTCCGTCTCGGCGCCGTCGCGGATCGCGTCATCAAGCGCTGCGGCGGCGAAAGCAGCGTCGGTAAGCGCCTTTTCGGTCATCATCAACCGCCAGATCGGCTCCAGCGAAGGCCTCGCGATCCGTGCGCGGCGCTTTTTATCGTCGCGGGCGCCGATAAAGAAATCTTCAAATGGCGAGAAGAATATCCGCTTGGCGTCATATTTGCGCGCCGCCGGAACGGCGCCGCGAGCGAGAAGCTGCGTACGCAGATTATTGAGCAGCATATCATGGGGCAAGCCCGATTTGCCATTGGCGTCAACGCCGTGACCAGATGGGCGCATGCCAGCACGGTCCGCCTCCAGCCCGGCAAACAGCTTTAGCGCCGCCGCATTGGAAAGACTTCCCAAAAACGCCGCCAGCTGTTGTTTTTTCTGCGCTGAAATGGTCATGCCCGCGCCTTAAAATCCATCGCTCGTATTTAGATCACGCACGCGTTAAACGCCAGCAAAAGCTTTGCACCACTTATTAAGTTGCGCTTTCACGCACGCGCATATCGGCGCCCTTCCATTGCTTGACAAACGCCTCAAGCTCTTTGTCGCCGCCTTCGGGCAGGACAATTTTCAGCGTCACATACTGATCGCCCGCCGCGCCCTTTTTCCCCTTCGCCACACCGCGCCCACGCAGGCGCAACACCGCGCCCGAGCTGGAGTTTTTCGGCACAGTCACGCTCACCTCGCCGGAAATCGTCGGCACGGTAATCTTGCCGCCAAGCACCGCCTCCTTCAGCGTGATCGGCGCCTCGACATAAATGTCGCCGCCTTTGCGCTCAAACGTCGGATGCGGTTTGACGCTAACCTCGACATAAACATCGCCGGGACCGGCCGGGCCTTTTTCACCTTGCCCCTTGAGACGCAAAGTCTGGCCGTCTTCGAGCCCCGGCGGAATGGCGATGTCGAGGGTGCGACCGTCGGGCATCGTCACGCGTTTTTTGGCGCCGGTTGCAGCATCGAGAAAATCAACATCAAGCCGATAGCGCACATCGCGTCCGCGTTGCGGCCGCGGTTGTCGTTGCGCCGCGCGCCGGGCGCCAAACAGGTCGGAGAAGATGTCGGACAAATCTTCAAACGAGGCGCCAGAGTCTGGACCGGCGCCGCGACCCGGACCGCGCGCACCGCCCGCCCCCCCAGGACCGCCGCGCCCTGAATATTGGTTAAACGGGCTGACGCGCTCGCGGCCCTCTTCGTCAATCTCGCCGCGGTCAAACTTTTTGCGCCGATCCGAATCGCCAACAATATCGAACGCCGCCGAGACCTCTTTAAACTTGTCTTCCGAGGCCTTGTCGTCGGGATTGCGGTCCGGGTGGTACTTTTTAGCGAACTTGCGGAACGCGGCGCGAATCTCAGAATCGCTGGCCGACGGCGCAAGGCCCAATACTGCGTAAGGATTTCTCGCCAAAACTCATCTCTTCGTTCAAATTAACCCATCGTTAAAGCGCGCCCGGAAACACCGCGACGCGCCCACACGCAATGAGATAAGCCATTTTCCCCGAAATAGAAGAGTTTACGGTTAATTTTTGCCGGGAAATTTGGGGGGCGGGCTGCCTCTTTTTCCGCCCGCGCCCTAACACCACGCCCGCTCATCCCGGCGAAAGCCGGGATCCAGAGACAAACGAATCTCATGCAGTTTCTGGATCCCGGCCTGACCGCAAAGCGGTCAAACCATAATCTGCGCGCTTTCGCGCGCTGGCGCCGGAATGAGCGGTCGCTGTGCGAACCACCAAAACAGGTGGAAATTTGACCTTAAACATCCGCAACCCTAACCTCTGTTTTCATTTCCGTTAAAGGCGCCTCCGCGAGCCAGCCATGTCCGATCAAGCTTCCCTCAAATCACGCGCCTTAACCTATGGCGCCGCCGCCATCGCGGTGCTGACGTTTATTTACACCGTCACAGACATTGTCGGCAATTCCACCTCCGGCAACCGGGTTCTTGAACTGGTTGGATACGCGATTGCGATAATCGCCGGCGGCGTTGCAACAATTGCCGCCATACTGTTTTTGTTTCGCAATGAGTTGAAACATGAAGAGCCCTTTGAAGAGATAACCATGAACACGCGGCTGAAATTTCTGGCGGCAATGTTCATCGGTATGCCGACCTGGGCAGGCGTTTTTTTTGTTGTGCTTGGGGTTTCTTAATACCAAACTGCATTGACGAAAACCTATCTCGACTCGGCTGATTTTCCTTCTCCCCGTCGGGGAGAAGGTGGCCCGAAGGGTCGGATGAGGAGGAGAAATGTTAGTGATATATTTTGAGTCATCTTCCCCCTCACCCGGAATTTGTAAACAAATTCCGACCTCTCCCCGATGGGGAGAGGTGGATCCACTATGACACAACGAGCGATCATGTAATCCCCACCCCGTCCTTCGCCTCCACGCCATCGCCCACCGCATCCGACGCTTGCGCTACGGCAAAAGTTATCGTCGCGCCGGGGCCGCCGCTTCCGAAATCTGCTGTGATGTCGGCGGCGGGATAAAGATAATCGGGCGTTGTGGTCTGGATCTCGCGCACCTCTGCGCTACCGTTGAAAATTGTCACCGTGTAGCGCTCGAAGGCTTCGCCTAGCGGAACTTCGCCTTCCCACCCATCACCACCGGCCCTGGTGCGTCTTATCCACGACAGGCGAATGTCGCCGCCTTCGCGCGCCGCGCGCAAATGTACTGGCGCCAGGGGCATGAGCCCGCGCGCATTCATGGTGAGGGTTTTCGTGGTGAAATTGGCCGTGTCCGGAATATCTTTTTCGGGGCCGGCCTGCCAGTCATAGGAAACGCCGCGCTGGTTGAGCGAGAAATCGATTTGCGTCACCGCCGGGGTCAGCAACACAAAGCGCGCATTGGCGGCGGCGCCGGCGAGCGCGGCTGCCTCGCTCCCCGCCTGGCCGCGCAACAACCCGCTTAACAGCCAACTGCCGTCGCCCTGCAACACCGCATCGCGAAACTGCGCCACTTCCCACCCGCCATTGGCGCTTGTCACCGCAAACAGATTGGCGCCGGAAAAAACTTCCTCTTCCGCGCTTGACGACAAGGCGCCAAAGGACAGCTTGACGCTGGCCGCGCTATTGATCCAGCGCCCGGATGCGGCGGGCGCCAGCGCGCCCGTCAACCGGCCGAGCACAGCGCGCGCCGGCGCCGACCCGGCCAGCGCCGGGGCGCCAGACGTCTCGCCAAGTGCGCGATAAAGCGCGACGCCGCCGGGCCAGGGGTCGGCGAATGCGGCAAACCACGGCGCCGCCGCATCGTCGCTGTCGCGCAACAATGGCAGGTCCATCAACTCCCAGAGCGGGCTGGCAAACACCGCTATCGGCGCGGGCGGGGCAAACACCGCTGGTCCCACTGGCGCTTCGTATACGGATGGCGAGACGCGCACCAGATCGGCGCGGCGCTCGGTTCCGTCGTCAATCTCGGTGATGCGATAGCGCCGCTGCGTCCCCAAATCGTTCAGGACAATCGCGTCCCCGGGCTCCAGATCGAGCGCCGAGGGCGGCAGCGAAAACGACAGCGTCTCGCGCATCACCCAGGCGTCAGCGAGGATCGACCGCGCGCGCGCTTCAGCCTCGGCCGGCGCCAGCACCGCGGCGATTTCTGCGCCAATCTCGCGCGTCGGCGCCGCGCCCGGATCGCGCGCTTCCACCACGGCGGGGGCGAAATCTTCCTGCTCGTCGATAAAGCCGAGCCGGAAGGCGGCGGGAAGGTCAAGCTCCTGGCCCAATGACAGAGTGAAGGCGCCCGATTTCCGCGCCGCCAAATCGCTCGCATCGAGCGTTAAAACCGTGTCGTCGCTGCGCGGTTGAAACCGGATAGCCTCGCCGGCCTCAATCATATCGAACTGAAAGACATCCGCCAGCGGATCAATCATCTCGCGCGGGCTCATGGGCCGATCGATAACATAGCCGGTAAGAACGCCTTCAAGCCGGCCGGTCTCCACTGCGCTAAAGCCCGCCTCAGCGCCGAGCGCGGCGACCAGAATATCGAGCGGCGCGCGGCCGAGCCGGCCATTCAGCCAATGGCCCTTTTCCCAATTCGCTGCATCGCCCCAGACATCGGAACGCGCCGGAAAATCCGGGAACGGGCGCGCATCATACGCCCAGATATAGCGCCGATCGGCCTCGACCATCGGCGCGGAATAAACGCTTGACGTGGGGTTGTTCGCCGCATCGTTCCAGAACGCCGCGCTTGCCTCCAGCACCCGGCGCTGGGCCAAATCATCGCGCGCGCCGGTGGAATAATAGGGCAGCGCGCTCTCGGTGCTTTTCGGATCGACGAACACATTCGGCTGGTTCGCGCCCTTGTCCACCGCCGGCGCGCCGGTCTCTGTAAAGACGATTTTTTTCGATTGCGGAACCCACGACGTCGGCGCGCCCGCCCGCACGCCGGCGGGGCGATTGTAATGCGTATTCGACCACCAGCTCCACAAATCCTTATAGCGAAACACCCAGGGTTCGCCATATGTCGTGTCGGTGATCGGCGTTCTGACTTGCGCGTCACGGTCGGCTGTCGAGGCGTAAAACCAGTCAAACCCCTCGCCGCCATTGATGTTGGATTTTAAATAATCAACATCATACTGACTATTGGCGCCGGCCAGCGCATCCACATGACCGAAGCCATCACGCCAGTCCGCCAGCGGCATATAATTGTCGATGCCGATAAAATCTATATTCGGATCGCTCCATAAGTCGTCCAGGTGAAAGTAAACATCGCCCGAACCGTCCGTTGGTTGGTGGCCAAAATATTCCGACCAGTCGGCGGCGTAGGAAATTTCCGTTGACGCGCCGAGGACGGCGCGCACTTCCGCGGCGAGGCTTTTTAACGCGGCGATGGCGGGGAAGTTGTTACCGCCGTCGCGGGTGCGGGTTATGCCCCTCAGCTCCGAGCCGAGCAGGAACCGGTCCACCCCGCCGGCGAGAAAACACAAATGCGCATAATGCAACACCATCCGCCGCAAGCCCCATTCCGCCGGCCCGGAATACACCACCTCGCCGGCGTTAAATGAAAAGTCGCTGGCGCTGGCGGTTCCGAAAAATGCGTTGATGTCGGTTATCGCGGCGGCGGTTTTATCATTGGCGCCGGCATCAATGCGGCCGCGCCACGGGAAACCGGCGGCGTCGATTAGAACGAACGGATGAAACATCACCTTCAGCCCGCGCGCGTTTAACGCCGCAATCGCCTCGATGACGCTTTGGTCCGAGGGCGTGCCGCCAAACGCCGGGGCGCCGTTATAAAACGAGACCAGTCGCGCATTGCTGCGGTTCTCGCCGGAGACTTTCCAGGAATAAGGCGCCGTGGTTTTTGTCGCCGTTTCAACGCCGGGGCGGAGCGTCACCGAGCCTGCGTTCAAGCTGTCGCCGAACCATGAGACCACCAGCGACACGCCCGCAAGATTGGGCGCCGTTTGCGTTAGCCCATCAAGCGCGGCGGTAAAGTCCGTGGCGCCGGAAATATTGTGGATGTTTTCAGAGATTGTCACGCCTTCATCAAGAGTTCGCGCTACGCCCATTGTTCCGTAGACGAACTCACCGGAACCGGGAATCATAGACACCGCCGTCAGGCGGTTTTCCAGCGTCTCGGGGTCGGTGTCGGTGAGATTTTTTTCAATTTCGAAGGAAAGCTGAGGGATGCGATTGCCGAAATCTTTGAGCGGTAAATCTTCGAACACGATATAGGCGAGGCCGCGGAAAGCCGGCGCCGCGCCCGCCCCCTCCACGGTCTCGATCAACCCGTCGGGGTTTTGCGTCTCGGTCCCGTTATAGATGCGGACATTTTGCGCCGACAGGTCCAGCGGCTTGCCGTCGGCCCAGACCCGGCCGATGCGCGAGATTTCCCCCTCACACAGCCCGACCGCGAAGGATATCGAATATAGAAACTCCGTAAACGTAGTTTTCGCCGCCGGGCGCCCACCCTTGCCGCCGGATGTCTCGACCGTTTCCGACGTGCTTTCTTTAAAATTCGCCGCCCATATCAGCTGTCCGGCGATGCGCGCGCGCCCAAACACACGCAGCACCGGCGCACCCTCCTGGCTCGCCTGAACCTGAAAACTCTCCAGCCGCGGGCCCTCAACTTTGCGTTTGGCGGGGCCGAAAATCAGCCGGTCAACATAACCGGCCGCAAACGAGGCCGCTGTTGTTGCGGCGGTGCGCGCAATAAACGCGCCAATCCCGGCTCTGGAAACAACCGAGGCCGCGCCTGTGGCGGCGGTGAGAAGAAGTTGGGCCATTAGTTTGTTCCCTGATTGTTTATTGATTGGGTGCGGTTGGGCTGAGATATGCTCGCAGCGTTGAAAGAACCCCCTCCGTCGGCTTTGCCGACACCTCCCCCGTAAACGGGGGAGGAATAATGCTGTTCTATTTTGCAACCCTCTTTCTTCCCCCGTTTACGGGGGAAGTGTCCCGTAGGGACGAAGGGGGCTCTTCCCACATAAAAACCACCAACCATCATTGCGTCCCCGGAAAGATAAACACGCCCGCAAGGCGCCCGCGCCACCAGCGGTTGAGCCAGCTTTGCGTTACCTGGCGCCCGGCATAAGCGTGGATGAACTGGTCCGGCCCGGAGGCGAGGCCGCAATGTTTGGCCGGGCCGTCAGCGCTAACGCGGAACACCAACACATCGCCGGGCTCAAAGGCGGGGGTTTTGTTATCTGTCGACGCCGCACGGCGGATCATGTGCCGCCCGGCGGCTGAGAGCAGCGCTTCATCGCCGCTCCCTTCGCGCCAATGGCGCTCGTTCCAGTCCGGCGTATAGGCCGGCGGCGCCTCGGGCTCGGCGCCGTAAACCTCACGCCAGACGCCGCGAATAAGCCCGAGACAATCAGAGCCCGCGCCCTTGGCGCTCGCCTGATGCACATAGGGCGTGCCAATCCAAGAGCGGGCCGCATCGATAATCTGTATACGCGATATTGTGGAGGAGAAGGTTGGGATGTTAGACATGAGCGCCGCCAAAATGAATGCCTGCATAGAACCTCACCCACCGCTTGCAGCAGTGACGAGAGGCGGCTATGCTCGCCCTGAAAGAAACACGAACACCATCCCAAGCCCAACGAGACTGCCGATGAAGCGCCTTCGAAGCATTACCTTTGTCGCCGCATGGGCCGGATTGATCTGGATGACCCTCGAGACGGCGCGCGACCAACCCGTTTCCGAAATTATCTGGATCAATCTTGCCTATATAGCCGGCTTGATTGCTGTAGCGCTTATTCTGTTTGTCACCGTTTATCCGCCACTTGTGCTTCGGCTGCGCGCTAGTGTCGGCGTGATGATTGCAATCGCGGTCATTATGCTTTTCGCGCTGGCGGCGATAGACATCTTCTGGCTGCGGGATATCTTCCGGGTGGGAAATTGAGTCAAAGACCTTCATTTTAACTGATCCTGTCTGAGGCAGCGCAACCTGAACGCCGATATTGCGCAGCAATGCGCAGTATGTTGTCGCCAAGACGGTCCACACTATGCTGCAGCACGTCAGCGGCTGCCCGCTTGAAATCGGCCAGCTCGAGCACGAGGTCGCTGCAAATACCTTTATGTTCTAAGCCCTGGCGCGAACGATACGCTGTTGTGGCCTTCTTGACGGCGCCAGATAAAGTCGGCGCTGTAAATTCATTACTCTGTACCATGATTTACATACCTTTCTGTAAGAGCGTTGAAATGCCGAATAAGAAAACTATTTCAACTTCCCCCCATCATTGTTCTCCGCGCGCAACGGGTAGGTGATGGCGAAATCATTGCCGGGCATCAGCGGGAAGCCGTGAAAGTTTATGGTGTTGGCGAATTTATCGCCGCAGGTTGCAAACCGCTTGTCGCAGCCGGCGGTGGCGGTAAACGCATCGCCAATCGCGATGTCGGCGCCGGCGGGAAGCCATAGCGCGACCGCCCCGCCCTGGCCTTGCGTTTTGATGTGGCCGCGCGCGCCAAGATTGGCGCCGCTGGTCCAGGTCAGCAGTCCGTGTGCGAACCAGCTATCGGCGAACGCGGAAAAGCCGCTGGCGATAAAACTCTGATCGTCGCGCAGAGCCGTGACCGCGCCGGTGGTTTTATACGCCGCATCGTTAAGGTCGACGCCGCATTTAGCGCTGCCGAGATTAACGTCGCAGAGCCGCTGATAGACCCGGCCGGTGGTCTGGTCGAGATAATGCGACAGCCCGCGCAGCTCCGCCCGGAACGCATCACCGTCGCGCCGAACCTCGCCGATCACCGCTTTTTTAAGCAACAGCCGGGTCTCGGGGTCGGCCCAATTGACGCGAAAAATTTCCACCCCGGCGCCGTCATAGCGCCCGGCCGCCAAATCGTCCGCGCTGAGCGCAGTGTTGGACAGAGCGCCTTCAATCTCTGCATTATCGACTGCAAGATCAGCGGTGGATGTCAGGCCCGAACCGGTAGCGCCGCTATCGGGGAGGAAACTCGTCCCGTCAAAGGCGAGCGCGCGGTCATGGTCGGTGAACCCCAACACAGCGCCATCAACACGCGTGATGCGCCAGCACGTGGCCAGCGTCGTCGCGCCGCTGTCGAGGAGGGTTTTTAAATCGGGGTCCAGCGCGCGCATCAGACCAGCACCTCAATTAATGGAATGGATGGGATATCGCCGGCTTTGAAGGCGGCGAGATTGATGCGCAATTCATCCGTATCAAAACGAACTGGCGTGTCGAATAAAAAACCGGCCGTGACGACGGCGCCGGAAGCTGGCGCCACACTCAGCGTGATAAGGCCCGTCGTATCGTCGAGGCTAAAATCCGCGCCCTCGCTCTGGCTCGCGCCGGCGACCGCCACAAGCACCGAGCCGGCGACCGGTTTTTTGATGACGCGCGTATAAGCCGCCGGGCCGGACGGATATTGTTTGATGAGCTGAAACACTGTCGCCGCGCCGTCTCCGGTTCCGAGCAACTGGTCGTTGTCAGCCGGCGCCCCGGCGATTTTACTGCTTTTAAAATCAAACGGATCGCGAAACCGGAACCCGAACAGGCGCCCCTGCCGGGCTTCAAAGAACGCGATGATATCTTCAATATCGCCGATGGATTTTACGCCGTAGCCGGCATTGAACGACCGGCGCGAGCCGGCCCAGGGGGAGTTGCGCTCCTCATGGCCGGAGACCAGCGCGACAATATCGGTGCGCCGGGTTGGTCCGCCTTCGGAGTTTAAGGCGATGTCGACGGGAAATAAAACTTCATGAAAGGACATTTTTTGTACTCAACTGGTTTGGGTTTTTATAGGGGTTCAAGAACCCCCTTCGTCCCTTCGGGACACTTCCCCCGTAAACGGGGGAAGAAAGATGCCTGCAATAGCGCGCAACAGTGTTCCTCCCCCGCTTGCGGGGGAGGTGTCAGCGAAGCTGACGGAGGGGGTCCTTGAAAAACTCGCATCACAAATTCCGTTGCCCGCGGCCGACCGCTCTTGCGAGCGCGGCGGCAATTTGGGTTTCGGAACGCCGGAAACTTTCCGTATCGGAAACGCCCGGCAGGGCGATGTTCACCGTGAGGCCGGAAGAACCCAGTGGACGGACGGAACCGGCGGCGCTTGGGCTGAACAATTCCGGCCCGCGCTCGCCGACCAGGAAGGATTGCCCCGGCGCCACCGGCCCGCCATCGGCTCTCGCCCCGCCAAACGGCGCGGCGAAGAGATTGGTCAGGAGGTTCTGCACCGGCTGGCGCACCAGACTGTCGATGGCGAAGCGGCGCAGGTCTCGGCCCAAGGCGCGGGTGAGTTTTTTTAACGATATCTCACCGCGTTCTGCGGCGCGCGCGAGA
>JAJFFZ010000248.1 GCA_021776395.1 Hyphococcus sp. | reverse complement strand
TTTTAATTTTTGTCTGGGCCCGACTTAAATTCCTACGCCCGGGGGGGTATTTGGTGGCCCGATGGGTGGGTTGCGGGGGCGAAGCGTTAGTGGTAAATTTTGATTCCTCTTCCCCCTCACCCGGAATTTGTAACCAAATTCCGACCTCTCCCCTCCTGTTCGCGAAGGCGAACAAAAGTTTGGGGGGAGAGGTGGATGCTCATTTCCATCCAATGGGTCACAACCTGCACAAGCTGGTATAGACCCCCGTCATGGCCGGGTTTCTGCTTTCCTTAACCGAGATTTCCATCACCTTTGGCGGCGACGCGCTGCTAGAGGGCGCTCGCCTTGATGTCGAGCCCGGCGCGCGCATTGCGCTGGTGGGGCGCAACGGTTCAGGCAAATCCACGCTGCTCAAAATCGCCGCCGGCGCGGTCGAGCCTGATCGCGGCGAGCGCTTTGTGCATCCGGGCGCCACCATCCGCTATCTGCCGCAGGAGCCGGACTTTGCCGGGTTTAAAACCGCCGAAGACTATATTGCCGAGGGTTTAAACGACGACGCTGACGCGCACTTGATTGACATCGTCATGGCGTCGTTTGATCTGGCGCCGGGGATTGCGCTCGCTGCATGTTCCGGCGGCGAGGCGCGGCGCATTGCGATTGCTGCGGCGCTGGTTTCCAAGCCCGACATCTTGCTGCTCGATGAACCGACCAACCATCTCGACCTGCCGGCGATTACCGAATTGGAAAAGCGCCTGCGCGCATCACCGTCAGCGATTGTGTTGATCAGCCACGACCGGCGGTTTTTGGAAAACCTCACCAGTGCGACGGTGTGGATTGACCGCGGCAAAACCCGCTCCATTGCGCGCGGCTTTGGCGACTTTGAAGCCTGGCGCGACAAGACGCTGGAAGAAGAAGAACAAGCCCGCCACAAGCTCGGCCGGAAGATTGTCGCCGAGGAACACTGGCTGCGCTACGGCGTCACCGCGCGGCGCAAACGCAATATGCGCCGCCTTGGCGAGTTGCACACGATGCGCAAAGACCTGCGCGAGGCGAAGCGTCCCACAGGCACGGTGAAATTTTCCAAAGCTGAGACCAGCGCCTCCGGCAAGCGGGTGATTGTTGCGGAGCATATTTCAAAATCGTTCGGCGACAACAAAGTCGTCGATGATTTTTCCGTTGAGATTACCCGCGGTGAAAAAATCGGCATTGTCGGCCCGAACGGCGCGGGCAAGACAACGCTGGTAAATATGCTGACGGGGGCGTTGGCGCCGGATGCGGGCGTGATTAATCTCGGAACCAATCTCGACCTCGTTTCGCTCGACCAGCGCCGCGCCAGCCTCAAGCCGGAGATGCGCCTTGCGGACGCCATAGCCGATGAGCGCGGCGACTGGGTGACGATTGCCGGCGCCAAGCGCCATGTCGCCAGCTATCTGCAAGATTTTTTGTTCGCCCCCGAACAATGGCGCGCGCCGGTGTCGTCGCTTTCCGGCGGTGAGCGCGGGCGCCTGGCGCTGGCCTCGGCGCTTGCCAAACCGTCAAACCTTCTGGCGCTGGACGAGCCGACCAACGATCTTGATCTGGAAACCCTCGACCTCTTGGAAGAATTGCTCGCCGCCTATCAGGGCACGCTGTTGCTGATCAGCCATGACCGCAGCTTTCTAGACCGCATCGTCACCTCGGTGATCACCACCGACCCGGATCGCGCCGGCGCCTGGCGCACTTACGATGGCGGCTATGACGACATGGTGCGCCAACGCGGCTCGGCGCCCGGCGCACGCGCCGCCGCGAAGGCGTCGCCAAAACCGCTTACCAAACGCGACAGCGCCAAACCACAAGCGCAAACCAAACTCAGCTATAAAGAAAAATACGCGCTGGAAACCTTGCCGGCGAAAATCTCCGCGCTTGAAGCCAAAGTGAATGCGCTCAACGCAAAGTTGAACGACGCCGGGTTCTATGACCGTGACCCGCAAGCCTTCAACCAGACGGCAAGCGAAGTTGAGCGCGCGGAAACAGCGCTGGCGGCGGCCGAGGAAGAATGGCTGGCGCTGGAGATAAAACGCGAACAGCTGGGCCAAGGGCGCAGCTAACGCGTTCAAACCGGATTACGCAATTTTAAGACGAAAAACCTACGCCCTCACTCGCTCGTGATGAGTGTTGAGTTGTGCAGGTTTTGGCGCATCCTGTAAGATGAGCCCATCTGGTGCGCAGGAGGTGTGCATCCGGTTTTCAGTTTAGCCAACCCAGATAAGCCAACAAGGAGAATGACAAGATGATTAAATCAGAATTGACGACAGCGGTGATCGCTAGCGCCTTTACCGCAGCCCTCGTCGTTGCCGCACCCGCTAACGCCGCCAAAAAAGGCATGGACAAATGCTATGGCGTTTCGCTCGCTGGTGAAAATGACTGCGCCGCGGGACCCGGCACTTCTTGTGAAGGCACATCGACGGTTGATTATCAGGGCAATGCCTGGTCGCTGGTTCCAGCCGGCACTTGCGAGAGCGTCGATCTTCCCGATGGCCGCACCGGCAGCCTCGAAGAACTCGACCGGGACCTTCCGCAAACTTAAATTCTGAATAGGTCTCATTCTTGGCCGATCAAGAACACACCAATCCGGTCCTGGCGCCAACCAGCGTCGGGGTCGGCTTAAAGCCCGCTCACTATCGCGACGTACTCTCCCCCAATAGCGGACGCATAGGAGCGGGCGACCCGCTTTCCCATATCGATTTTTTTGAAGTCCACGCCGAAAACTATATGTGCGCCGGCGGCGCACCGCATGCGTGGCTCACGGAAATCCGCAAATTCCATCCATTATCCGTACACGGCGTATGTCTGTCGCTTGGCGGCCATGATGCGCTCGACCGCGATCATCTCGAAAGGCTGCGCATCGTCGTTGAGCGATACCAGCCGGCGCTGGTCTCCGAGCACATGGCCTGGAGCGCGCATGACGGCGTGTTCTATAATGATTTGATCGCCCCGCCATTGACCGAGGCGACGTTGAAACGCACGGCTTTGCATATTGACCAGATGCAAGAGGCGCTGGCGCGGCGCATCCTTATAGAGAACCCGTCGCAATATTTGACCATGCCGGGTGACATGTCGGAACCTGATTTTTTAAATGCGCTGGCGCGGCAAACCGGTTGCGGGCTGCTTTTGGACATCAATAATGTCTATGTCAGCGCCTGCAATCTCGGGTTTAACGCCGAGACATATCTTGACGCCATCGAGGCCAGCAAAGTTGAAGAAATTCACCTCGCCGGCCACGCGATTGACCTCGCGCGCGGCGTTGAAATCCGCGTCGACGATCACGGCTCGCCGGTCTGCGACGATGTCGGCGCGCTCTATCGCCGGTTTATCGCCCAAGCCGGTCCGCGCCCGACCCTGGTGGAATGGGACACCGACACGCCGCCGCTTGGCGAGCTGGCGCTTGAGGCGAAAAAAGCCGCAGATTGGATGCGGGCCGCGACGCCCAAGACCACGACGCAAACCGGCGCCTTTGAAAATGCCTGACCGCACGTCAACAGACCTCCCGGCCGCTGACCGCGAAGCCTTTGACAGGCTCGCAGATGTTTTGCGCGCGCCCGAGCCGCCCGAGCCGCCGTTTGAATATACGGGCGACGCGGACAAAACCGCCGCTGCGCTTGCGGTCTACCGCAACAATATCCGCTCCAGCCTTTCCAAAGCGCTCGCCGATAAGTTCCCCGTCGTCGCGCAACTCGTGGGCGAAGATTTTTTCAAATTTGCAGCGAACGAATATTTCAACGCCGCGCCGCCATCCTCGCCGATGATTGCTGATTACGGCGACCGGTTCCCACAATTTCTCGACGCTTTTGAACCGGCGCGGAGCGTTCCTTATCTCGCCGATATGGCGCAGTTGGAAATTGCCTGGCTAGAGGCCTATCGCGCCGCCGATGCAGACCCGCTGGATGCACAGGCGATAATGGCGGCCGGCGATGGCGATCCGTCTGACCTTGTCTTCACCCTGCATCCGTCCTTGCGGCTTTTTAAATCTTCCTTTGCGGTGGGGTCCATCTGGCGCCGACACCAAAGCGACGTCGCGCCGGAAGACATCAACGCCAGCGCCGGCGAATGCATTTTGATTGTCCGCCCCGAGCGAGAGGTCCGTCTCAGCATCATTAGCGCCGGCGCCTTCGCCGCGCTTGAACACTTACACGCCGGCGACAGCGTTGCTGAGGCATTGGGCCAAGCGGCGATGATCGATGACAGTTTCGATCCGCAGGCGACGTTTGAAATCATATTGGGCGGCGGCTGTATCATCGCCGCCGCGCGCGAATAGGGAAACAAAAATATGACCGCGTATTATCAAAAATTTGTTCAGCTGGCGGAGTTAATCCCCTACGCCGTTCTGGCGTTTGTCGCACGCATCGCCGCGGCGGTTCCGTTCTGGCGATCCGGCCAGACCAAGCTCGACGGCGGCGAATTTCTCGGCGTCAACTGGAACATCTTCGGCGTCGTGGAGAAGAAGATTTATCTGTTTGAAAATGTTTTCGGCATTCCTGCGCTGCTGGCGCCGGCGATGACGCATTTCGCAGCGCTCGGTGAATTTTTCTTTCCCATCCTGCTTGTGTTCGGGTTCGCCACGAGGTTTGGCGCGCTTGGCCTGTTGGGCATGACCGCCTTCATCCAGTTTTACGTGTTTCCGGGCGATCTCTTAAATCCAAACGGCAACTGGTCGCTGCATTTGTTGTGGGCGGCGCCGTTGTTGTTGGTGCTGGCGCGCGGGCCGGGTGCGTTCTCGCTGGATTACCTGCTCGGAAAACGCGCTAAGCCGTCGGCCTCATAACCGGCGCCCATAACGTCATACATGCTGGTCGATTAAAACCGGGTTGCCATCAGGGTCGACAAACGCGCAACTCGCCGGCCCGGTCGTGGTCTCGTCGGCTTCAATGGTGAACTCTACGCCGTTAGCTTTTAGCGCCTTTTGAATGTCCCTGACATCGGTGAAACTATCCAGAGTTTGCCCGGCGCTATCCCAGCCGGGATTGAAGGTGAGCGTGTTGTTGTCAAACATGCCCTGGAACAGGCCAATAACGCAGCTCGGGCATTTCATAATCAGCCAGCCCTGGTCGGCCTCGCCATGCATCACCTCAAACCCAAGCTTTTCATAAAACGCCCGCGAAACGGCGATATCCTTGACGGCGAGACTTAGCGAGAAATTTCCAAGATGCATTGTTCAGCTCCCTTTGTTTTGCAGACGGCATTGGGCCGGTTGATCGATCGAACCACAATCAGAGTTTCGCTCATCCCTACGAAAGTCGGTATCCAGACTACAACACTTATCTGGATTCCGGCTTTCGCCGGAATGAGCGGTGGTATATGGTGACTTCAAGTTTGTTAAACGCATAAACCCGTCACCCAGAACAATCGCCCATTTGGGTGAGTGCGCAGGTTTCACCCGAATTTTATGCAGTTTTAGGGACAGTCTAGAGTATCCGTTGTGGTCAAGGGCATTTTTCTTGCCATACTCGATCGTTTTTAACGAGTGCGTTTGCAAGCACGACGAGCTTTCGCATGATAGCGGTTATGGCGACCTTGGCGGGTTTTCCAGCTTTTATAAGCTGCTGG
>JAJFFZ010000247.1 GCA_021776395.1 Hyphococcus sp. | reverse complement strand
ATTGAATCGGATTTTGACGTCTTCCTTATGCTGATTGCAAAATTCCTGTCGGATCTTGAATCGCAAACCATCGCGTAATCTTGAAAGTGTCCGCTCGCAGCTCTGTGTGAGTCTGCGTAATGTTATCTAATAACTGCAACTTTCTGGGGAAAACCCGAAATAAATAAACGAAAAGGGTGTATTCTTTGCGCCGAAGGGAATGACCTATCGGCGGTTCTCGAGTATAGTTAACCGAATAAGGATAAACTCAGCGCGTGACTGGGGGGTTAGGCCAAGTATGGACGAGCAAGTTGCATCGACGTCGGACATCGATCAGCCAGAGAACGAAGAAGAAGAAACATTCACGATGAAAGGCATTGTGAAATGGTTCGATCCCACCAAGGGGTATGGTTTTATCGTTCCGGATAATCTTGATGGGGAGGGCGATGTCCTTATTCACTCGTCTTGTCTGAAGGCGGCCGGACGCGAGACTGCGCGCGAAGGCGCGACCATTGAGTGCGAAGTTATTCGTCGCAACAAAGGGCTGCAAGCGCTGAGGCTTTTGGACATTGACGAATCAACCGCCACGCCGCTAATCGCGCAAACGCCGGTCATCAGTCAGACCCCGGCCGGCGACTTCGCCCGTGCGGAGGTCAAGTGGTTCAACCGCGCCAAGGGCTTTGGGTTTTTAACCCGCGGCGATGGCACAGCCGATATCTTCATTCATATGGAGACGGTGCGAAACTGCGGTATGGGCGAGCTTGTCCCGGGCCAGCGCGTTCAGGTGTCCTTTGGCGAAGGCCGCAAAGGTCTTCTTGCTGTGGAAATAAGACCCGATCCCGATAATTAGCCAAGTAAAGCCATGACCCAGTTTCGCGTAGCCGCTACATTTGCAAAAATCATTTTTCTACTGATGATTTTCACGACTGGCGCTTGCGCGCAGTCCGATGGTGTTGGCGACGCCTCAGGCAAGGCGGCCTCGAAGCTGGTGATTGAAACCGCCAATGGCGAGCATATCTTCAACATTGAACTTGTTGACACGCCGGAGACCCGACGGGTGGGGTTAATGTATCGCACCGAGCTTGCCGCGGATGCGGGCATGCTGTTCGACTTCGAACAGCCGCAAACTGTCGCCATCTGGATGAAAAACACGCTGATCCCGCTCGACATCGCCTTTATCGACGACAGCGGCGTCATCAAACGCATCACCCCTGACGCGACGCCAAAGTCGCTGGAAACCATGCCGTCAGGCGCGCTCGTGCTCTCGGTGCTTGAGGTCAATGGCGGAACCTTTGCGGCCTTGGGAATCAAGGCCGGCGACCGCGTCCGCCACCCGTTATTCAAGAATAAGTAACGGTTTTAATGGCCTTTACATCCGCGCCAAGATAGACGATGACCCGGCGCGCGGCACTCCATTTGCCGCCAGCCTTGTCGGGGCGTATCGCAGCCTGGTAGCGCAACTGGTTTGGGACCAGAGGGTCGCAAGTTCGAATCTTGCCGCCCCGACCATTTTGAACGCGCCAAGACCGGTCACGAGCCAAGGCCGGTCGCGAGCAAGGACAGAAAGAGCAGGCCTTTATGTTTGCGCGCATTTACCGCCCGTCAAAGACTGCAATGCAATCCGGCAAGGCGCACACCAAATCATGGCTTTTGGAGTTTGACGCCGAGACCGCCAGGCGGCTCGATCCGCTGATGGGCTGGGCCGGCGCCGAAGACATGACCGCCAGCGAGGTCCACCTATCCTTCGACAGCCAGGACGAGGCCATCGCCTACGCCAAAAATCACGCCATTCCCTTCCGGGTCGAGCCGGACCATAGCCCGATCGCCGCGCCCAAGGCCTATTCCGACAATTTCGCCTTCCGCCGGCGCAAGCCCTGGACGCATTAACGGCCGGAGCAGCTTTTACTTCCCTTCAGACCTGTTCTAAATTCTACGCGCACGCGTTACGGCCCCGTAGCTCAACTGGATAGAGCACCGGCCTTCTAAGCCGGGGGTTGCAGGTTCAAGTCCTGCCGGGGTCGCCATTTTTTATCTCGCGGCTATTCGCTTCGCGAACGCCTCCGATGGGGCGCGCTGCCGCGCGGCGTCCAGTCGGACGCGTTTGGTGCGCGCCCTCGTTTTTCCGGCCATCGCTTTCGTGTCTGCGCCGAAGGCGTCTCGCCATTCCCTCTGTGCCGCTGTATGACACCCGCGCTGGCTCCGTAGCTCAATTGGATAGAGCATCGGCCTTCGAAGCCGAGGGTTGCAGGTTCAAGTCCTGCCGGGGTCGCCATCTTTTATCTCGCGGTTATTGGCTTCGCGAACGCCTCCGATGGGGCGGCCTGACCGCGCGCGAAGGCGCGCAAACCATAAATCGACCGCCTTCGCGGTCGCGGCGCCCGGTCGGGCGCGGGTTTCTGTTTCAACTTAGGTCGCCAAAGCGCAAAGGCCCGAAATAACCGGGAGCGCTTCAGAGGCAAAGACGCCCGTGGGTGCGGCGAGTTCCAAAATGACGTTGACGGGCGCGCCGCCGGGTTTGACGCCGAAGCGTTGGGCTTTGTAACCGGCCTTGGCCACCGTCACTTTACGGTAACCGTCGAGCTTGACAGTGCAGGGCGTCTCGCACGCGCCGTAGCCATCGATGGTGACTGTCGCACCGGACGGAGTTGAGGTAAAGCTCCGCATACTGCCGGATGTCGCCAGGCACCCGTTTAGGAAAACTGCCGTCGCCAAAATCAGAAATAAACGCATGACGCCTCTCTCCATACCAACTATTTCCGCGCACTCGCCATGGCGGTGAATGCATTGTCGATATCGTTCTTCAAATCGTCAATATCTTCAAGCCCCGCATGGAAACGCAGCACCGGCCCGTCCGCTTGCCAGTTTGTGGCCGTGCGATAGCGCTCAGGGTGTGTATGAACGCACAGGCTTTCAAAACCGCCCCAGGAAAAGCCGATGCCGAAATGTTTGAGCGCGTTGAAGAAGGTCTTGATCGCCTCTAGCGGGGTCGGTTTTAAAACCACGCCAAACAGCCCCGACGAGCCGGTGAAATCGCGTTTCCAGACCGCGTGGCCGGGGCAGGATTTAAACGCCGGATGAATGATGTGGTCCACTTCCTCCCGCTTTAAAAGCCACTTCGCCAGCGCCAGCGCATTTTCCTCATGCCGTTGCAATCGCGCAGACAGCGTGCGCAAGCCGCGCAGCGCCAGATAGGCGTCATCCGCGGAGACGTTGGAGCCGAGTTGCAACAGCGCGTAATAGATTTTCTTGGCGATGCGTTCGTCTGCCGAGGTGAGCGTCCCGATCAGGCAATCGGCATGGCCGACAATATATTTGGTCGCCGCTTGAACGCTGACATCGGCGCCGAGCGCAATTGGTTTGCAAAAATAACCGCCGCTCCAGGTGTTGTCGACGACCAGCACCGCGCCGCCAGCATGTGCGGCTTTTGCGAGCATCGGGATATCCTGCACCTCGAAGGTCAAAGAGCCGGGCGATTCCGCGAAGATGACTTTGGTGTTGGGCTGCATCAGCGCGGTAATCTCTTCATGCGTCGCCATCGGATCGTAATAGGTGGTCTCAACGCCGAACCGTTTCAGAAAATTATCACAGAATTTCCGGGTCGGATCATACGCCGCATCGGTCATCAACACATGATCGCCGGCGGAAATGAACGCCAACAGCGCCGCGTTGCAGGCCTGGAGGCCCGAGGGCGCAAGCCGGGTTTCAAAACCGCCCTCAAGCGCGGTGATCGCCTCTTCAAAGGCGCGATGGGTGGAGGTCCCGAGGCGGCCGTAATTGATGGTCCGCGCGCCTTCAAGATAATCGTCATAGGTTGGAAACAAAATTGTCGAGGCGCGCTCGACCGGCATATTCACCGGATGCGCATGACGCTGATGCGGGCGCCCAGTGGCAATCAGTTTGGTGTTGTCTTTCATCAATGGTTCCGTCGTCAAATCAGGTTCGGCAATCATCTACCAAGCGGCTCGGCGCCTGGCAAACTTAACGCGGTGTCGGCGGGGTATCCATCAGCTCCACCACGCCCTCGCGGCGGTCATAGACCCGAAAACCCATTTTCTGATAAAGCGGCAATGCTGCGGAATGGTCCAGCGAGCAAGTCTCCAGGCAGAGCCGCTGGGGCCCGTGCGACCAGGCAAGATCAATGATATGGATTAAAAAATACCGGCCGAGCCTGGCCCCGGTTTGGTCCGGCGCGAGCCCGAAAAACTTCAGGTGATGGGTTTTGTCGTCGCGCCCGTCAATCTCCGCAAAACCGCCCGGCGCGCCGTTCACATAGAGAACATAGACGTATACGGACGGGTCATGAATGACCCGCATTAGCGCGTCATCATCAATCCGGCGCCGGCTCACCCAGTGATAGGGATCGCCAACCAGCCGATAGATATAGCGATAGAAATGAACCGGCGGGTTTTCCGCACGCAAAATCGCGATCTTGCCATGGGGGGTGATCGGGGTCGGCAATATCGGACGTTCGGTCTGCTCAAGGTAAGTAATCGTCACATCGACGCGCTCACCGTCGCCCTTTTCCGGCGGCGACTGGAAAGTCTCGCTCGGCATTTCCTTCATCTCCCCAATGCGTCCATGAACCATCATAGAGACTGTGGCGGTGATGACCGATGGTTTCAAGGGCGAGTGACAACACCGCTGCAGCAACGCCAGAGCCGCAGGTGGTGATTATGGACAGTTTAAGGTCAGCGCCGGCGTTGGCGAATAAAGCAGCGATTTCATCTGCTGCGCGCATGGTTCCGTCGTCATTCAAAAGCACGCCAAAGGGAAGGTTGTGGGCGCCGGGCATGTGGCCGGATCGCAGACCCGCGCGCGGCTCGGGGACGTCGGCGAAAAACCGCGCAGCGGGACGGGCGTCAACCACGGACGATTGGTCGCTGTTCAACGCCGCCCGGATGTCCGCCGCATCGCTGACCATGTGGAGCTGTGGGTGGGCCTTATAGGTTGCAGGCGTGATCGCGGGCGCTTCGCTGGTGACGCTGCCGCCATCGGCGCGCCATTTCGGCAGGCCGCCATTGAGCACCGCAACCGCGCCATGGCCCATCGCCTGAAACGTCCACCGGACGCGCGCGGCGGAGAAGATCCCGTGGTCGTCATAGACGATAATTGTGTCGTTAGGGCTTACCCCCAACGCGCCCGCAGCGGCCTCGAACGCGGTTGGCGTCGGCAGCATATGGGGCAGGGGGCTGGACCGGTCGGAGATTTCGTTAATGTCGAAAAACACCGCGCCGTTGATATGGCGCGCATCATAATCGCCGCGCGCCGGCGCGGCGCCGGGCATGCGCCAGGATGCGTCGATGATTTTTACATCTGAACGGCCAAGGTTTTCAGCCAGCCAGGCGGTTGATACGAGCGGTCCGAAGTCTGGCATGTCATGTCACCGGGTTAAATCATCCAGGGCGGCGGCGGCAATTCCTTTTTGCGCAGGAACTCCGGGTTATAGAGTTTCGACGCATAGCGGTTGCCATAATCGCACAGCATCGTCACCACGGTATGGCCGGGGCCAAGGTCACGCGCAAGCTTGACGGCGCCAACGATATTGATGCCGCTCGATCCGCCGAGGCAAAGCCCTTCTTCAAGGGTTAGCTGATACAGCGCCGCCAGCGCATCGCGGTCATGGATGCGGTAGGCGTCGTCGAATTCTACGCCTTCAAGATTGCCGGTGACGCGTCCCTGGCCAATGCCTTCGGTGATGGAATCGCCTTGCGTTTCCAGGACGCCGTTTTTAACCCAGCTAAATATCTTTGAGCCGCCGGGGTCGGCGACGGCGCAGGTGACGCTGGGCTTGCGTTCTTTTAAAGCCGTCGTCACGCCGGCAATGGTGCCGCCGGAACCGACGGCGCAGGTAAAGCCATCGAGTTTGCCGTCGGTTTGCTCCCATATCTCCGGCCCGGTGGTGCGATAATGAATGTCGCGATTGGCGGTGTTGTCAAACTGGTTCGCCCACAGAGCACCGCCCGCTTCGGTCTCGTTCAGCTCTTTGGCGAGCCGGCCGGAATAGTGAATGTAGTTATCGGGGTTTGCATAAGGCACGGCATCAACCTCAATCAGCTCCGCGCCGAGCAGACGAATGGCGTCCTTTTTCTCCTGGCTTTGGCTGCGCGGGATAACGATTTTGACCTTATAGCCGAGAATGGCGCCGACCATGGCGAGCCCAATACCGGTATTGCCGGCGGTGCCTTCAACGATGACGCCGCCCGGTCTGAGTGCGCCGGAGGCCTCAGCATCACGGATAATGCCAAGTGCGGTGCGGTCTTTCACCGATTGTCCGGGGTTTAAGAACTCCGCCTTACCAAGAACCAGGCAACCGGTTTCCTCCGATGCGCGCTTCAGCTTGATCAGCGGCGTATTGCCAACCAAATCAAGGGCGTTGTCGCTATATTTCATGCGTTTACTCCGGTTCGGGGAGGTGTGTTTTTGTCCCCGCAATGCGGGGGTATCTCGGCATATGGCCATCGCGGGCGCGAATTCCACCCGTCCTGGTCAGAGCGCCGCATCATGGCAGCGCTGGCGCTTAATCTCGAAGCAAAATTTCTAATCAATGGTGAAGGCTAGGTAATAGGTTGGTTGCTTGCCAGAGCGTGGCCGCACTTGGCTCCTGACCTGTCAGGGTATCCTCTGTATACGCAATATAAACTTGCATTCGGTCTGACTCATAGGCGTCAACGGACATTTACCTCTCCCCATCGGGGAGAAGGAATTTATGCTGAGCCGATATAGAATTTTCGTGAAACTTACTCGCCAGCCTTGGCCTTATTCCAAAGCGCTTCCATCTCATCGAGGCTAACCGCATCCATGTTGCGTTCACTGCATGCAACTTCGCGCTCGATAAATTGAAACCGGCGGATAAATTTCTCGTTGCTCCGGCGCAGCGCCGCTTCGGGGTCAACTTTTAGGTGGCGTGACAGGTTGGCGAGGACAAATAGAAGATCGCCGAACTCGTCTTCAATGGCGTCCGGGTCGCCATCATCCATCGCCTCCGTCAGCTCGCGGGTCTCCTCGACAATTTTGTTCAGCACATCGCCCGCATCGGTCCAGTCAAAACCGACGCGCGCGGCGCGCTTTTGCAGTTTCACCGCACGGGTGAGGCCCGCATGGCCGACCGGCACGTCGTCGAGCAGGCTGTCATAGCCTTTGGCGCTGCGCTCTTCGGCTTTTTGGCGTTCCCATGCGTCGGTTTGTTCGTCGGCGCTGCGCAACTCCGCATCAGCGAATATATGCGGGTGGCGTCGAACCATCTTGTCGGTTATCGCTGCAACGACATCGCCGAAATCAAACAGTCCGCGTTCCTTTGCCATTTGCGCATGAAACACCGCCTGAAACAGGAGATCGCCGAGCTCTTCTTTCAGCGACGCCATATCGCCGCGGCCAATCGCGTCGGCGACCTCATAGGCCTCTTCAATCGTATAGGGCGCGATGGTTTTGAAATTCTGCTCCAGATCCCAGGGGCAGCCGCCTTGCGGATTGCGCAGCTGCGCCATGACCGCCAGCAGCGTGTTGATATTGCGGTTATCGGGTGGCTCACTCTGGTTCATTTTTCACTCGTGATTTTGGATTAATCTGCTGAATTGGCAGAAAAATTCACCCCGGTAAAACGATAAACCTCTGTTGAATGCTGAAAGACATAATGTAGCGCAATTGGGGCATTTGCTAGCGGCGATGTTGGGTGTATGGCTGGGATGAAACCTAAACGAAATGCGACACAGAGCAAATCTGCGCCGCAGCGGGCGCGTTTGAAGGAGCTGTAAGATGCCGATCCAGGAAGTCAAACATATCTGGCGCAATGGAGAAATGATCCCTTGGGCGGAAGCGACGACCCATGTGCTCACCCATGGTCTGCATTATGGCTCGGCGGTGTTCGAGGGTATGCGTGCTTATGAAACCAAGCCCAAAGGCGTCTGCGTCTTCCGCAACCGCGACCATATTGAACGGTTGAAGTTTTCAGCGCGGGTCTATCAGATCGAGATTGATTACAGCGTTGAAGAGCTGATGCAGGCATGCCGCGATATCGTTCGCGAGAACGGTCTCGCCAGCGCTTATATTCGCCCTGTAGCCTATCTCGGCTATGGCGAAATGGGCCCGGCCTCAACGGCTGCAAAATCGGAAATCGCCATCGCGGCGTTTCCCTGGGGCGCCTATCTTGGCGACGATGGGATGAAGAACGGCGTTGAAGTCGCGGTCTCTAGCTGGCGACGCATGGCGCCCGGCACGGTTCCGGCGGGCGTAAAAGCGGCGGGCAACTATCTTTCAAGCCGGCTTATCAGCATCGAAGCCAAAGACCGCGGCTTTGAGGAAGGCATCGGTCTTTCCCATGACGGTACGGTCAGCGAAGGGGCGGGGGAGAACCTTTTCGTTGTCCACAAAGGCCGGCTTCATACGCCGCCCGCCTCATCTTCCATCCTCTCCGGCATCACCCGCGACACCATCATCACGCTGGCCGGCAAGCTTGGGTTTGAAGTCGTCGAGCAGGCCTTCCCGCGCGAGTTTCTTTACAGCGCAGATGAGATTTTCATGACCGGCACGGCGGCGGAAGTCACGCCCGTGCGGTCGATCGACAAGCTGGAGGTCAACAATCTGGATTTTCCGATCACGCGGCAAATCCAGAACGCCTTCTTCGGCCTCTTCAACGGCGAGACCGAAGACGAATGGGGCTGGCTCGACCCGGTGGGTTAGGCCTTACTCATCCAGTTCAAGCGCATCGGCGATGACGTGGAAAATGTAGTTCTGCTCGAACACGCCGCTGATGAGATAGGCCTTTGGACCGGAGGCGTAGACCGGTACGTCTTGCCCGCCATGGGTTTCTGACCCCATCGGTATCAACGCCTGCTGGCGATATTTCTTTTGCGCAACATCGTCGTCGCTCGGGGCCGGGCGTCCGTTGGCGTGATCTTTTCTCTTTGCCAAAACAGATCCGGGGCCATTGGCGTAGACCAGCGTCGTATAGGGTTTTCCATCGGCGGCGTCTCTGGCGACCAGCGCGCCGCCGTCGTCAACATTTTTGGAAAGGCCAAGAATGTCATTGCCTTTGGCGGGATAGCCCTGAAACGCCAGCGTATGCCCATGATCGGCGGTGACAATGATCAGCGTATCTTTGTCATTGGTCATCGCCAACGCGCGCGCCACCGCCTGGCTATATTCTTGCGCATCGGCGAGGGCGCCGCGCGCATTGCCGCCATGATGGGCGTGGTCGATGCGCCCAGCCTCGACCATCAGGAAATATCCCTCGTCATTATGCGACAGGATCTTGATCGCTTTCTCTGTCATGTCAGCAAGCGAGGGCTCTTCGGCCTTGTCGTCTTTCCGCAACATTTCATATTTCATGTGTCCGGGCTCGAACAATCCGAGCAGCCTGGATGTGTCGGGCGCGGCGTTAAAGCCTTCTGTGTTCCATACATATTGATGTTGCGGCGATTTTTGCGTCCATTCCACAGTCAGGTCGCGACCGTCTTTGCGCGCGCCCGCCTTGCCGGTTTCCGGATCGTTGACTGCCGACGGCGTGAAGACGCGCCGGCCGCCGCCAAGAACAACTTCCAGTCCGTCCCCATACGGAAATTCTATCAGCTGGCGGGCGATATCCTTGCACCCGGCGGCCTTTGCAGCATCGGGCATATGATTGTCAGCCTCCCAGCCACGGTCGGCGCTATGGGCGTAGACGGCGCCAGGCGTTGCATGCGTAACCCGCGCCGTTGAAACGACGCCTGTCGCCAGTCCGCGCTTTTCTGCAAGCTCAGCGAGGGTCGGCACGGCGGACGCCAGCGCCGCCGCACAATCGCCGCGCGGGGCATCTTCGCTGATCGAGAGAACGCCCGAGCGGGTCTTCACGCCGGTCAACATCGCCGAGGCTGTACCGGCGGAATCGGGCACCTGAAAATCGGTGTTGTAGGTTTTGGAATAGGCGACGTTGGGAAACATTTCGAATGACAGCAGGTTTTCCTCGCCATCCTCACCGCGCGATTGCCCGTCAAAAATCCGCGCGGCGGCGACCGTTGTCGGGTCCATGCCGTCGCCAATAAACAAAATTACGTTTTTCGCGTGTTTCTTGTTGTTTTTCTGCGATTTGCGCGCCGTCAGAGCGGCTTGGCCGTCCTCATACCAGCTGTTGGCCGAGACGGCAGGGTCGGCTTTTTTCTCGTCGGCAGCGCCCGCAGACGCACATCCCAAAGCGCTGAGCGCGCAAGCTGAAAGCGGTAAAACCAGGGCCAATTTCACGGTATTTCCTCCACAACATCCGGGCGCTGTTGTACAGCCTATGCGGCTACAGGCAAACCGTGACAGAATGGCGTCGCCAGTGTTAAATTTGGGAGATTTTGGCTGTTATGAGGAAACTATTATCCGGGCTTGGCGTTATCGCCGCCGTCATCGTGATTGGCGCCGCGCTCTATCTCAAAACCCCGGCGCCGGCGGCTTTCGACCGCGAGGCGGCGATTGACGCTGCGGCAGCTTATGATGCGCGGGTCATTCGCGACCGCTTTGGTGTTCCGCATATTTACGGCAAGCGCGACGCCGACGTTTCCTTCGGGCTTGCCTATGCCCATGCGGAAGATGACTGGGCGACGATTGAAGAAGTGGTGTTCTTCTCGCGCGGTACGCTCGCCCAACGCAAAGGCGAGGATGCAGCGATCCCCGATTATCTGATTGGCGCCTTAAGAATTGGCCGCGATGTAAAAGAGAAATTTGCTACGGACCTGACGCCAAAGACCCGCGCTATCGCTGAAGCCTACGCCGCCGGTCTCAATCTCTGGTGCGCGCAAGAGCGCGACAATTGTTCGCCCGGCGCAGCGCCGATTACCGCTTACGATGTCATCGCCGGTTTCACATCGCGCACGCCATTTTTCTATGGCCTTGATGCGCAGCTGAAAGCAATTTTTGAGGGCGACGTTAAAACCACCAAAGCCGCTGAGACGGCGCGCGAGGCTTTTTTGCGCATCGACGAGCAGAACGAGCTCGGTTCCAACGCCATAGCGGTGGCGCCCGTGCGCTCAAATGACGGCCATACACGGCTGATGGTCAATTCCCACCAGCCCTATGAGGGACCGGTCGCATGGTATGAGGCGCGGCTCAAATCGGAGGAGGGTTGGGACATTATCGGCGGTCTGTTTCCCGGCGCGCCAGTGGTTTTGCTTGGGGCGGGGCCCAATCTCGGCTGGGCGCATACGGTCAACCGGCCGGATCTGGTTGATGTCTATGAGCTGACCGTTGATGACCCGAAAAAGCCGACAAAGTACAAATTTGACGGCGAATGGCGCGATTTCGACACTGATAAGGTGAAGTTTCGCGTCAAACTGTTCGGGCCGTTCAGCCTGCCGGTGACGCGGCCGTCGCTATATTCCGTTCACGGACCGGTATTCGTCACCGACAATGGCGTCTTTGCGGTCTCTTACGCCGGGGCCGGCAATATCAAAACCATTGAACAATGGTACGCAATGAACAAGGCGCAAAACTTTGACGAATGGCGCGCGGCGATGGCGATTGGCGCGATGCCGAGCTTCAATGCTGTCTATGCCGACCGCGAGGGCAATGTCGGTTATTTCTATAACGCGGCAATTCCGGTGCGCGACGCTGGCTTTGACTGGTCTGGCGTCGTTCCCGGCGACACATCGCAAACCCTGTGGCGCGGGCAACGCCCGTTCAGTGTTGTACCAAGCGTTGTTAATCCCGCTTCCGGTTATGTGGTCAACGCCAACCACACGCCGTTTCTGGCCAGCGGCGCGGGCGATAATCCTGACCCGGCGGACTTTCCACCATATTTTGGCATCGACACCCGCACTACCAATCGCGGCATCAGGCTTCAGGAACTGTATGGCGCTGATGCGGAAATCACCGAGGAGGAATTTCTTCGCTACAAGATGGATTTCACTTACGCGCAATCCTCGCGAGTGATGGAGCTGGTGCGTGCGCTAGTGCGCGAGGAAACCGATGAGCCGTTGCTGATTGACGCCATCGCCACGCTGAAGCAATGGGACGGCGCCGTCGATCATGACAATCGCGCCGCCGCGCTCGCCATTCTTACGGCGCAAAAGGCGAGAGGCTATCTCATCGATGACGACCACCCGGCCGAGCCCGACTATGTCGAGGCCTTGCGCCAGGTCGCCGGCGCCTTGAACGCAAAATTCGGGCGCGTTGACCCGGCTTGGGGCGAGGTGTTGCGGTTCCGTCGCGGCGACTATGACCTGGCGATAGACGGCGGGCCGGACACGTTGCGCGCGGTCTATCCGAGCGGCGAGGCAAAAGACATTCCGCTAAAGGCGGCGGGCGGCGACACCTATATTCTCTATGCGGATTGGGCGCCGGATGGTGTGGGCGAAATTCAAACTATCCACCAGTTCGGCGCAGCGACACTCGACCAGACATCGCCGCATTACGCCGACCAGGTTGAAATGTTCGTGCACGAGCAATGGAAAAAACCGCCAATGACGCTGGAGGCGGTCCTTGCCGAAGCCAGCGCCGATTACCGGCCGGGACGCGCGCAGAAATAAATCAAAGCCGTTCCGGCAAGCGCTCAAATCCTTCGCGACGCCGCCCGCCGCATGGTTTTGAGCGAACAGAGCCCATAAATCGCCAAACATCAATGTCGCACAATTAAGATTGTCGCAAATTATGATAATGGTGATCGTCACGATTGTTTGAAAAAGCGGTCATTCAAATATCGTGGATCGACTGGCTAAAAATCGCCAACGCACTAACCCGCTATCGCGGGATGGGTGTTGCGGCGCTGGTTCGCGGTTGATCGTTTAATGATGTTTCCTTTTATCTGGGCGAGGCCCGGATGGTCTGGGTTTTCTCCCGATTTTGAGGAGGTTGCCATGACCGAGACCACACAAACCATTCACCCATTACGTCAACGGATGATTGAGGACATGACCCTTCGGGGGATCAGTGTTGCAACGCAGAAGAGTTATATTCGGGCGGTGCGATCATGTTGTCAGCAGACGGGCTGCAAACCGGATGATCTGACCGCTGAAGCCGCTCGCGGATTTTTGTTACACTTGCAACAAGACGGGTGCAGCGTGGCGACAATTAACGGCCATGCAACCGCGTTACGGTTTTTCCTTCGGGTCACGTTGGGTAAGAGCGATGCGATTGACCGCGTGCCGATCTTGCGCGCGCCGCGTCGTTTGCCGGTGGTGCTGACACGCGAAGAAGTCGCCCGGATCATCGCAGCGGCGCCCGGGCGTAAATATCGCGCGGCTTTTTCGATTGCCTATGGCGCCGGCCTTCGCGCCGCTGAGACTGTTTCGCTGAAAGTATCGGATATCGACAGCGCGGCGATGACGCTCAATATTGAGCAGGGCAAGAAGCGGCGCGACCGCAAGGCGAAGCTTTCCCCGCATCTGCTGGCGGTGTTACGGGACTGGTACAGTGCAGCGCGGCCGCCCGTGTGGCTGTTCCCGAGCCGTCTGGGCGCTTTCGATCATATCAGCCCGCGGCAATTGTCACGTCAATTCGTTCACGCCGTCGAAGCGGCCGAGATCAAAAAAGACGGCCGTGTTACGTTGCACACGCTGCGTCATTCCTTTGCAACGCACCTTCTGGAAGCCGGCGTCGATATCCGCGTCATTCAGGTGATGCTGGGTCACGCCAAGCTGGAGACGACGTCAATTTACACGCAAGTCTCGCCGAAGCTTATTCAAACTGCCGACAGCCCGTTTGACAGCTTGCCGGATATCGCAGAGGGGATCGCCGGCGCGCCCTGACCAGGCCGCATGTCCCGCCCATCATTCGAGGTCGCCGACATTGCCCGCAACCTCGGGCCCGGCTTGCGCGAAGGCTTGAGCCGCGATCAGTTACGTGTGCTGTCGGCGATTGAGGCGTGCCGCACAGCAAAGCTTGGCGGTCACAAAGACCGTTGTGAGACTTGCGGCCATGTTGAGATCGCTTACAACTCGTGCCGCAACCGCCATTGCCCTAAGTGTCAGGCGGCAAGCGCTTATCGCTGGCTCGAAGCGCGCCAGCGCGACCTTCTGCCCGTGCCGTATTATCATGTGGTGTTCACGCTGCCCAAGGGTGTCGCCGACATTGCGCATACGAATAAGAGCGCAATTTACGGCGCGCTGTTCAAGGCCGTGTCGCAGACGCTCATGATTATCGGCAGCGATCCAAAACATCTCGGCGCAAAGCTGGGCGCAACTCTCGTCTTACATACATGGGGGTCAGCCTTAACGCATCACCCGCACATTCACGGCATTGTTCCCGGCGGTGGGCTTTCCACGGACGGATCGAGATGGATCGACTGCCGCAAAGGTTTCTTCCTGCCCGTGCGGGTCCTGTCGCGGCTGTTCCGCCGGTTAATGTGCGAACGGCTCGCCAAACTTCATGCCGCCGGCGAACTCAAATTCTTCGGGCGTAATAAAGACCTCGTTGACCGAGACGCATTCACCGTTTTCCTCGGGCGCGAACGGAACCGCGAATGGGTGGTCTACGCCAAGCGACCATTCGCGGGGCCGGAACAGGTGCTCGCCTATCTTGCCCGCTACACGCACCGCATCGCCATCTCAAACAGCCGTATCACCGCTTTTGATGGAAAACGTGTCACCTTCCGCGTCAAGAACTATCGCAAGAACGGGCCCGGCCGTTATGGCGTCATGACCCTTGATGTAGGCGAGTTCATGCGCCGCTTTCTACTGCACATCCTGCCAGACGGCTTTCATCGTATCCGCCATGTCGGCTTCCTCGCCAACACAAACCGCGTCAAATCAGTCGATCACATCCGGAAAGTTCTTGCTGATCGCATGCCGGTCCATAAAGAAACGGATACGGACAATAAAGATAATGATAAAGACAAGCGGCAAGAGCCCAGATCCGATGACACCGTGGTCAATGAAGTAATCTGCTCATGCTGCGGCGGACCGATGGTCATGATCGAAGCCATTCCTAAACCCGCATTCGTCAGACCGCAGGCCAACGCGCCGCCCAGACCAGCTCATGACGTCGCGCCATGACACACGCCGTTAAGCCTATCGTCTTCTTCAATCCAGAAATCGCCCGCATCACACCGGGTGCTGAGCCCGTTTGGCCATACGCTCGAAGAAACATCGGCGTCGGCGGCAATCTCCCCAACCAGCCCTCGCAAAACTGCGCAATCACAAACAAAAATTGTGAAATAACACTGCCTCAAACCACCCCAGCGCAACCGCCAGAGAAACAATCCCCATAGCGCCCCAAAACCCGCGGGTCAGGCATTGAGCTTTCTACGACGCCCGCCCAGCGCCCGCCGCAAACTCATCCAACGGCGGGCGTCATAGAAACCTAAACAAAAGGCGACTCTCAACAGTATTGAGGGATTAGGCTGGAAGACGCCGTAAACGGACATTCATGTAAACACCACACCCTACTGGCCGCCAAGTGTGCGCGCTTCATCGGCAATCACAAGTGACGCGTCTGCATTATGCCAAATCTCGGAGAGTTGTTCGTAGGCCTCATCGGAGGAGCGTTGATCTCCATTTGCAGCCGTCGCCCGCGCCAATCCCAGTAAACTATTTGTCCGGCGCAATGAATTTACCAACTCGTCTCTGTAGGCCTGCGCCGCAGGTTCGTATTCACCGATCTCAACCAACACGTCACCAAGAAGTTCATTAGTGGGTTTAGAAAGGCGCGGCGGCCCGTATTTGAAGGGCAGTTTTTGCCCCAAAGCTACGGCTTCGCGCATCTTCGAAACAGCGGATTTGTTCTTTCCTTTTGCGAGCGCAATCATTGCGTCAACTTCGAGCTGCAATATTTCTACCTCTTCTTCAGTGAGGAAAATTTCAGGATTGCCCTCGCCACCGGGCTTGATGTTCGCAGCAAATTCCTTTGCAGCCTTAATGTCGCCGCGCTTGACCGCCGCAAAGGCGCGGGCAAAATTGTAATGCGCTGTGGGAATATCCATTGCCGAAGGTGCACCCCATTTATCGAACACACCCCAATCCTCAGTATCAAACATATATCGAGCGATAATTGCGCCATAGTAAGATTTTTCTGCGCCGGTAGCGCCGTTGTCGAGGCGACCGCGCATTTTTCTCAACAGTTCTTCAGCATCGGTCCAGCGTCCTTGCTGTAATCGGCCATAGGTCAGCCAATAAGTGTAATGGCGTTCCTCTTTGCTCATGATATCCGTGTCCGTTGTCTTTGCACTTTCAACGACGAAGCCGCGCAGATTAGCAGCGACGACGTCGTCCCAATGGCCAAGCGCGGTATAAATATGCGACGTCATGTGCTGGGCGTGGGCTGCGTCTGGAGCAATCTTTATATAGGCGTCCGCCATCGGCAAACCGAGAATTGCATGCACCGGATCATCGAACGAATGAATCAAATAGTGTGCAGCGCCCGGATGCAGCTTGTTATCGTCCCAGATAGGCAAAATGACCGCCGCTGCACGCATGTACGAGGCGTATGTCCGATTGGCGCTTCCTACCCCTAGAACCGATAACCCATAAAACGCAGCAACCTCGTGATCATCGGGATAACTCTCATACAGCTGGCGCATCTTTTCACGGTAGAGGACGTCGCGCTCAAGTTTGCTTTTGCCAATTGATGCGTCTGTCAGTCCCAAAACAGTTTCCACGGCGTTCATAAAACCACGCTCGCGTTCTGTAGGCGTTTTTTGCGCGCGCTCCTGAGAAGTTGAGCCAAATTTCTGTAGGGCCGCTTCCCCTAGGTCCGGCCTTTGTCTATCCCACAATGAATGGTGATGGGTCATCGCCTCGCCCCAATAGGCTAATGCAAATGATGGATCAGTTTTTTGTGCGCGCAAAAAAGCTTCTCTTGCTGGTTCGTATTCGAAGCTGTGCAAATAAAGTACGCCGTCGACAAAGTCAGCTTGTGCGGCTGCATTGCCAGAATTGGGAAATGTCAATTTTCCTAGTTGCGGTGATTGGGCGTTAACGTGACCCCATGGGAGCCCAAACTGCGTAATCACGAATATCAACGAAAATAGGCCAATGAGTGGGGTGCGCTGAATCATGTCTACTTTCCAAAAGTGTTCGCTACTTGAAAAAGGGGCTAACTTTACGCCTACAAAGCAACTCTAATACTCTCTTTTCCCGCTCAGATGAATGTCTCTGGAGCACATATTTGTCCGAAATGGGCCAATAATGATCGGTCGATTATAGCGATCACAGTGACTGAAAATGTCGAAATGCGGTCCTTCACCCAGGGGTCATTTAACACTATTACCAATAGTGTTAAATGCTGGGACCTGACTGACCTGCCCAACTCAACCCAGGCTAACGAGCGCCCCTCTTCTTTTGAGAATTCGGGCTCCACAATTTAACGCCTCTCCAGTGAAGTGTTAAATCGGAGCGTCGCGCGCGGCGTGCGCCGCGCACAAAAAAGCGCCGACAGCGTCTCACGACTGCTGCCGGCGATTTTTTGTCCGGGCTACTCCCCCAAAAGAAATGCCTAGACCCAGGGATCTCCCCCTGTTGTTGGGCCACACTAGGTCAGTGGGCTGCCCAACTATAGGAGATTTTGGCCGTAATTTGCGAAACTGATTCAGTTTTCAGCATTAAACACTGGCCAGCGGCGCCTGGACTATGTCGTGGCTTCTTTTTGCCTGGACGTCGCGCATTAGCGCGGTTTGTGCGGTGAAAAACTGCGCTGGGGTTACGCCTATGAAGGTTTTGAATTCCTTGATGAAATGGGATTGGTCATAATATCCGGGACCGGCTGCGTTTTGCCAGGGCGATTTTCCGGCGCGGATTGTGTCGGCGGCGCGCAGGGCGCGATATTTTCGCTGGAGAAGCTTTGGCGAGGCGCCGAAATGCCTCTTGGCGAGCCGTTCGGTCTGACGCCGCGACACGCCGGTCATCGCCATCAGCCGGTCGAGATCAAGCGTTTCATCGTGCAGCAGCCAGTCCTCAATCGCTTGCGGATAAGGGATCGTCCGTTTGGCGCGCCGCTCCAGCAAGGCGGCGAAATAGTCGTCGCAGATTTCAGCCATCTCGCGCGCACTGTCTGCCTTGTGGACTTCATCGAGCACGGCGCCGGCGACGCGGCGGGCGACATCGGAAAGGTCGAACACCTTATCGGCGGCTTCATAGGCGTTGATGCTGAACAGCCGGATCCATCCGCGCGGCCGGATGCCAATCCCGAACACCCGCGTTCCGGCGTCCGCATGCATCGTATAGGCGCCCATGGTCGGGCCAATCAGGAATGTCGAGGTGATGCGTGTGGGTTGTTCCGCACCCGGCATATAAAGGTCGCCCGAGCCATTCAGCAAAATCCGGATATTGCCAAGTTCAGCGCATAGCGGTTGCACCGCCGCAACATCGGTCGCGAAGTAATAATAGGCGCGGACATAATCCCTCAAATCCGCGCGCGGAAGATAATATTGGAGCTCCATCTCGACCCGTATGATAGCGTAATTCGTTTGCACTGTCGGTTGCAAAATTGGCTTTTTGACGGCGCGCCGGGCGGCATTTCGTCTCAACTCAAAGGCCCCGCACTGGGCCAATGATATCAGCCTGCAACGTCAACAACCATGCCGTCATAGGCAGGCTCGACGCCTTCCGGGAGCTTCTGCGTAAGGGTTTGATAGTCCATATGGACGTGGAGGTTAGTCAAAATCGCGCGGCGCGGCTTGACCCGCTTAATCCACTCCAGCGTCATATCAAGATGCGCGTGGGTGGCGTGGGGCTTTTCCTGTAGCGCATCGACGATCCAGGTATCGACGCCTTCGAGCAATTGAAAACTATCCTCCGACAGTCCGACAACGTCGCTGGAATAGGCGATGGCGCCAAATTTGAACCCGAGCGAATCCACATTGCCGTGGTCTTGCAGGAATGCGGTTGCGGGAATGTCGCCGCTCGGACCGTTGACGACGAACCCCTCGCCGCATGGCGGCAAGTCGATTTTTTTCAAGATTGCCGGATAATAACTGCCGGGTTTTTGCGTGAAACAATAATCAAACCGCTCAAGCAACTTGCCGGCGGTCGCATCATCAATATAGACCGGCATGCGCTGGCGCATTTGCAAGGCGAAGACGCGCAAATCATCGATGCCGTGGCTTTGGTCGGCGTGGTCATGGGTGAACAGCACCGCATCCAGGCGCGAGCATTTCGCGGCCAACAGCTGCTCGCGCATATCCGGCGATGTATCGACCAGCACGCTGGTGACTTTGTCGTGGCGAAAACCAAACTCAGCGTGTGCGCGCTGCACAAGAATGGAACACCGCGTGCGCCGGTTCTTCGGCTCGTCTGGGTCGCAAGCCCCCCACTCGCCCGCCCCGTCAGCGCCGCCAAAGCGCGGCACGCCGCCGGACGAGCCCGAGCCGAGAATGGTTACGCGTAGATTTTGTTTCTCGCTCATTCATCCGTATCCGATGGTTTGGCGCGCGCGAACAAGCGGAAGAAATTCTCCGTTGTGGCGGCGGCGATTGTCTCCTGGCTCACGCTTTTAATTTGGGCGAGCTTTTCAGCGACATGGGTGACATAAGCCGGTTCATTGCGCCGGCCGCGCATGGGCGCCGGCGCCAAGTATGGGCAATCGGTTTCGATCAAGATGCGGTCCAGTGGCGCGGTCTCGGCGATCGCGCATATGTCGGCGGCGTTTTTGAAGGTGATAATGCCGGAGAACGAAATATAGCCGCCAAGCGCAAGCACGGCCTCGGCCAAAGCCGGCCCGCCAGTGTAGCAATGCAAGAGCGGCGTAAAGACGCCCTTCGCGTGCTCGTCAACCAGCAGCTTGCGCATGTCCTCATCAGCGTCGCGGGTGTGGATGATCAACGGTAATCCGGTCTCGCGCGCCGCATCAATATGCGCCTGGAACACGGGGAATTGCTGCGCCCGGTCTGAATGTTCATAGTAGAAATCAAGCCCGCATTCACCGATGCCGATAACTTTTTCGTCACCCGCCAGGCCGGTTAGCTCGCGCGCGGTCAATGCCGGATACTCATCAGCGTAATGCGGGTGGACGCCGATGCTGCGCCAGATAAAATCATGGCTGTCGGCAATCGCCTTTATCGCCGGGGTTGAGGAAAGCTTGTCCGATATGGTGAGCATATAGGCGACGCCAGCTTCGCGTGCAGCGCGGATGACCGCATCGCGGTCCTCGTCGTAACGCTCTGAGTGCAGATTAACGTGGCTGTCGACTAACATTACGCAAAGCCGATCATGTTGCCGCAAGCGCGGCGCGCAAATCATAAGCCATGGCGGCGATCAACTGGCCGCGGTCAAGGTTGAGCGCATCGCCGCGCTCGGCAAGCGTAGTCAGTTGTTCATGGGCGCTGAGTAAAGACGCCGGCGCCGCGCCCGCGAGCGGTCCTTCAAGCGTTGCGCCGCAAGCGGCCGCGCGTGCGCCATCCGACAGGTTTTGCAACACCGTCGCTTTAAAAATTTCCCACTTCGCGTCCCCGGCTCTGCCGGCAAGCGCGCTGGTGACGCGGGTGATCTCCCCGCCCTTGCGTGCGGCGCTAACAAACCCGTCAGCGAGCGTAATGGCGCTTGCCCCCTCGCCCGCCGCCAGCATCATCGCATAGCCCGGCCGGCCGCCGGCATGGGCGGCGATGCGCGTCGCTTCTTCGCCCTCGGCAAGCTCCTCGCGCTCCAGCAGCGTGACAATCTCCGTATCATCGAGGCCGCGCAAATCAATCCGCCGGCAACGCGAGCGGATGGTGGCGATAAGTCGACCGGGCGCCGCCGAGAGCAGCAGCAACAGCGTGTCGGCGGGCGGCTCTTCAAGAGCCTTCAGAAGCGCGTTAGCAGCATTGCGAGTAAGGTCGTCGGCGCTGTCGATAATCGCCACGCGATAACCGCCAAGCGCCGCTGTGCGGTTCAGAAACAAGGTTAACTTACGGATAGTTTCGACAGTGATATCAGATTGGTAGCGCGATGTTTTCTCGTTCCATGCCCGCTCTGCAATGAACACATCCGGGTGCGCGCGTTGAGCGATCAACCGAAAAGTGCGCGCCTCTGGCAGCATGTCGAAATTGTGTTCGTTCATCAGCGCGGCGGGATCAAGCATGGCGCGGGCGATGCGGTAGGCGAGCGTAGCTTTTCCGGCGCCTTTGGGCCCGGCGATAATCCACCCATGGCTGAAGCCGCCGCCGGCAATGGCGCCGCGCAAGTCGCGCTCAACCGCTTCGCGGCCGATCTGGTCGGGGCGTTCATTGGGGGTCATGAGATCGTCGGACATGGGGACAGGTTTAGGAGTTTTGCCGCGCCAACGGAACCCGGCTCAGCTTAAAACGGCAGGCAATCTTTGCCTCACCGCCTCGGCAATGCGCGTCGCCACCGTCTCAACCGAGCCGCGCGCATCGACCACAATGCAGCGCTCTGGCGCGGCTTTGGCGATATCGAGATAGGCCTGGCGCACCTTGCGTTGAAACTGCGCGCCCTTGTCCTCAAACCGGGTCTCACCCTTGCTGGCGTCGGCGCGGCGCAAACCGTCTTCTGCCGGCGCATCGAGGATGACCGTCAGCTCGGGGTCATGCGCGCCAACCACAAGCGCGTGCAGCGCTTTCAGGTTTTCAACGCCGGCGCCGCCAGCAACGCCCTGATAGGCCATGGAGGAATCGGCAAAGCGGTCGCTAATCACCACCGCGCCGCGTTCCAGCGCCGGCAAAATCGTCCGCTCAAGATGGTCGCGCCTGGCGGCATACATCAACAAGGCCTCGGTGAGCGGCGACCAGCGGTCTTTCGCGCCTTTGACAATCAGTGCACGGATAGCCTCGCCGCCATCGGAGCCGCCCGGCTCACGGGTTTCAACAACCTCGCGTCCGGCGGCGCGCAACCGCTCGCTGAGAATTTTAATCTGGGTCGATTTACCGGTCCCGTCGCCGCCTTCAAAGCTGATAAAGACGCCCGTCATACATATCTCATTGCGCGGTTGCAGCCTCTTGCGGCTCAGGCTTGGCGAGCAGGGTTTTGGCGGCAAGGCCGATTTTGCCGAGCACGCCAAGTTCCTTCACCGCGCGACCGGCATAGAGCGGATATTCTTTAGCTTCGCCGCCATCGACTTCGACTTTCAAATAACCGATCTGCTGGTCAGCGCGAATGGGCGCCGCAACCGGGCCTTCATAAACAATGTTGGCTTTGGTTTTATCGAGCATCGAGCGATGAACAATGAGCCGCACCGGCTCCTTGACGATCAGCGGCGCGGTCTTCGCCCTGCCCTTGAAGATTTGCGCATCGCCAACCACATCGCCCGGCTCGTAAAGCGTTTTTGTCGCAAAATCATTGAACGCCACGCGGATAAGTCGCGCCGCCTCGGTCGCGCGTTGCTTCTCTGACGTTAGCCCGTTCACAACGATAATCCGCCGCTCGCCATCGCGGACGGCCGAGCCGACAAGGCCGTAACCGGCATCTTCCGTATGCCCGGTTTTTAACCCATCCGCGCCGTCAAAAGCGTCCAGCAACGGATTGCGATTGGGCTGGCGGATTTTTTCCCAGGTAAACTCACGCTCGGCAAACAGCGCGTAATAGGCGCCATATTCATGGATGATTTTACGCGTCAGGAGCGCCAAATCGCGCATGCTCATTTTCTGTTTCTCATCCGGCCAGCCGGTGGCGTTAGCGAAACTTGAATCGTTCAAGCCCCATTCGCGTGCTTTGCGGTTCATCAACTCGGCGAACGCTTCCTCTGAGCCGGAAATATTTTCCGCCAGCACAATACTCGCATCATTGCCCGACTGGATGATAACGCCACGCAACAAATCCTTGACGGCGATTTGCGTGTCGACGCGCACCCACATTTTCGAGCCGCCCTTGCGCCACGCCTTCTCGCTGACGTCGAACTTGTCGTTGAGGCTGAGCGAGCCTTCCTTGAGCCGTTCAAAAACAATCGCCACCGTCATCAGCTTCGACATTGACGAAGGCGGGGTCGGCACGCGCGCATTTTTCTCAAACAAAATCTCGCCAGTGCGAAAATCCATAATGACGGCATATTCCGCCGGCGTTGTGAGCGGCTGTGCGTTGGCGGCGCCAAACGATGCAAACAGAACCGCAATCGCGGAAAACATAAATCCAGACAAACGCACCTCTAACTCCTTTTTTATACCAGCACTCTTCACGCCATTATTGTTGTCGGTCATTCAACATCCAAAACCGCCAACCGCGCGACGACATCACGGCGTAATCGTGATCATCCTTGCATCACCATAACCTGCTTCGCGCACTGCATCCAAGCGTTTGAGCGCTTCGGCGCGGGTGGAATATGGTCCCATATTCACGCGGTAGAACACCTTGCCGCCCTCGCCATCGACCCGCGTCAGCCGCAGCGTCCCGACCGCGCCGAGCGAGGCGCGCACCGCCTCGATATTGTCCAGGCTTGAGAGCGCCGCTACGCGAATCACATACAGAGTGGTCGCAACAGCTGGCGGCGTCTCCTCTACGGCGGGGGGTGGCGCGGCCTCAGGGTCGGGGTGAGCTTCGGCAGGCTCGCCCTCGGGCGTAGAATTTTGCGGCTGCAAAGACGGCGACGCTGGTGATGAGGCCAGAATAATCGCTGTTGCAGCTGGCGGAACGGAATCCGGTGGTGTTGGAGTCGGCGACACTTTTGTCGGCCTGGTTGAGGGCGGCGCCTCGACCAGGCTCACCGCACCGGTGACGCCATTGCGCGCCTCGGTGATCGGATGATGGTGGTGGTCCTGCGCTGCAACGCGAGCAGGTTGTTTCGGCGCGGCCTTGGCGTAGATGCGGTTGCTGCGTTGGCCAGGCAAAGCCGCCGGCCCGAGATAGCGCACCCGCACTTTCGCCAGCCCCTTTTTCTCAAACCCAAGCCGGCGCGCCGCCGCGCGCGAAAGATCGATAATCCGGTTCGAGGCGAACGGTCCGCGATCATTAACGCGCACCACCACCTTGCGGCGGTTTTCAAGGTTCGTCACCTCCACCATCGACGGCAGCGGCAGCGTCGTATGCGCCGCGGTCAACGCATTCATGTTGTAGATCTCGCCATTGGCCGTCGCGCGGCCATGAAAGTCGCGCCCATACCACGAGGCCATGCCGACTTTATTGTAGTCGGGGTCATGCGCTGGGCGATACCATTTACCCTTCACCTTGTAAGGCTTGCCTACCTTATGATGCGGTGTTGGCGGCGCGCCATAACGCGGCGTAGCGCAGCCGGCGAGCGTCAGTAGCAGCACCAACATCAACGCCATCAACGGTTTATGCACGGCCTGGACGAGTGAAAAGCGGGGCAAAACTGATACGGTCATTCAAGGTTCCGACTTGTCCCGGCGAGGCAAAGCAACGCCCGGAGTGAGCGCCAGGAGGAAACAGGTGAAAACATTAATCTTGCGTTAACTCTTTGGCAAAGCCCCGTCCAGACCATAGAGAGCAAGCGCCTTCCCGCCGATCCGGACCATAGCTTGTCATTTCAGACAAGCGCGCTAGAACCCGTTCGATGTTTTCGGCAAGTTATTCCAAGCACAAGCGCCCAATACGGAGGGGTGGCAGAGTGGTCGAATGCGTCGGTCTTGAAAACCGGTGGGCGTTTACGCGTCCCGTGGGTTCGAATCCCACCCCCTCCGCCAATAATTTCCATCGAACCCGTTGGTCTGTCACAGCGGTTGCAATGTCGGCGACAATTCAAAGGCTTGCGGGGTAATCAGTGCGAGGTTGGCGTCGGTGAGAGACGCGACGAGGCGCTGTTTCAGTGGGCTAACACCCAAAGTCTCCGGCAGCTATTTTGTTGTTCACGCATCACGCCGGAGACCCCTTAGGTCAGAGTGGGAAAGTCGAGCGCACGGCGTTGCGAATTCCAGTCTCCGGAGAGCTTGGCAGCATTGATCTGGTGCAAGCTGAGATGGGACGGCTGACGGCCATCGAGGATCGCCTCGACGATGTCGGGCGCCAGATAGCTGAGGCGCAGGATCTTCCAGACATAACTGTCGGAAAGACCTTTCGCATCGGCGAGCGCCTTGATCGTTTGAAACGAACCGCGCTCCATTTGTTTTCGCCAGTCATGGGCGAGCGCGATCGCTTTAACCAGCGACTCGCTGCGCTGATTGGCGCCATGCTCCTCAATGATCCGGATGCCGTTCTTTGCGGATCGGAGATCTGCCGCGACGCGCAAGAGACCGCCATTGCAGCCCCCATCATTCAGCCTAAGTTCGATTTCGGCGGGATGAAGAATGATCTTATCGATGAGCCGCAATAGCTTTATCTCACTTGCACCAGGCGGTGCGATCTTAGCGCCGTTCAGAGCATCGATGATTTCGCACTCAATACGCGGTGCGCTCACGCGAGAGACGGCTCCAACTTTTGCTTTGGATCCGCGCATTAATGGCGCGCTGGTGTAATACCGATAGACGGTCTCGCCTTTGCGTGCATGGCTTGGAACCATGCGGTTGCCAGCATCATCATACAAAAGGCCAGCCAGCAAGGCGTTCGACTTAGTGTTTTTAGCGGTGCGTGTATTTTTTACATTGTCTTCCAGCATCCGTTGCACATCACCCCAAAGTGTCTCGTCGATGATGGCTTCATGCTCGCCTTCATAGAGCGCGCCCGCTTGCCGCACTTTTCCGAGATAAACAGGGTTTCGCAAAAGCCGGCTGAGGGTTGAGCGTGTAAACGGCCCGCCGCCCATCATTTTTGCGGTTTGTGTTTTCCACCGCTTTGCGGTGACGCCATCCGTAGCAAGTCTTTCTTGGAGCTTGGCGACTGATTGTATCTCGCACGCGAGTGTAAAAATATGCCGGACGGTTTTTGCTTCGCGTTCATTGACCACCAGCTTGCGATTCATAATGTCATAACCAAGCGGCGGATGGCCGCCCATCCACATGCCGCGGCGCTTAGAGGCGGCGACTTTGTCGCGTATGCGCTCGGATGTAACCTCTCTTTCAAATTGCGCGAAGGACAAAAGTACATTGAGCGTCAAGCGTCCCATCGAAGTGGTGGTGTTGAACTGCTGGGTGACCGAGACGAATGATGCGTCATGCTGATCGAGGACTTCAACCAGACGGGCGAAGTCAGCAAGTGAGCGCGTCAGCCGGTCGATTTTGTAAACGACAATCACCTGTATGCGGCGTTTTTTAACCTGATCGATCAGCCGCTTTACAGCAGGACGTTCAAGATTGCCGCCCGAGAAGCCGCCATCGTCGAACCGCTCATCAACCACTTTCCACCCCTGCGACGCCTGGCTCTTAATATACGCCTCGCAAGCCTCCCGCTGAGCGTCCAGAGAGTTGAACTCTTGATCAAGCCCGTCCTCGGTCGATTTGCGCGTATAGATCGCGCAGCGAACAGCCTTCTCGGTCATGCGGTTTTCCGCCTGTCTTTTAAGCCAAAGAAACGCGGGCCCGACCAGTGCGCGCCGGTGATCGCTCGAGCGATTTCAGAAAGGCTGCCATAAATGGTCCCACTATAGGCGAAGCCCTCATTTAAGATCTGGACCTCATGGCGCACACCGCCCCAATCACGGATTAGCTTTGCTCCTGGCGCGGGCTGTTCACCTTCCAGCGCCGATGCTTTTGGATTTTTCTCAAGCCTTGCTGCTATGCGGACCAGCTTGCGCTCGGCGGTCTGGGACAATCCGCCGAAGCGTTTGGCCTGCAAATCGTAGATGAGCGTGCTCTGCAAAAGCCACTTCGAAAGGTTTGGCGGCGGATCGGTATTGCGTGTGGCCCGCCAGCGCGACCTCAGCGCGCCTATGCTCATGGATTCGAAGGCGGCAAGCTCATCTGCTAATGACATCCGCAACCTCCTTGCGCGACCCCACAATCAGGCGCTCGCGATGAGGTTTACGCAACGTTTCATATGCGACCGCAGTGATGAGCAGCGACCGGCTCATCGGGCGCGGTGCGGGCGTATCGGTCAACAAAACAAAGCGTGCTTTAAGCTGTGCATTGGTCATCAACTCGAGCGCAACAATGTCGTTTCGACTGCCGACCTCTAGCGTGCAACTACTCATGACCGCCCCCTCACATAATAACGACGACTTGCATCGTTCAGTTTTTCGCTCGCTAGCGTTAACCCCAGTTTTTTCTTGACCGTTCCCGATAAGAATCCCCGCACCGAATGGGCCTGCCAGCCGGTAGCGGCGGCAAGCTCCTTAATTGTCGCGCCTGTCTTACGCCTGAGCAGCGCTAGCACCGCATCTTTCTTTGTCCGGCGCGGCGCCTTAGCGGCGGTGTTCTTTGATCGTTTCTTGATCGATTTACGCGGCATATCCATCTCCTTGTCGTTGCACTGCGACAAGCCCGGCGTTGGATAACGGTCGGGCGGAAGGAGCGGTCGGAGCCGCGCGCCATGGACAGCAACGCTCGGAACCGAACAGAAGTCCAGTCATATATTCTCTGTACAGATAGGTAATTGGACTTGACTGTAGCCGCCACATGAGCGGTGGTCGCCGCCAGCAACCATGATTGAGGGTGATGGCCGCCGATAAAGACAAACGCTGTGTGACAGAACTGGAGTCAGAGCGGCGCAACATCGCCATGCAGCTAGATGCAGGCGCGGCGCCAGATGATGAAGTTACCCAATTGTTAGACCGGCACGAAATGATCGACTGGCTGATCGCCAAAACGCCAGCGTGCGATCTCAAAGAACTTGAGGTCAAATTCGGCCGGCTCCTTGAGGCGACAGCCTTTGACGAGCGGGACGCGACGGCGTCGCTGGAAGGCGCAATCATGATAGGGCTGAGGCAAGACCTCGCCCGCATGGCGGCGATGGAGCGCGCCTATTAGAGGTTATTGTCTGTTAGCTTGTTTTAGCTGTTCCGCGCTTGCTCTTCGGCCTCGCGCGCCTCTTCAGCAGCGATTCGCACCTCAATTTCTCTATGTTCGTTGATCGACTCCAGTATTTTATAAAACTCAAGCTGCCAAAATTCGTGTTCATCCGTACATTTTTTCATCTCAGAGTCTGTCCGGGAATTCAGGATCTGGCCAATCGTCGGACGCATAGTTTTATCATTGCCAGGCGCATAAAGGTCAATGTTGTAGCGGCGTATCGTTC
>JAJFFZ010000246.1 GCA_021776395.1 Hyphococcus sp. | reverse complement strand
CTCAAGGGTCAGCGTGCGCCCGCCCCATTCGATTGATTTTTTCGTGATGTTAAACATTTTTCTTCTCTCTCGTGAATCGCGCCCTACGCGGATCGTCTGGCGCCCTGGTTATGTAGCCGTGTCAGAAGGGGAACGTAGTTCTCACCTATCTCGGCTGCATTCGGATAGCGCCGTCAATCCGAAAGACGGCGCCGTTAATCATTGTGTTGCGGCATATCTCCAATGCCAGCGATGCATATTCTTCGGGTTTGCCCAGCCGTTTGGGGAACGGCACCATGGCGGCGAGCGCGTCTTGAACCTTCTGGTCCATGCCCGCCATCATCGGCGTCCAGAAAATTCCGGGCGCGATGGTGTTGACGCGAACGCCTATATTCATGAGGTCACGCGCAATCGGCAGCGTCATGCCGACGATGCCGGCCTTGGATGCGGCGTAAGCGGCCTGGCCAATCTGGCCCTCAAAGGCGGCGACCGAGGCGGTGTTGATAATCACCCCGCGCTCGCCATCCTCGCCAGGCTCCAATTTTTCCATCTCGACGGCAACGAGCCGCGTGCAGTTAAACGTCCCGGCAAGATTGATGTCGAGAACCTTTTTAAAACTTGTCTGCCGGTGCGGGCCGTTCTTGCCGATGGTCTTCTCGCCAATCGCAATGCCGGCGCAGTTGATTAAAATGGACGGGGCGCCGTGCTCGGCGACAGTCTTTTCAAGCGCTGCGGCGATGGTTGCTTCATCCGTGACGTCTACGGAACAAAATATCCCGCCAAGCTCTGCGGCCAGCGCCTCGCCTTTGTCTGCATTAAGGTCCCACAGCGCAACTTTGACGCCAGCTTGATGGAGCGCGGCGGCAGTCGCTGCGCCGAGGCCAGAGGCGCCGCCTGTCACAATTGCAGATTTATCAGAAAGCTTCATTCTTTTGTATTTCCCTCAACGGTCATTACCATTGATCCCCACACCGCTCTTTCCCGCGAAAGCGGGAATCCAGAAACACGCCAACACCTTCGCAATTTGCTCTGGATCCCCGCTTTCGCGGGGATGAGCGGGGTGGGCGCGCCAACCCGCTAGCGCCGGATGCCAAGCGCTTCGATCAGCTTTTTGTAGCGCGGCTCGTCGCCGCGTTTGACAGAGTCGAGCGGACGGCGGCGCTGGGACACCATTTGGAGAAGCCCGCGGCGCGAGTGGTTGTCTTTCTTGTGCTCTCTGAAGTGCTCGGTGAGGTTGGTGATGCGCTCGGTGAGGATGGCGACCTGCACCTCGGGGGAGCCGGTGTCGTCCGCTTTCTGCGCGTATTTTTTGATGAGTTCAGCCTTACGGCCAGCCGTAATCGACATACTTTATTCTCCGCGGCGTCGTACATATTTCTGGCCCCGCCGGGACGCCGTCCAGCAGGGTCAGGGATTGGCGCGGCTTATGGGGGAAAAGGGGGGCAAAGGCAAGGCTCGGAACAATCAAAGCCGCGACAGCTGCCATTGCCGTTGACATAGTTAGGGAAAACAACCCTAACATGTTGTTTCATCGTGTAGTTTTAGTGGGTGGCCGGTCTCTTTGGACGCCCGTCCAACCCCAAGAAAACACCCTAATTGGGCGCGGTCAGCGTGCGATGGTTCAACGGTTGCACCGGCCGCGCATTATCGCCAAGCACTGCCCGCAACGCACTAAGTTGGGCGCGGCTTACCGGCTGCACATTGGCGGCGACGCGCCAGGCGACGCCCTCGCTGCAAGGCGGCGTCGTTAGCGAGCCAGAATAGCGATAGGCGGCAAGGTCCTGCGGCAACAGGCTTGACGGGTTAAATTCAACGCTGTCGATTTTGCGCGGCGCGGAAACCTCTTGCGGCAGCGTCGCCAGCACCGGGTTCAGAGCGTCATTATGCGCGCCCTCCTCAAACAACACGCCGATTACCCCAAGGCCGCCATCGTCAGCACGGTGAACAAAATGCGCCTCCAGCGGAAAACGCACCTGATCGACCGTATGCTCGCTTGGCGTATGAAAATGCAGCTGCAACAGCGCATAGTCTTTCTCGCCATTGTTCATGGCCGAGCCGGGGGCAAAGTTTATCTGCACGGTGTGGCCGTTATTAAAAATTTCCAACGGCCCTGTCGCATAATCAACGCTAAGCGCCATGTCCGAAGCAAGGCCCGGCTGTGTCAGGTCAATCGGCGACTGCGCCGAACCAATCGCACAGGCCGCATAATCCTCGCTTAGGCCACCCCAATTGTCCGGTCCGGCCTCGCCCGCATAGCCCCAATGCGGCGGCGCGCCAACCGCGTGGTTTGCCGCATCATCCGACGGCGCCTCTACAGAGACCTCCGCGCTGCGCTCGCAAGCGGCAAGCACAAGGAGGCCGACGCCGGCGAAAAGACTTGCGCGCGAAATACCCTGAAGGCGGTTTAACCCGACCGATATCGTCATGTTAGGCCACTCCTGCTGCGCTTTATCACTGAGACCAGATCTGTTCTATCCTATCATTAATCAAGTAGACTTGTCGCCTGAATTAGCTTTGCTGCAAGAGCCGGCGCAAACGCGCCAAGAACAGAGATTAAACCAGGCCGCGACGACTATCGCCGCCAACTCCTTCAGAGATTTTCTCATCCGCGATGCGCCGCCCGCGCACTTCGCTGAACTTCTGCCGAGTTTTCAATGGCGCGCCCTGGCGTTTTTGCGGCTTGCACAAAAGACAGCCGGCTCGGGTCGATTTTGGACCTTTTCGTTTGTGATGCGCCATAACGGTGTTCCTTCAGGCCGTAATATAGGCGGTCAAAACGGCTTTTTAAGGGCGCGCTGGGTGGTGGATGGCGCCTTACAGATTAAACACCCGCGTTGGTTTCAGCTTCAGCCCGTCGAGTTCGCAAATCGCCACCGGATCGTCGTGCAATACGGCCAGCACCGCCTCGATTATCCCGGCGCGATCGCCCCTGACGCCTTTGGCGACCGGCGGGGCGATTACCGCCGCCTGACCGCGGCGGAGTTTGTCCGCTTGCGGGCCGTCAATCGCCGCTTGCGGCAGTCCCGACAGCGCAATCGCAATCGGCGTCAGCGCCGCATCGCGGTCTTCCAGGAGGCTTATTTCTTCAAGCTGGGCTATGGTCACGCCGTCATCGGCATGGAACGGGCCAACGCTGAGGCGGCGCAATTGCGAGACATGGCCCTCGGTTCCAACTGCATGGGCGATATCGCGCACCAGGGCGCGCACATAAGCGCCCTTGCCGGTCACCGCCTCAAAGATTGTTTCATCCGTAGACGGTGTATCAACAATATCCAATTCATGGATGGTGATAGTGCGCGCGGCAAGCATCACCTCGCCGCCGTCGCGAGCAATATCATAAGCCCGCTCGCCGCCGACTTTGATGGCGGAAAATTGCGGCGGGACCTGCTCGATATCGCCGGTGAACTGATCCAAAACGCCCTCGATCTCTTCAACCGACGGGCGCTTGTCTGAGGTCGCAACAACTTCGCCCTCGCCATCATCTGTAGCGGTTGACGCACCCCATCTGGCGGTAAAGCGGTAGCGCTTTTGCGCATCCATACTGTAGGGAACCGTCTTGGTCGCCTCGCCCAGCGCAATCGGCAAGACGCCCGTCGCCAAAGGGTCGAGCGTGCCGGCGTGACCAGCTTTTTGCGCCTGAAACAACCACTTCACCTTGGAGACCGCCTCAGTCGAGCCGACATCATGGGCTTTATCGAGGATCAGCCAGCCGGATACCGGCCGGCCCTTTTTGCGTCGTCGGCCCATGGTTCGGGCTCCTGTAATCAAGCTGCTTTGGTATGCCGCGGCGCCGGTTCGGACGGCGCGTGCGGCGAATTTCGAAAAGTTCAAACAGGTCTGCGCACGAGGGTCAAGGGGCGGCGTTCAGAGCAATCAGCTATTCGTCGCTTAGGTCGCGGGCGACATCCGGGCGGGCCAGCAATGTCTCGATCCGTTCGGCTTCTGCAAATGTGTCGTCGCTCAGAAAAGTCAGCTCCGGGGTGAATTTGAGGTCGATCTTTTTGCCGAGCAGCCCGCGCAGGTAAGCCGCGCCCTTGTTAAGGGCCGCCACCACTTCCTTTTGGTTCTCACCGCCAAGCGGCGCCGCATAAACGCTCGCCTGTTTCAGGTCGGGCGAGACCCGCACCTCGCTTACCGTCACCGAGACGCCAGCTAGCGCCGGGTCATGGAACGTCTCGCGCTGCATAACCTCAACCAGCGCGTGGCGCAGCACCTCGCCGGCGCGGAGCTGGCGCTGGGATGGGCCGGAGGAATTTGAAAATCGTTTTGCCATGGGACGTCAAATAGGCGCTGAGCGCCGCCGGCGAAACCCTCCAAAGGGAAAAATTCACGCCTGCATGGCTGTCGCCTGTTCCTCCTGCTGTCAGCGCGGACTTATCCGGCCCATGGCGTCGGCAAAGGCCTCCAGCTTTTCCGGCACAAGCCGGTAGCCGTCTGTTTTGTCGCGAATGCCGGAACAGATATCAACGCCGTAAGGCCCGACCGCTGCGACCGCGCTAGCAACATTGTCAGGCCCGAGCCCACCGGCTAGAAACACCGGGATAGGGACCGCTTCGATAATCTGCCTGCTGATAGTCCAGTCATGGGTGTCGCCGGTGCCGCCAAGGGTGCGCGCCGCCGTGCTGGGCTTTCCCGAATCCAGCAAAATAACATCAACGTCTTGCGCTGCATGCCTTGCCGCATCGATAGCGCCCGCATCCTCAACATGGATAACCTGCATCAACCGTATATGCGCATGCGCCTTACGGATTACTGCATAGGCGCCAGACGCCGGCGCATCAACAATCTGCACCGTATTGACGCCGGTCGCGGCGATATGGTCAGCAATTGCGGCGCCGTCGGTGCGACTGGTGAGCAGCGTAGTCCAGATTTTATCGCCATGGCGCCGGTGAACCGAGGCGGCGATGGCGCGAATATCATCATCCGATATCTGCCCCGGCCCGTTCGGCATTTCACCGACCAGCCCCACCGCCGCCGCGCCGGCGGCAACCGCCAGTTCCGCCTCGTCGGCGGAGCGGATACAACCAACCTTGAAGTGAACTGCCATGTCAGTCTCCTAACGCCACGGTCGCGGGTCGCTATCGATCAGCGCCATAAACACAGAATCGCGCACGCCGATATGGGTCGTCCAAGTTGCGCGATGCAAGCCCTCATGCTGGAAGCCGAGCTTTGCAAAAGTCCGGATGCAAGCGATGTTATCGGGATCAACATCCGCATAAAGCCGTCTGGCGCCAAGCTTTTCAAAAGCAATATCAAAGACTTGTGCGAGCGCCGCCGTTGCATGGCCGCGCCCGTGAACGGCCGGCGAGACCATCACCCCGACCTCAAAGACGCCCGCAGCGCGCGCCATCAAGGTGATGCGCCCCAAGGCCGGCCCGTCATCATGCTCAACAATCGCCCAGCTTGTGTCTTCGGTTCCCGCCGTCCATTTCGTCAGTAGGCGGCAGGTTTCCGCAACACTCGCCGTCGCCGGGCCCGACATTAACCGGCAGCAGGCCTCGTCGCCAAGAATGGCGTGCAGCGCTGGCGCATCGCGGTCCGGGTCGAGGCGACGAAGAGTTACTGGCGTGGTTGTCATCCGGCATCAATAGCGAAAACATGCAGCGCTGAAAAGGCTCGCCTTGCCTACTCCTCGACGGCCTCCACTGGCGCGGCGGCGTCTTCAATCACGGGGCCTGGAAACTGCGCCCCATACCAGTCGACAATTGCAGCGCCAATGGCCGGGCCTTGGTCTTCCTGCACAAAATGAATGCCGTCACCGAGAAATTTTCCGTCGATATTACTCCAGTTTTGGACAATGTCCTCCGCCGCAGCCCTGGGGATCAGCGCGCCCGGCTCGAAATAGAGTAACAGTTTTGGTACGGACGATGTCGGCAGCCAATCGACGAACGGGCGTATCCGTTCAGCGACGTCCTCGGGCGATCCGTCAAACGGAATTTGCCGCGGCCAGACAAGCACCGGGTAGCGCGAGCCAAAGCTTGGAAACGGCTCGCGATAGGCGTCCAGCTCCTCCTCAGACAATTCGCGCACGATGCTGAGCGGCAGCACGGTCTCTATGAAACCGTTGAGCCCCATCACCAGAAATTCGCCGACGCCTTTGGTGCGGAAGGCGGTAAAAGCATTTTTGGCGACCGGGTCGAGCTCGTCCATCGAGCCGATGCGGTGAATGGCCTCCATAAAAACGATGGCTTTGACATTAGCCTGATGGCGGTAGGCGTAATCAAAGCCGAGCGCCGAGCCCCAATCGTGGATTACCAGCGTGATGTCGGTGAGTTCCAGTGCGTCAATGAACCCTTCAATATAGTCCGCATGTTCTGCAAATGTGTAGCCGATATCGGGCCGGTCAGAGGCGCCAAACCCGATGTTGTCGACCGCAATCGCCCGCCCGCCGGAAGCGGCGACCACCGGGACGACATGGCGCCATAGATATGATGATGTGGGATTGCCATGCAGGAAAACAAACACCGGCCCGTCTTTGGGGCCTTCGTCGATATAGTGCATGCGCGCGCCATTGACCGCGACATAATGCGATGTGAACGGATAATCCGCCCACACGTCAGACATCTGCCGTTCAGGCTTTTGAACCGGGTCCGGCCCGAGTGTCGTTAAATAGAAGGAAAACCCAGCGACGGCGGCAACCGCAACCAGAACAATGCGAAATAGCCACTTGAACACAAAACCCATTGCCGACACCCCTCAGCTTGCGGCCCTAAGCTGGGCCAAGAAGAGGGTATTCGTCATAGGCGCACGCGGCAAGTCTCAGCCTATAACGTCCGCGTGATCGTTTCAACCGAGAAGCACTCAATGGTGTCGCCGACGCGCATGTCTTCGTAATTGGCGAAACTCATGCCGCATTCCTGGCCCATGGGCACTTCGTTGACGTCGTCTTTGAAGCGTTTGAGCTGAGATAATTCGCCCTCGTGGATGACGATATCGTCGCGGATAAGCCGGACGGATGCGCCGCGCTTGACCTGGCCTTCGGTGACGCGGCAACCGGCAACCTTGCCTTGTTTGGAAATATTGAAGACTTCGAGAATTTCCGCATTGCCGAGGAAAGTCTCGCGCAACTCCGGCGCGAGCATGCCGGACAGAACGCCTTTGATATCGTCGATAAGGTCGTAAATCACCGCGTAATAGCGGATTTCCACATGACCGCGCTCAGCCGCATCGCGCGCTTGCTTATTGGCGCGGACGTTAAAGCCAAACACCGGGGCGCTGGAGGCTTCGGCCAGAACCACATCGCTTTCGGAAATCCCGCCAACGCCAGTGTGGAGCACTTTCACCCGCACCTCATCGGTCGAAATCTTTTCAAGCGAGGAGACAATCGCCTCAACTGAGCCCTGCACATCGCCTTTGATGACAATCGGCAGCTCTTTAATTTGCGCATCTTGAAGCTGCGCCATCATCTGCTCAAGCGAGGAGCCGGAGGTTTGGGCGACATCGCTGTCACGACGCGCGCGGCGTCGGAATTCGCCAATCTCGCGGGCGCGCGCCTCGCTCTCAACGACATGAAATGTATCGCCCGGATTAGGCACGCCGCCAAGCCCGAGCACTTCGACCGGAACCGCGGGGCCTGCTTCTTTAATGGTCGCGCCCTTGTCGTCGGCCATGGCGCGCACGCGTCCCCATTCGCCGCCGACCACAATAATATCGCCACGCTTCAAGGTTCCGTTCGCCACCAGCAAAGTGGTCACCGCGCCGCGCCCTTTATCGAGGCGCGCCTCGACAACCGCGCCGCTCGCCGGGCGGTCGGGGTTGGCTTTGAGCTCCAAAAGCTCCGACTGCAGAAGAATGGCGTCCTGCAAGCCGTCAAGATTGATTTTTTTCAGCGCCGAGACTTCAACATCTTGCACCTGGCCGCCCATCGCCTCGACCTGAATTTCATGTTGGAGAAGGTCGGTGCGCACCTTGTTGGCGTCGGCGTCGGGCTTGTCGATTTTGTTGATCGCGACAATAATCGGAACGCCCGCCGCTTTGGCGTGGCTGATCGCCTCTTCTGTCTGCGGCATGATGGAATCGTCAGCGGCGACAACCAGAATGATAATATCGGTAACGCTGGCGCCGCGCGCACGCATCTGCGTGAAGGCCGCGTGGCCTGGCGTATCGAGGAAGGTGATTTTGCGGTCATCGCCCAGATTAACCTGATAGGCGCCGATATGCTGGGTGATGCCGCCGGCCTCTCCGCTGACCACATCGGTCTGGCGCAACGCATCCAGAAGCGAAGTTTTGCCGTGGTCCACATGGCCCATGATGGTGATCACGGGCGGGCGCGACTCTAGCGAGGCTGCATCGTCTTCAGCGCCGTCGAGGCCTTCTTCAACATCGGATTCGGCTACGCGCTTGATGGTGTGGCCAAAATCTTCCGCCACCAGTTGCGCGGTGTCGGCGTCAAGCACCGTGGCGCCGGTGACCATCTGGCCCTGAGACATCAATTCGCGCACCACATCGACCGCCCGCATCGACATCCGCGCGGCCAGCTCCTGAACGGTGATGGTTTCGGGAATGGTCACTTCGCGGATAACGCGTTTGCCGTCGCCGCGTTGCTGGCGCGCTTTTTTCTCACGTTCGCGCGCGCGCTTGACCGAGGCCAGCGAGCGTTGCCGCTCTTCGTCGTCGAGCGCATTGCCGATGGTCAGCTTGCCGGTGCGCCGGCGCGCTGGCTCTTTGGATTTTGACTGACGGTCGTCGCCGGCAATGTTGCGCTTGGTTTTCAACCGGCCGCCAAGTTGCGCCAGCGGGTTGTCAATGTCAGCGGAGGCGGCGGCAATCGCATTGGGGTCGACTTCAGCAGCGGGCTTTGCGCGCGTATCGGTTTTGGGGGCGCTGCGCATTTTGCGCTCGCGCTCTTCTTCTTCAAGCGCTGCGCGGGCGCGTTCTTCTGCGATACGGCGGATCTCGGCTTCTTTGGCGCGTTTTTCTTCGTCATCGGCGCGGCGCTTGCGATCCTCCTCAAGCTTGGCGCGCTCCTCGATTTCGCGCGCGCCGCGCGCTTCTCGCTCGGAGGCGTCGCGTTTATCGCGCTCGGCTTTGTCGCGGCGCGCTTGGGCGAGCGCGCTGGCGCGGGCGGTTTTTTCGTCGTTGGAAAGGGTTTTTAAAACCGCGCCTTTTTTCTTGGCGTCATCGGATGCGGGCGCTTTCGGCGCGGCTTTCACCTCCGGTTTGGGCGCAGCTTTTTGTTCCGGCGCGGCGTCCGCAGCAGCGGTGGTTTTTTTCGGGCCTAAAACACGGCGGCGTTTGGTTTCGACCACAACCGTTTTTGAACGGCCATGCGAAAAGCTCTGCTTGACCGCACCGGTCTCGGTGCGGCGCAGGGTCAAGGGACGGCGCCCTTTTGCCGGCGTGTCTTCGGTTTCGACCTCGTCGCTCATCCAAACTCCAATTTGCGCCTGTCAAAAAGCGCGCTTTCATCGCCCGTCCGAACTCATCGGCAGGCCTATTTCGAAAGCCGCCAAGGACATACAGCCCAAAGCAGCCGGGGTCCACCAATGAACCCTAATTAATGCGCCCCACCCGTCGGTGCGCGAAACCCTTCAAGGCGCGCCGCCGCGCGCAAAAACCGCTGCGCCGCCGCGCCGCCAACAACTGCCGCATGGACAACGTGGTCACGTCCCAAAGCGGCGGATAATTCATCCGCGTCAAACAGCGCAATCTGCGTAACGCCTCTCGCCAGCGCCTGTAACTTTCTAACACCGTCGGCGGCGCCATCACGCGCCGAAATCAACACCGCAACATTTCCGTCCATAAATGCCGCGCGCACCTTTTCAAAACCGATAACCACATCACCGCGCCGCCGTCCGAGGCCCAAAGTCGACAGCGCCGCTTTCGCCAGCCCCGCCTCGACCCGCGCGCCAAGATCGTCCGGGACTTTCGCCTCGTCCTTAAACGAGCGCGCAAAGGCCCGTTGTTTAACCGCCGCGCCCAACGCATCCGCGCTCGCCGACACCCAGGCGCCGCGTCCCGGCAATTTGCCGGAGAAATCCGGCGTCACCACGGCGTCAGGCGACAGCACAAACCGGATAAAGCCTTCGGGCGAGCCGGTCTGTCCGGTGGCGATGCAGCGGCGCATCCGCGCATCCTCGCGCGGCGGCCGCGCGGGCGCGCCGGCGTCAAGCTCTGTGTCAGGCGACTGCGTCAGCGGTTGCTTGCTCCTCTGCTTCCTTCAACTCTTTTTCTTCCTGCTCAGCGCGCATCGCATCGAGGTCTTCTTGCGTAATCCAGCCAGCCTTGAGGCGCACGCGGATAATCATCTCTTCGGCTTCCTCAGCGCTCATATCGTAGGCTTCGAGAATGCCGTCATAATGCTTGCGCTCGCCATCGACCCGTTCGGTCCAGCCGACCAGATCGTCGGTTGCGCAACCGGCAAGGTCTTCCAGCGATTTGATGTCATTTTCGCCCAGCGTGACGACCATTTTCAGGTTGAGGCCTTCGACCGCGACAATATCGTCGCTGACGCCAAGCTCTTTGCGTTTATCGTCGAGCTTTTTGTTTTCCGCTTCAATAAAGTCGCGCGCGCGCGCCTGAAGCTCTTGCGCGGTATCTTCGTCAAGCCCGTCAATCTCGACCAGCTCTTCAACGTCTACAAAGGCGATTTCTTCAATCTTCGCAAAGCCTTCAGACACCAATAGCCCGGCCATCATATCGTCAACATCAAGGCCGGCCATAAACGCCTCGGACCGTATACGGAATTCTTCCTGACGCTTGGCGCTTTCAGCTTCCTCGGTCATGATGTCGATTTCATAGCCGGAAAGCTGCGAGGCGAGACGTACATTTTGACCGCGTCGGCCGATCGCCAGCGACAATTGCTCGTCCGGCACCACCACTTCGATGCGTTCAAGCTCTTCGTCGAGCACAACTTTGGTGACCTCCGCCGGGGCCAACGCGTTAACGACGAATGTCGCGTCGTCTGGCGACCACGGGACGATGTCGATTTTCTCGCCGCCAAGCTCGTTGACCACCGCCTGAACGCGGCTGCCGCGCATGCCGACGCAAGCGCCGACCGGGTCGATGCCGCTATCGTTGGACATCACGCCGATTTTAGCGCGGCTGCCCGGATCGCGCGCCACGGCGCGGATTTCAATAACGCCATCATAGACTTCCGGCACTTCCTGCTCGAACAGTTTCGCCATGAATTGCGGGTGCGCGCGCGACAGGAAAATCTGCGGGCCCCGGGTCTCGCGGCGCACTTCCATAATATAGGCGCGCACGCGGTCATTATTGCGGTAATTCTCGCGCGGCAATTGCTGGTCGCGGCGGATGATGGCCTCAGCCTTGCCAAGATCGACAATCACATGGCCATATTCCACACGCTTGACGATGCCGTTGATAATTTCACCGATACGATCTTTAAAATCTTCATGCTGACGTTCACGCTCAGCGTCGCGCACCTTCTGGGTGATGACCTGCTTGGCGGCCATTGCGGCCACCCGGCCGAAATCAATCGGCGGCAGGGGATCGGACATAAAGTCGCCAACTTCCGCTTCCGGATTTCGCTGGCGCGCCTCATTGAGATTTATTTCGGCGGAATCGTTTTCAATCTCTTCAACCACCTCAAGCAGGCGCCAAAGCTTGGTCTCGCCGGTCTTGGGATTGATCTCGGCCTTGACGTTGGTCTCATGGCCGTAGCGCGAGCGCGCCGCCCGGGCGAGCGCGTCTTCCATCGCCTCGATCACCAGCGTTGGCTCAATCGATTTCTCGCGAGCGACCGCATCGGCGATCTGGATCAATTCAAGTTTATTG
>JAJFFZ010000245.1 GCA_021776395.1 Hyphococcus sp. | reverse complement strand
GAGCGACACGCGAACGGACGTCGTTGCTTCTTCTTCACTGGCGCCCATCGCGGTCAGCACATGGCTTGGCTTTGCCTTGCCAGAAGAACAGGCCGAGCCGGCCGATATGGCGATGCCGGCAAGGTCCATATTCATCAGCTGCGTAGCGCCGGAAAACCCTGGGGCGCTAAGACATAACGTCCCCGGCAGGCGTTCAACCTGCGCGCTCCAAATTTTAGCGCCGGCATCCATCGCCGCCGCCTCTATCCGATCGCGCAGCCGCGCAATATCGCCCGCCCGAGCGAGGCTGCCTTGCGCCAGCGCGCAGGCCTTGCCGAGCCCGGCAAGGCCCGGCGTGTTGGTGGTGCTCGCACGGCGGTTCATCTCCTGACCGCCGCCGCGCAATACTGGTTCCAACGCCAGATTAGGCCCGGCCACGACCGCGCCGACACCCAGCGGCCCGCCAAACTTATGGCCGGTAAAGCTGAGAATATCGGCGCCCGACATCACGAAATTGACCGGGATTTTACCCACCGCCTGCGCCGCATCAGAAAACAACAACCCGCCATATTCATGGGTGATCGCCGCTGCTTCCGTTACCGGCTGGATCGCGCCAGTCTCGTTATTGGCGAACATCAGACAAACCAAAAACGCGCCGCCATTACTGTCCTTGTAGCCGCGCAACTGCGCGCGCAACTGGTCCAAATCGACGACGCCGGCGCTGTTGACCGCGATGGTCTCGGTTTCCACGCCCGTAGCCACAGCATTGGCCGCAACCGCCGGGTGCTCAATCGCGCTGATAAAGATACGCTGGAGTTTGTGGGCGGCGACCGCGCCATGCAACACATAGTGAATGGATTCCGTGCCGGAGCTGGTAAAGACAACGCCGTTCACCGGCGCATTGACGAGGCTTCTCACCTGCTCGCGCGCGTCTTCAACAATCTTGTGGGCGCGCCGGCCTTCTTCGTGTACGGACATAGTATTGCCATCCGCCGCCATCGCCGCCGCCACAGCCTCAATAACCTCAGGCCGCACCGGAGCGGTCGCGTTTTGGTCAAGATAATGGAGCATCATTTAATGGCCTCGCCTACAGACAAACAGCGCAACACCGATGGGCGACCCATTTTTTTTGTTTGTACGCCTTCGCGCACGGGTTTTGTTTGTGCGCCTTCGCGCACGGGCGCGTTCTGGTCGAGATAGTACCGTCTCACTCCGCCGCCCCCGCATAGGCCCGCTCGTCCAGCGCGCGTTCGCTCGGCGCATTCACCGCCGCCATGCCCAGGACGCGTTTTTGTAAAATGTCTTCAAGGCTGACGGCATTTAGAAAAATCTCAATCTGGCGGCCCAACTCATCCCACAAATCATGGGTGAGGCATCGCGCGGTCGTGCCTTGGCAGCCAAGCGCAGACCCGTCGGCGCATGCGGTGGTTCTGATTTCCTCGTCAACCGCGGCGATAATATCAGCAATGCGGATATCGCCCGGCGCATTGACCAACCAATAGCCGCCCGCGGCGCCGCGCGCGCTCTCAACCAGGCCGGACCGTTTTAGCTTCGCGAAAAGCTGCTCCAGATAGGACAAGGAAATCCCCTGGCGCAGCGCCACATCCGACAGCGCCATCGGAGCGCCGGTTCCCATGGCCGCAAGATCGGCCATCGCCGAAACCGCATATCTGCCCTTGGTGGTGAGCTTCACATCAAATCCTTTTGACGCAGGGAATTTGCACCGCGCACATGCTGGCGCCGCGGCGAAAACATGTTATACGCGCCCGCCCGTCGGCCCTTCACTAGAGGAAATAAGAAACCACACTAATTTAGTCAACATTACCGCCATCATAAATTGGCGAAAAGGCTAGATTTTTTCACATTTCTGCTTATTTGCCGACTAAACAACATGGATATAGACGACCGCAACCCATGCGGCGCAAAGGAAGTCGATGCCTGAAGTCATTTTCGCCGGTCCCGAAGGACGCCTTGAAGGCCGTTATCAAAAGGGCAAAGGCGACAATCCGCCCGTTGCGATGGTCCTTCATCCGCATCCGATGTTTGGCGGCTCGATGAATAACCGCGCGACATATGAGCTCTACCAGATGTTCGTGCGCCGGGGCTTTTCGACCATGCGGTTCAATTTCCGCGGCATCGGTCGCAGCCAGGGCGAATATGACCAGGGCCAGGGCGAGCTTGCCGATGCGGCGACCGCCCTCGATTACATGCAGCAACTGAACCCCAATGCGCCCTTCGCCTGGGTCGCCGGATTTTCCTTCGGGTCGTGGATCGCGATGCAGCTATTGATGCGGCGGCCGGAAATTGTTGGCTTCATCTGTGGCTCAACGCCTGCAAATCTCTATGATTTTTCGTTTCTGGCGCCGTGCCCCTCATCCGGGCTCATCATTCATGGCGAGCACGACAAAATCTGCGTACCGGAAGAAACCAAGAGCATGGTCGAGCGTACCCGCACCCAGAAAGGCCGCAAAGTCGAATTTGTGGTGTCGCCGGGCGCTGACCATTTCTTTGAAAGCCATATGGACGATTTTCTTGGCCTGGCCGAGGGCTATCTCGATGCGCGCCTTGCCAATGAACGCCCAGAGGGCGATTATCATGGCGAGAAATAGCTAGATTATTCTGTGCGTTAACCATCGGCGGGTCATATCCGGTTGGCGCCGAATTTGAAGGTAGTCATGTATTGCCGCCAATCTTAATATGGCGGCAATAGAGACGGCAGGCGGGGGAAGATGTCGGGGTTTTCGTTTCATATTGGGCGCGTCAGGATTGCGCTGAATTCCAGACTACAAGGCGTGAACGGTTTCACTGGCCACGGCGATATTGCATTTTTATTCTGGCGCAGCGGCGCCAAAAAAATCGACATCGGCCTTAGCGGCGTTGCCGGACGCAGCGCCGATATTTTTATTGACGACACGCTATATCAGGCGATGCCTCTTGACAACGGAGCGGCTCGTTTCAGTGTCAAAACATCAAGCGGCGATATTGTTCCTGACCTTGCGCCGGGGGCAAAAGTTGAAATCCGTCAAAATGGCGAGGCTATTCTCAGCGGGACGCTTGGCGTCAAGCCGGCAATCGGTTTTTTTCAACTGCCGCAACTATTTACCGACTATGTGCGCGCAAAATTAGACTAAAATGAATTCCAACACGATGGATTATCGCGCATTCAATACAACTCTGGACAATACATCATCAAAATGATTGAATTTTTCCTGGTTCGTCAGATCGTTTATATTTGGCGGATAAAGGGAGGCATTCATTGCGTAGACAAGACCCGGAAAACCCGCCCGACGCCGATGACACCGGTCACGATCAAAGCCGCAACGACAATGCGCTGCTGATCATTTCATTATCAGGAGCAGGTGTTTTGCTGCTTATGGCGCTGTTATACTTCGCCTACTGAACGACAGACACCGCTTTAAGACAATCCGACGCGGCCGATGGCGAGAAATTTTTCGCGCCGTTGCATGCGCAGTTCCTCCGGCGAGAGGTTTTCCAGTTCACGGATCGCCGTTTCCACCACATCCCCCAGTCTTTCTATGGTCGCATCGGGATCGCGATGGGCGCCGCCGACGGGCTCTGACACAATGGTGTCGATAACCCCCATTTCCATCAGGTCCTGCGCTGAGATCTTCATCGCCTCAGCCGCTTCCGGCGCCTTGTTTTCGCCCTAGCCGGCTGCGTCTTTCCATAAAATCGAGGCGCAGCCTTCTGGCGAAATGACCGAATAGACCGAATGCTCAAGCATCAAGACCCGGTTCCCCGCCGCCAGTGCAATGGCGCCGCCGGACCCGCCCTCCCCGGCGATTACCGAGACTAGCGGCGTGCCGAGACCGAGGCATTTTTCCGTGCAGCTGGCAATCGCTTCGGCCTGTCCGCGTTCTTCCGCGCCGCGCCCGGGATAGGCGCCGGGCGTGTCGATCAGCGTCACCACCGGCAGGTTAAAGCGCTCGGCAAGGTCCATCAGCCGCATCGCCTTGCGATAGCCTTCCGGTCGCGCCATGCCGAAATTGTGTTTCACTCTTGCCGCCGTATCGGAGCCTTTCTCATGGCCGATCAAGACGATGGAGCGGCCGCGAAACCGCGCCGGTCCGCCAAGAATAGCGGTGTCCTCGCCAAACGCGCGATCGCCGGACAGCGGCGTAAAATCCTCAACCAGGCGAGCGACATAATCAGAAAAATGCGGCCGGCTGGCATGGCGGGCAACAAGCGCCTTTTGCCAGCGGGTCAATTTCCCGTAAGCGTCCAATAAAAGCTGGTCGGCCTTGCCTTGAAGTTTTTCTATTTCCTCGCCAACGTTAACATCGACAGCGCCATTGGTCTGGCGAAGATCTTCAATCCGGCCTTCAAGCTCGGCGATGGGTTTTTCAAAATCGAGATATGTGCGCATGGGTCCAACTATGAATACGAAACAGCAATGAGTTTACTATCGACAAGGATAAAGTTCAAACCGATCCTATAGCAAAATGCGTTAATTATGAATCATTGCATTTTGCTATAGTTTTTTCGTGGTCGCATCTGATCGCGAAAGCGATCTTATATACAGTCGTGCGCCTTCGCGCACGGGGCGACGCGAAAACCGTTATACACTTTTCGCTCGATGCTCTAATCGCCTTTTTCCTGTTTTTTTGCTAAAGGATGCTTTGAAAACACCAGATCTTTTAGCCGGTCCTGGGCGATATGGGTATAAATTTCGGTGGTGGTGATGTCGGCATGGCCGAGCATCTGTTGCAGCGAGCGCAAATCCACCCCGCCCTCCAATAGATGGGTTGCAAAAGCGTGACGCAAGACGTGCGGCGAAACGCGTGAGGGCTCTATGCCGGCGACGACGGCAAGGTCTTTCAGCAGCTGCGCAAAGCGCGCCGCCGAGATATGACCGGATTTGCCGCGCGAGGGGAAAAGCCATGGCGAGGCGGCGGCGTTCTTGTTGGGCAGAAACGTCTTACGTTGCGCCAGATAGGCGCGGGCGGCGTCGACAGCGCGTTGGGTCAAGGGCGCCATGCGCTCCTTGCCGCCCTTGCCGCGCACCAGCACCATCCGCTCGCCCCGCCTAATCGCCGCCAGCGGCAGAGACACCAGCTCCGACACGCGCAGGCCCGCCGCATAGATGATCTCCAGCATCGCCGTCAGGCGCAGACCCGCAGCGCCTTTGGTTTTTGCCGCCGCCTCAAACAGAGCCTCAACCTCCTGGCTGGTTAAAACCTTCGGCAGCGGGCGGCGGGTTTTGGGGCGCTCAATAATCGCGCTGGGATCGTCCGCGCGGGCGCCCTCCGCATACAGAAACTGGAAGAACTGCCTCAGGGCGGAGACCTTTAAGGCGGCAGTTGAAGCGCCGATGCCATCGGCTTCCAGAACCACAAGCCAGGCGGCGATATCTTCTGCGCCGGCAGTTTCCAGCGTTTCGCCGCGGCTCAAAGCAAAGCCCGCAAAGCGTTCGAGATCGCGGCCATAGTTTTTCAGCGTACTGGCCGCTGCGGCGCGCTCTACCGCCATCATTTCAAGAAACGCTTCAATCAGGCGTGCATTTATGGTGGACAAAGATTGTTTCGACGCGGACTTCGCTGTCATTGCCCGCGGCGCGGTTTCAAACGCGGCGTAAAGCCGTCATCGTCGTCGCTGGCGACCGCTTCGGTTGACGCCGCTGCATCTTGCGCGGTCTGAAACGACGACGCCCATTTGCGCTCAAACTCGTGACGCCGCTGCAAATCGCCCAGCCCGGCCGTGCGCAACGATTGGCCAACCAAGACGGCCTCGATTTGCCCGCCAGGCGCAGCGCCATTTGATGCTGCAAGCGCGGCCAGCGCCGCCTGGCCTTTCTTGCCATCGAGCGCCGCATCAAAGGCCGCCTCCAGAATACGCGCTGTGATGGCTGGATCGCCATAGGCGTTCGCGGCAACCGGCTGTGTCTCACCGCCGTCCAGCAAGGATACATCCGCTGCACCGGCAATCTGCGTCGCGGTTTGCGGGTCAAGCACCGACAATAAATTCACCAGATCAATAAACGCCATCGCCTGTTCTTCCGGCAGCGCCGCAACACTGGCGTTAACGCCAATCATCGCCGACAACCATCCGCCGGCGCCAACGCTATCGCCAACCGCCATCCGCGCCAGCGCAAAACTCGCCGCCTCATCGGGAGACAACAACGCGCCTTCGAGCGCTGCGATTTCATCGGCGTAAACTAAGGACAGCGCATAAGCGCGGTGAAAGCTATCAGCGATGCTAAGGCCAAGCGCGATGCGTTTGGCTTTGTCACGGAGAAATTCAGGTGCGCTCATGGTGTTTACAGTTTGATAGATCACCGCATCCGTCAGCGGATCGCGGGGCAATTCCTGCGCCCGGATAACCGCAGAGCCAATCTCTGCGATATCGAGTTCCACATTCGCCATCAGCCCCGACAATATCGCCGGCGCCATCACGCCCATGGCGACGGCGCGCTCGCCCGCGGCGATGCGAGTTGCAGGATTGACGGTTTCATCTACGGCGACAGCGGCGAGAACCCCGCCGCCGGCTTTTTCAAGTAGTCCGGACCCCAACGGTATGCCCAATTGCTTCGCGGTTGCATATTGCAACGGCGTCTGCGCCACCGGCGGTATCTTTGGCGCCGCGCCGGTTGTTGCTGCGGTTAAAAACGCTGTATCGGCCTCACTCAACGCGCCGCGATCACGCAACACACCAAGGGTGAGGTCGGCAGCGTCACGCTCGCCCGCTTGCGCATAACACAACACCCGAAGCTTAACCCAGAACAGCTCATCCCTGCCCGATGTCAGCCCGGCGCTGCGACGGCAGGCGGCGGCAATATTACCGCCCAGAAGATCGGCTACCGCCTGGGCCTGGCCCGACCACGGATCGCCGCGCGGCGCGGTGGAAAGGCTCGCCACAGTGCGCGCTTCTTCGGCAAATCCAGCGCGGGCAAGCGCCAGCAATTTTTTGCCCCCCAGCGAAGGCGCAGCTTCGCGCGGCGCTGTTCCCGACGACAGCAAGGTTCGCTTCAACACTTCGCCAAGGCTCGGTGTTGCGGGCCGTGTCGGCAGATGCGTCAACAGATATTCAAGCGTTTGCGTATCCGAACCGCGCCACAACGTTTCCGGCAGCGCGCCGCTCGCACCATCAAGCGTCCCGGTGGAGAATGCGTCTTTGGAAATGGGCGTGGATTCAACCACTGGCGGCAAGGAGACCTGTGCGACAGCGGCGCCGGCGGCGATAACCAGACCTGAAGCGGCGAAGAGCATTCGCAAGGACGGTTTATTCGCCATGCGGCGCCGCCTGTTCGGTAATCGTTTGCGTTTCAGTTTCAAGCATTTGCCCATAGACAAACAACCCGCCCATCGCCGCCGCCAGGAGCAGCAACAAAATCAATACAAATCGCACCTATCGTCTCCGTGTCTTGTTAGAAAATACCCCGAACAAATCCCCGTAATGCAGATTACCAGTCTGCGCGCGCCTTGTCGTCTAGCGCTTGCCGCCGCACTCGCCTACATCTAACCCTCATGGAGCATAGCCGCAAACATCCAGATTTCCAGTGCGATAAAACCATCGTTCTGGTCGGCATGATGGGAGCCGGGAAAACCACCGTCGGACGACGCTTGGCGCCCCGGATCGGGCTGCCGTTTTTTGACGCCGACAGCGAAATTGAACAAGCAGCAGGAATGTCAGTTTCTGAGCTTTTTCAACGCCATGGAGAAGAAAGCTTCCGTGAGGGGGAAGCCCGGGTGATCGCCCGATTGCTCGACGGCCCGGCTCATGTCCTCGCCACTGGCGGCGGCGCCCTGACGCATCCGGAAACCCGCCGGCTGATCGCCGACAAATCGATCGCCATCTGGCTCAAGGCGGACACCGGCGTCCTGGCGCGGCGGGCGACCCGGCGCGGCACCCGCCCACTGCTCGCCACTGGCGATCCTGAGGAGACGTTGACGCGGCTGATGGAGGCGCGCGAGGCCTACTATGGCGCGGCCGAAATCCATATTGAAAGCCAACCGGGGCCGCATGCGCTGACCGTCAATCTCATCGTCGATACGCTCGCGGCGCATCTTGGCCTCGCACCCCCCGCAGCGAAAGATATTTCATAATGGTTGAAACGGTATCGGTGCGGCTGGGAACGCGCAGCTATGACATTCATATTGGTCCGTCGCTGCTTGAAAATTCCGGCGCGCTGCTAAAGCCCTTATTGTCCAGGCCGCGCATTGCGGTTGTCACCGACGAGAATGTTTTTGCCGCACAAGCGGACCGCTTGAAAGACGGGCTAAAAAATGGCGGCGTTGATTTCGATTTTATCACGCTGGCGCCCGGCGAGGCGACAAAGTCGTTTGCGCAGCTTGAAACTTTAACCGGGCGCCTGCTCGATCTCGGCATTGAACGCGGCGACATGATTGTTGCGTTTGGCGGCGGCGTTGTCGGCGACATTACCGGCTTTGCAGCGGCTATCTTGCGGCGCGGCTGTGGGTTTGCGCAAATCCCCACAAGCCTTCTCGCACAAGTGGACAGCGCTGTCGGCGGCAAAACGGCAATCAACGTACCGCAAGGTAAAAACCTGATCGGCGCCTTCCACCAACCGGCGATTGTGCTCGCCGATACGACATCGCTCGACACGCTTTCGCAGCGGGAGTTGCGCGCTGGCTATGCGGAAATTGTGAAATACGGGCTGATTTCGGACCCTGAATTTTTTGACTGGCTTGAAAAAAATGCAGCCCAGCTTTTATCGTCCAGCGGGGCTGCGGAGCGCCAATATGCGGTGAAGACATCCTGCGAAGCCAAGGCCGCTCTTGTCAGCGCCGACGAACGTGAAGAGGGCGCGCGCGCACTGCTCAATCTCGGGCACACATTCGGCCACGCTTTTGAGGCCGCCTATGGTTATAACGGCGCCCTCCTCCATGGCGAGGCTGTCGGGCTTGGCATGGCTCTGGCGTTTGACTATTCGGCAAGGATGGGGCTGTGTCCGGCGGTCGAGGCGGCGCGGGTCAAAGCCCATATTGCCGCCGCTGGATTGCCGGCGTCGGTTGGCGACCTTCCGGGCAATGACCATGTGACGGCGGACAATATGACCGCGCTGATGTTGCAGGATAAGAAAGTGCAAGACGGCAAACTCACGCTCATTCTGGCTGAGAAGATTGGCGGCGCGCGCATTGTTCAAAATGCATCGGTTGACGATGTTCGGTTATTTCTGAAAGAAAAAATCGCCCGCTAACGGGCGCAAAGGCAATACTATCATGAGCGAACTCGATCCATCCCTCCTCATCCCGGTCGGGGTGATCTTATTTCTTCTCCTGCTTTCGGCGTTTTTTTCCGGTTCCGAAACCGCGCTCACGGCCGTCTCAAAAGCGCGCATGCACAAGCTCGCCTCCGACGGCGACAAACGCGCGCGCCGGGTCAACTTTCTCATTCGTGACCGCGAGCGGCTGATCGGCGCCATTTTGCTGGGCAATAACCTCGTCAATATTCTCGCAACCTCGCTGGCGACCAGCGTCTTCATTTCCATATTCGGCCCAACCGGCGTCGCCACCGTCATCGCCACCGCCACAATGACAATGATGGTCCTGGTGTTCGCCGAAGTGACGCCGAAGACCGCCGCCATTGCGCGGTCGGACGCCTTCGCCATGCTGGTCGCGCCAGTGATGCGTTGGGTGGTTTATATATTTGCGCCGATAACGCGTGTGGTGCAGCTTCTGGTCCGCGGGTTCTTGCGGATGTTCGGGCTCGATGTTTCCAGACACAGCGCCGTCCTATCGGCTCAAGATGAACTCCGCGGCGCCATAGACCTGCATCACTCCGAAGGCCGCGTCGACAAAGAGGCGCGCGACTTAATCCGCGGCGCGCTGGAGCTTGATGAGTTGCGCGTCGAAGAAATCATGATCCACCGCAAGTCGATTGAGATGCTGGACCTCGACCGAAAAAATGATGCGATCATTCGCCAGGCGCTCAAGAGTACGCATACGCGGCTGCCGCTCTTTCGGGAGAACCCGGACAACATTATCGGCATTTTGCACGCCAAGGACTTGTTGCGCGCTCTATGGAGCGCCAATGGAGACGCGCGCGCGATCAATTTTGAGGAGATTGCACGCGAGCCCTATTTTGTGCCCGAGACCACAACGCTTCAGGAACAACTTGCCGCCTTCAAGCTCAAACAAGAGCATTTTGCACTTGTTGTCGATGAATATGGCGCGATCATGGGGCTGGTCACCATGGAAGACATTCTCGAAGAGATCGTCGGCGAAATCGAAGATGAATATGACAGCCCGGTGCAGGGCGTCAGGCCGCAATCGGACGGCTCCATCAATGTAGATGGTAATGTCACCATCCGCGACCTTAACCGCGCCATGGACTGGAACCTGCCCGACGATGAGGCTGTCACCGTCGCCGGGCTGGTCATCCATGAAGGCCAGTGTATTCCCGAGGTCGGACAGACATTTTCATTCCACGGGTTTCGCTTTACCATCCTGCGAAGACGACGAAACCAGATTACAGCCCTCAAGATCACACCCATCACCCAGCCGAGCGTATAAGGCGCCTTACCCGGCCAATTGAAAGCTCACTCATGGCGAAAACGCCCGGCAGGTTCGCGCTTGTCTTCATTTTCCTGACGGTCATGCTCAACATGATCGGGCTTGGCGTCATCATGCCGGTGATGCCGCAATTGATTATGGATGTGACCGGAGAAGGCCTCGATCAGGCGGCAAAATGGGGCGGCTACCTCACTTTCGTTTATGCGCTGATGCAATTCATCATGATGCCGATTATCGGCGGCCTGTCTGACCGGTTTGGGCGCAGACCGGTTTTGCTGGTCTCAATGGCGGCTTATGCGTTTGATTTTCTGGTGATGGCGGTGGCGCCGATCATCGGCATTATTGTCGTTGCAAGGCTCCTCGCCGGCGCCTTCGCTGCAACATTTTCAACCGCCAACGCCTATATCGCTGATATCACGCCGCCCGATAAGCGCGCAGCAAATTTCGGGCTAATGGGCGCCGCCTTTGGCTTGGGTTTCATTATCGGGCCCGGCATTGGCGGGCTTCTTGGCGACCAGATAGGCCCGCGCGCGCCGTTTTATTTTGTCGCAGCGCTTGGGGCGGCAAATTTCTGCTTTGGTCTGTTTGCGCTTCCAGAAACCCACAGACCCGAGAACCGACGGCCGTTCGACTGGCGGCGCGCCAACGCCTTTGGCAACTTTAAACAGTTCCGCCAATATCCGGTGATGCTGCCGATCGCCGGCGCGATTTTCCTTTATCAGTTGGCGCATTGGACCTTTCCTTCGGTGTGGTCTTATTACGCCATCGAAAAATTCCACTGGTCGGCAAGCATGATTGGCGCGTCACTGATGTTTGTCGGCCTGATGGCGGCGATTGTTCAGGGCGGGCTGACGCGGGTTATTATCCCCAAAATTGGTGAACGCGCCGCCGCCCTTACCGGCGCCTTCATCGCCGCCGTCACCTATGTCGCGTTCGCTTTCGCCGATGCGGAGTGGATGATCTATGCGCTGATCGCCATCTCCTCACTTGCCGGCATCACCGGGCCGGCGCTGCAGGGGATCATGTCGCGCACTATGCCGCCGGATGCGCAAGGTGAGTTGCAAGGCGCCGTCGCCGCCATCTCCAGCTTGTCGATGATTATCGGGCCACCGCTGATGACACAGACCTTCGCGGCATTCTCAGCCCCCGGAACACCTTTTGCGATAGCCGGCATGACCATTCTGGAAACCGGCGCAAGCGTCTATTTCCCGGGCGCGCCGTTCATCCTCGCCAGTGTTTTGACATTTCTGGCTTTCATTCCGCTCGTAATCGCCTATCGCCGCATCGGTCGCCCGCGGGCGCAAGAGACAGACGAGTAGCGCGATTATTCGCCGGACTTAGCGCGCTTTACAGATTTTAAGATGAGTTTCAAACGCCCATTGGCGCGTTTGAGCGCCTCTTCTAGCGAGGCGACAGCGGCGGCTAACTCTTCGCGCTCTTCGCTCTCGGCGTGGAGCATGACTTTGGCATTCTTGATTTCCGCAGCCAGCGCTTCCAGCTTTGCGCTCGCAGAAACAGCGTCTGGAACGAGCTTGGTTTGTTGGTCAGGCGTCATCGCAGTCTCTCCTGCTTGTTGGTTCTTCTGGTCGCTGCGGCGCGCGCGCCAGGCAAACCACCCGGTGAGCAAGCCCAGCAAATAGGCCCCGCCGACGAATATCCAGCCGATAAAAGACATATCCGGACCAGCGTTCTCCCGTTTCCCCGCAAATTTGGCGCCATCCTGGTACAAACCGCGACGCCAGGCCCCCACGCGCAGTTATGGTAAAGCAAATCATGCGCCAGCAAAAAACCGCCTCAAGCGGCTAGCGCGAGGCGGTTTTTGAAGGCGTATTGGTTGTGTCAGACTATCGCGGCGCCAGCACCATCATAATCTGGCGGCCCTCTTTTTTCGGAAACTGCTCAACTTTGGCAATCTCCTCAAAGTCGTCCTGCACGCGCCTTAACAAATCAGAGCCGCGCTCCTGGTGCGCCATTTCCCGGCCGCGAAACCGTAACGTGACCTTAACCTTGTCGCCGTCCTCAAAGAAGCGCTTCATCGCTTTGACCTTAACGCCATAATCATGGTCATCGATATTCGGGCGCATTTTGATCTCTTTGATCTCAACGACCTTCTGCTTCTTTTTAGCCTCGGCGCGTTTTTTCTGCTGCTGGTATTTGTATTTTCCGTAATCAAGAATTTTGCAGACAGGCGGCTGTGTATTGGGCGATACCTCGACCAGATCCAAGCCGGCGCCTTCGGCAATCTCAATTGCGTCTTCTGTTTTTACAACGCCGCGCTTTTCACCTTCATGATCGATCAAAAGGACGTGCGGGACGCTGATTTCTTCATTCACGCGCGGGCCGGTGCTTTTCGGCGCGACGGGTGCGAAAGGTTTGCGTGCTA
>JAJFFZ010000244.1 GCA_021776395.1 Hyphococcus sp. | reverse complement strand
GGCGTGGTTCGGATCCGTTCAAAAAGCGTTTGATAATTGTACTGCGCTTGCGGGTCGGCGTCCCAGGCCCAGGGAAACTCCCACGGCATCCGTGACCGCACGCGCAACCTAAAATCCGGATCGCGCGCCAATACGCGCTCGAGCACATCGACTGCCCGATCAAACCGTTTGTGATTGAACGCTACAATCCCAACAAATCCGAGTGTTTTCTCTGAACCCGGTTGTTTGGGACGATCAAAATAGGCGGCATTCACATATTGGGGCTCAACAATTATCTTCTTTGCCGGCCACCCCAAATGACGCATCAATAGAGCTTTGAAAAAATCGCTGACAACTATAACGGCATCTACTTTATCTATATTTACTTGTTTTGGGAACTCCGTAAAATATTCAAAACGATGGAGGCGGATGATAAGTTTTTGACCCGCTTTTTTATGCTTGCTATACCAAACGGCGTTACCACAACACCACTCACAAAAAATGACGTCAGCTTTTTTCGCCACCCTTCGCGAATGACCTTCGCGATGATTTCTTTGTCCCGACCAAGTGTCAATGATGAGTTCAATTGACGGGTCTTGCTCAAGGTAATCTCTGACGGCCGTCAAAAACTTAAATTCATGCGATGCAATTGCAGCAATCTTTTTTTCTTTGCGCGGTGCGGGTGGCGATAAGTCGAGCAGTCGCTTTAATCGTTGGGACGCCTTTTCGAGACTGAACTCTGTGGAAAACGCCAAGCACCGGCGCGACGCCTCTTCATAATGCTGAGGATTGTCATTTAATTCGCCTAGCGCATCGATGACATCGTCGGGTTTTTTCGTAAAGAATGGATAATCCGCCCCAAGAGCACCTTCGTACGTCTCGGTACGGTTTACAAAAACCGGGATGCCGAGAGAGGCGAACTCAAGGAATTTTGTCGACACCTCAATAGAATTGTTCAATGCGTCCGATCGCCAGCAGAGACCGAAATCACACTTCGACGCCTGCTCTATGGCGTTTTTCCGTGCAAGCCCTTTGAGCCATGTGGTTCCCGGGCTGGACTCCAGTTTCTCCATAATGCGCGCATAGAAATTCGGGTCGCTACGTTCTTTGTGAACTTTATCGCCGATGCAGACCAAATTGATGTCAAGACCGCTGTCTTTGCCAAGAACGGGAAGGTCGAAATAGCTTTCGACATTCCATAACTTCGAATATTTCCCTGAGTAAACCAACTTTACCGGCCTGCCCGCCGGAGCAGACCGAACGCTTCCTTTCAACTCCGCGCTGATTTGAACGATCGGCGGCAGAACGATGACCTTGCCGTTCGCCTCTGCAATACGGGCCTCAATGAGCGCTCGCTGTGGCTCAGACTGCGTCAGAACAAATCGCGCCTCTTTGCATATTTTCACATAGTCTTCGTTAGTCACGTCACCAATCAGGGGGGGGCGATCCAGAATATACGCCCATAAGCGGCGGCTGAAGCGCTCTGTGTTGCATAGCCGCAAGCCATAACTGTTTCCCCTCACCAGGACGCCAGTCAGTGGCGATTGAGTATCTATAGATTCAAGAGCCGCCACGAGACCATCTTCATCCAAGGGCCCCTTTGTGTTTTCACAATCATGCTGATCTGCAGACCGATAAATAATATTGATAGATGGATTGTTGATCAGCGGATCGAGTATAAGTGTTCGCGTGACATGGTCACGTAATATTAGATGCACGTAGACGTCTTCCAGCTGCGCCAAAGCCAGCACGACACTTTGCACCCAAATACTGGAGCCATCGATTAGATTCAAACTGGCGTTGGCAAAAACCGCAATACTGCGCGCCCCTTTTGGCACGCTAAACTGGCCCGTTTCGGTCGTCATTTCAGTCACGTCAACCATGACTCACCCCTCGCCGCTTCATCGCCGGAATGGCTGCCGCCAAACTTACTTAGCGGCAATCCCGGCCAGCGAAAAGGGGTATTATGGGGGACTACATGCATAGGAAATATCCACCTAGACAAGCGTATCATGGGCAACCACATGAAACATCATCCAACGAAAGCCCGGTATACCTCAGCGAGAGGGCCGAATGCTTTCAGACGCCCTTTTTCGAGCCAGATCGCCTTGGTGCAGAATTGCTTTAGCATTGAATAGGAATGGGAAGACAAGATTAGGACGCGCGTTTGCTCGAAAATCGAATCAATCCGCTCGCGCGCTTTTAACGCGAATCGGGCATCGCCGGCGCCGATCGCCTCATCGACAAGAAAGATATCCGGAGAGACACTTGTGGCGATGGCAAACCCCAGCCGCGCCTTCATCCCGCCCGAACACGCATGCAGAGGTGCATCCGCAAAATGGTTCAATTCAGAAAATTCAAGAATATCCGGCGTTTTCCCTTCTATTTCCTGAAACGGTAGCCCGTAAAGTGCAAGCGCAAGCCGAATATTTTCGCGGAGCGTAGCCTCTGCGCTCAACCCGAGGTTAAGCGACAAAAGCCCGGCGCGACGTCCCCTGACCAAGCAGCGCCCTTCCGAAGGGGTATAGATGCCTAACAACATGCGCAGAAGAGATGTTTTGCCGGCGCCGTTATGCCCAATCAAAGCAACACGGTCACCGCTGAAAATCTGCAAACTGATATCTTGCAAAGCAACGATATTCGAGCCCCATAAGGCGCGCTCGATTCTCCCGCCAACAAGGGGCGCGCTCGCCTGATTTCGAACGCCAGCACCGTTTGCGCTCCGCACACCGCGTAGTTGCAAGCGAAGAGTCGCATTGTCCAATTCTACGAGCGGCTCTTCAACCATCGTCTCACGCCTTATAAATACATCGCAACAAGTGTGCGGGTTCGAGAAAAACTGTAAAAACCAATTATCCACATGACCACGCCGCAACCAATGACAATCGCTGTCGAATGAACCGAGGGCACAGCGCCAATAAAAGGGTCTCGAACGAGGGACAAGAAATGAGCCAAGGGGTTCCACGCCGCGACCGTCTGGCGCAACCCGCCCTGCGTGTCGACTAACCAGAAAACCGGTGTGGCGAAAAACATAACCCGCATCCCCGCTGCAATCATATAAGGAATGTCGCGATAAAGCGGCGTGATGCTCGCTAAAAAAAGAATAAGTCCGGTCAAGGAAAAAATCACGCAAATCAGAGCGGGCGCCGCCCAAACCAATGTCCAAGTAAGCCCCTCCGGCACAAACACATATGCGATCGCGATTATGGGCATCTGCGCGGCAAGCAAGATCAAGGCTTTGAAGACTACTCTTAGAACATATAACGACAAGGGGTTAGGTATGTTTTGAATCAGCGATGCATCGCGTATAAATGTGGCGGCGCCATCAGTGATCATACTTGTCATAAATTGGAAAAAGACGACGCCCGCGGCGACATAAACCGGGTAGAAAGGCTCGCTGGCGCCAAGGCTTTGGCCCAAAAGCCCTGCAATCACGAGCACCCAAAGCCCCGATTGAATCGTTACCCAAAATAAGCCAATCTTCGCACGGCGCATCGGCAACACTGCATCGCGCCAACCAAGCCACATCGCCAGGCGCCAGCGCCCTAAGCCCTCTCGCAAGTCTTCATAGGCGCCCGCAAACCGGCGCGGCGACATGGAGGCCGGTTCAACTTTATCGCTATCCGAGATCGGTTGTGTGAATGACACAGGGGCTCTAAACCTTGAAAATACAACAATATGAAAATGTGTCTTCGCAACCCGACGTCTCTATACACACCCGACAACAATGTTCAAGATGAAGGCGCACGCCTAGGGTGGAACTTAGCCAGCATAGCATGAAAATCTTGATTCTTGCCAGACACTTCCCTCCAACCGTCTCTGGCGGAGCGCGGCGGCCATTCCTGCTGGCAAAGGGGCTGATTGCGCGAAATGCGATAGTCAGAGTTATTGCGCCTGAGTTGCCGCATGACATTGAGGGCCTCGCTGTTCCGCACCCAGCGCCGGCGCAAGAGGAAGCAGCCACAGGCGCAAACAGCGATTCACGCCGCCCCTCAAGCCCGATATCCGCCCTTAAGGACTGGCTGCGCGCCAATATTCTATTGCCAGACCCTGATATTCGCTGGGCGATCCGTGCAGCACGCGCAACGCAACAGCTCACAGATTTTAAACCCGACTGGGTTGTTACAACCAGCCCCCCGGAGAGCCTTCACATTGCCGGGCTGATGACAGCGCGCTGGTTCGGATGCGCTTGGGCTGCAGATTTTCGGGATAATTGGCTCGTTGAGCCACTATTGAAGGAACGAGAAGGCCTGTTGCGCAGAACCGCCGAAAAGACCATTGCCAAAACGGTTTTGTCTCGGGCAGACCTCCTCTTCGCTCCGGAGCAATGCATGCTGGACGAAGTCAGCTCTTACGCCCGGGCGACGCCGCTAGCCCTCATTCCACAGCCGGCTTTTTTTCCTAGCAAAAATGTATCCGATAGCGCACCGGACAACGTCGGCGTTGGCGAGAAAATCACCGTTCTGCACACCGGCAGCTTCTCCCTTTCACATGACAAGCGGTCAATCGACGGAGCGCTTTCACTAATATCCGAAGCGCGCGCCCACGATGCCCGTTATGAACTAGTACTGATGGGTAGACTGACCGCCCAGGAGAAAAGCCGCGCTGCGGCTGCCGATGGCGTCCGTGTGCGTGGTGTCGTTGATATGGAGGGCGCATGGCGCGCCCAAACGACCGCCCACGCACTGTTATTGGTAAGCGCGCCGGACGCCGTGTCGCCACCGGGAAAACTGGCCGAGTATCGCGCTGCGGGGCGGCCAATCATTTTTATCGGCGGCGGCGCATGGAGGCAGGCCGTACCCGGCGCCGATCAAGATCCGCTCACCCAACTGCTGGCGCTTAAAAAATACACCGACGCCGGAGCGGAATCAGCCGCAATTAATGACGCTCACCCCCCCAGCCCGGAAGAAGCGGCTGAGAACCTTCTACAGGCGATGCGCGCTGCATTTGAGGAAAAGGGCTGAGTCTAGCGAGCGGTGAAATACTCCGCGCAGCCTAGTTGCATTTAGCGCTAGACAAATTACGCCAGTTTCACACATAAAGACACCTTTCAACCTGGAGCTTAAATACAGTCTCAAACCTTCGGCTTGGTCTCATCCTACTGGCGAAGGACACCGTCTAGAGAGTATGTAATCACAAAATAATTATTGAAGGTAGCAGGCATGTCCGAAACAAAAAAAGCCACGCGGTTTGATCGTTACTATAAACAGCATATCGCAAGGTTTGGCGAAGCGCCGCAAGCACCGTTGCTTGAATTTGGCTGCGGCGCGGGAGAGTTTCTTTCACACGCACATGATGTGGGGATCAGATGTTACGGTATTGAAGTTTCGCGCACGCGCTATGCGGAATTCAAAGCAAAGGTTGCATCTGGCGACAAAGAGAACCTAATTGATTTCTTCGCTTTATATGACGGATCAATATTACCCTATAACGCCGGATATTTCGCAGGCGTTTATTCTTGGTTCGTGTTGGAGCATATACAGGATCTTTGGACTTCGCTGCGGGAAATTGTTCGCGTCACGAAACCGGGCGGCACCATTTTCCTAGTGACGCAAGATGCGCGCGACTGCTACGATGGGCACTGTGATGTGCCTTGGCCGCTATTTTTGCCGCCGCATCTGATGCGACCTTATCTTGAAGAGTTTAACTTTGATAAGGGGCATGTGGAATATATGTGCAATGAAGTATATTATGTGACGACGCCAATGATTGTTTCGGCGTTGCGAGCGATGAATTGCGAAATTGTTTTCCAGAGCCAAGATCCGCCATTACAGTATTTAGATTCAATCGATATCCGTACAGAACAAGATGCCAGAGCATACGCAAACAAAATTAAAAACATCGTTGAGAAAGGCGAATGGGAACGCCCCAAAGAAAATTCTATTGTTCACGCGCGCCGTCTTGGATAAGTCTGTCAGCGCAGCGCCAGAAGCAAATTTGCGAAATTTCTTTATTTTAATATTTTCACCATACCCCACCCTCCTAATGAGGAAATAAATGAGCACCAACGACCTCGATACATTCGCGCTGAAATACGGCACGGACAAATCCAGCGCCCACCACAATTATACCCAGGTCTACGATGCATATTTTCAGGAGAGACGTGAAAGCGTTGTTGGATTATTGGAAATTGGCGTAGGCGGAAAAACATACAATGGGCCCGCTGGCGGCTCGTTGATGATGTGGCGTGACTATTTTCCCTCCGCCAAAGTCATCGGCCTGGATAACGACCCAACAGTAGATCAGGACTATGGAGACCGTATCGGCATCGTCGTCGGCGATCAGACATCAGCCCGAGCCTTGGACGTCGCGTCGGGCCGGGCGCAGGAATTGTCTATCGTTATTGATGACGGGTCGCATAAAGATGCGTTGTCGATCGCTACATTCGAATATTTGTTCCCGAAACTCGCGCCAGGCGGCGTATATGTAATCGAAGACACGCAATGTTTTTATACAGTGCCGGTATTTGAAAATAGCCGCTACTTGTATGACTGCTTCTTGTTGCGCCTTATTCACTCGATTGAGCAAAACGGTCGCATTGTGACGCCAAAAAACAGTGCGGACTTTCGGAAAATAGATGATTTTGTGCTCAATATTTATGAGCGCTGGGTAGACCGAATAGCCATCCATCGCGGATTGCTGTTTATCTTCAAGCGAGATTCCTGACGCGCGAACGCGACATGTCGCTCCAATTTCTGCGGTAGGGTAAACAGCGCGCCAATCAGGAATTCGAGCTGACGACTTTCAAATGTGCTGCTTTTTGTTCCACATCAAGGCCTTCAATTGACTCCGACGTTGGCGCACCCGTGCCGATAACGGTAAAACCCGCCTCCAGAAATGAGTTCTTATGCAGCATGCGTCGGCCATCGATGATCAGCCGCTCTTTCATCACCTCAAAGGCCTCAACAGACAATGCTCTATATGCAGAATGATCCGTCATGATGAACGCCGCATCTGCGTCGCGTAGCACAACACTAAGCTCACTATGCACGCTCACCTCAGCGCCGCCATGCAGGTTAATTTTTGTGACAAATGGGTCGTGCAAAGACCACTTGTAGCCCCGCTCCTCAAGTGCGCTTAGTAAATTTTCTGTCGGAGATTCCCGCGCATCATCCAAATCGCCGCGATAAGCGGCCCCCAGAATGGCGACTTTGCCGCCTCGCGGCAGTTTTGACGCTTCAGCTCGGTTGAGAAGCCACTCTGCTTGTCCGTCATTAATATTACGACTATCCAGTAAAAGCCTGCTTGCGGCGGGCGCTGCATCAATCAGGAACCATGGATCAACGGGGATGCAGTGGCCGCCAACGCCCGGCCCTGGCGTATGCACATTGACGCGCGGGTGCCGATTGGCAAGCATGATCACTTCTTGAACATCGACGCCAGCACCTTCCGCGATCCGCGCAAAGACATTCGCTAGCGCGATGTTAACGTCACGGAAAGTGTTCTCCATCAGCTTGGAATATTCAGCATTTTCCGCCGTCGTCGTAACCGGTACGCCATTGCAGAATGATTCGTAAAATAGCTTAGCGCGCTCCGCGGCGCCTTGCGTTAGCCCGCCGACTACTCGGTCATTATTCAATATCTCGCGCACGGTGGCGCCCGGGAAAACCCGTTCGGGACAGTAACAGACGTCAACATCCTTTTCCGGATCAAGACCTGCGGCCGCCAGCTCTGCGGCGATGACGTTGCGGGTCGTGCCGATGGGACTTGTCGATTCTAAAATCACCAATGCGCCCCTTTGAACAACCGGCGCGGTCGCCCGTATCGCGGCCCGCACCATCGACAGATCTGGCGACTTGTCCCCTCGCACTGGCGTCGGCACACAAATGACAAAGGCGTCAGCGGTTGTCGGCGTCAAGCTGGCTTCAAAATTTCCAGAATGCAGCGCCTCAACAACTATCTCTGCTACTTCTTTCTCGCCAAGGGGGCACTCACCACGGTTTAGACAGTCGATGATATCCTGATTGACATCTATGCCCCGCACTTTGTAACCGGCGCGCGTAAGAAGCGCCGCAGTGGGCAAACCGACATAGCCCAGCCCTACAACGCTTACTGAATTGATCGTATTTTTTGGCATATGCGGCCCCGTCGCAACTGTACTTGAGAGACTAGTAGCATAGGGCAATCAGACGTCAAATAACGGCTCAACCGGGCGCTCTGCGAGGATGTCAGCTATCCGCTTAGCAGAGACGCCATCGCCGAAGGGGTTGATTAGTTTAGCTGAATCCGTCCGGGCATCCGCAGTCAAGAGCGCAGTCGCGCGCTCCAGAATAAGCGCCCGATCAACGCCGACCAGCTCACACACGCCCGTTTCGACAGCCTCTTGGCGTTCTGTAGCGTCGCGCATCACCAATACCGGCACGCCAAAGCTCGGGGCCTCTTCCTGAACACCGCCCGAATCGGTCAATATCATCGTTGACCGCTTCATCAGCGCCACCATTTCTGGATATGGCACAGGCTCAATTAAGCTCATATTGTCCATATTGGCGAAGCGCTCAAAGGCGGCGTCGCGTACATTTGGATTCAAATGCACCGGGTAAACAAAATCCACATTTGGGTGCCCCTCAGCGAGCGCCGCAATCGCGTCAAACGCGGCGTCAAATCGATCCCCGTGATTTTCGCGCCGATGTCCGGTGATAAGGACCAGCTTTTCGCGCGTCAGATGTGTTTCAGGCGCACCGACGCGCTCAGCGGTATGCAGTAACGCATCAATGACAGTATTACCGACCAAATATTTTTCGCCAGCGACCATTTCAGCTTCCAAAGACTTTTTAGCGCGCATAGTTGGGCAAAAGTGCCAACTCGCGATGCGACTGGCCATTTGCCTGTACCCCTCTTCAGGATATGGTTGATCAAGATTGTGCGTTCGAAGGCCGGCCTCGACATGTCCAAATCGCGTGCGCCTATGAAAAGCGGCAAGCGCTGCAGCGCACACAGTTGCAGTATCCCCTTGGGCAAGAACGGCGTCGGGTTTTTCAAGTACAATCAGCTCATCAAGGCCGCTTAAAGCTGTCGACATAACGTGAGAAAGTGTTTGGTTCGGCGCCATCAAGTTGAGATCGTGGTCCGGCGTCAAGCCGAACCAGTCTAGCACCTGGTCAAGCATTTGGCGGTGTTGACCTGTCGATACAAGTACAGGCTCATGGGCCGGGTCCTGCTTCAGAGCCATATAGACCGGAGCCATCTTGATTGCCTCCGGCCGCGTGCCGACAATGACAAACACCTTCATGAATCTGATCCTGTTTGCGAGCGAGCTCGAACAATATTATGCATTGCCAACAGGCGCATCCGTATCCGGTCCGTCAGGGCATGTCTAGTCGGGGTGGATGTTGGTTCGCGGAGAAATGAAGCCATGAAGCCACCACACGACGACGGACCCGCTACGCCAAAAACGTCGTTAGCGGATCTACAACGCGAGAACGCTTCATTATCAGCGGAACTGACAATGCTTCGCACGAGTTTGCGGATGCGCGCCGCCGATATTTTCGCCGATGCAATGACATCGCCCCATGCCGCGCTCGCAACGCCAGCGCGCCTTTTGCGCTTTGTTGGCGAGGCCCTCGCGACCAGATCCTGGAGGCGGCTCATTATCTCTCTTGAATGCGGCTTGCCTGAAGATCCTCTGCGAGACTTGCCCGCCCCGAATTTTAATCAACACAGCAAAGTGAAGGCGCTATGTCGCGCAACGGGACGCAACGCCCCGCCGTCAACCAAATATTCCGCTCACGAAGGGACACCGCTCGCGCGCGCATTAATGCGCTACCGACAACTCTATGCACTGGCGCAAGACGGCCCGACATGGCCGGCGCGCGTAGCGACGAAGAAGCGAATACATAGCGCGGCGCCAGAAATCCTTATGGCGTTGCATGCGGGCGAGCCGGATCTTGTCAATGGGTACACGCGCCGTTCCCACGAGATATTGCGGGCGCTTCAGGCGGAGCGCTGCAATGTGATTGCCATACTTCGCCAACACGGCGAACCCGTACAATCTGCAAAAACCCTGGACGATATTCGCTATGACCGGCTCCGTCCGTTTAAGGTCCAAGGAGATGGGATCGCAGATTATACGCTAACCTACCAGATGGCGTTACGTGAAGCGATCGACAGAATAAAGCCTGATATTATTCACGCTGCATCCAATCATATCACAGGTTTTGCAGCGGCTTGCGCCGCTCGTGAGGCTGGGCTCCCCTTCATATACGAGGTGCGCGGATTGTGGGAAGTCACGCGCGCCAGCGTAGAGCCTGGTTTCCAGCACACCGTCGGGTATGCAGCTCAGCGCCGTATGGAAATAGAAGTTGCAAAGAACGCTGATCGCCTGCTCGTGAATGGTTCAGCGCTCGGTGAAGTTTTCGAACAAGCCGGCATTCCAGAAAATCGCATTCGCATCGCCCATAATGGCTGTGCGCCAATCGATTTTGATAAGGCCGCTGAAATTGCGCCGGCTTTACGCGCTCGATGGAACCTTGATGAGCGGCCGGTGATCGGCTTTGTCGGATCGTTGACGCCATATGAAGGGCTGATGGACGTCCTGACTGCCTGCCAGAACCTTCCAACACAATCATTCCAATTACTATTCGTCGGCGATGGGCCAGCGCGGCCAACGCTGGAAGCCGCCGTTGCCCGCCTGGGCCTTTCGGCCCAGAGCCACTTTGTCGGGCGCGTAACGCCGCAAGAAGCGCGCGCCGCTTATGGCCTCATCGACATCGCTCCATTGGTTCGCCCGGACACGCCCGTCGCCCGGCTGACCCCCCCCTTAAAACCGCTTGACGTCATGGCGGGCCGCAGCGCCTTAGTCGTCTCGGACCTTCCCCCGCTTCGTGAATTCGCCGCCAAGGAGCGGGGCGTCGTCGTAAAGCCGGGCGACGTCAGGGCGTTGACGGCGGTTCTGGAAGACTTGTTAAACGCCCCACAAAAGCGCGCCGCCCTCACAGCCGCAGCGCATCATTGGGTTGAAACAAACCGGCGCTGGACAGACACCGCCGCAGTGATTGCGAGAACGTACGAAGAGTTGTTGTGATTGGCTTTACTCGGCTAAGAGGTTTTTCCGATTCGAAGGCCCACTTCCAAGCCCAAGCGCGAATGGAGACCACGGGCGGCCGTTTTAATAGTGGGATACTGGCATATTGTTTGCCACTAGAGCATTTCCGGATAAGTGTGACGCGTTGAAAGCTATTCACTTTCAACTCCGATAGAAATGCGGCAAACAAAGAATCTAGCGCAAATCCATGATTCAATTTAACTCGGATTTGCTCTAGTTAGGACGGAAATCTTCCCAAAAGCCTTGCGCTTCCAACTGGTCATATAAAAACTTTGTGCCGGTTGGCGTAAGATGATTGTTATCGAACATGATCATGCCGCCATCTGGAGTGAACGCGATACAATGTTCACGCTCATTTGCCCCGCACAAAATATCGTACACGCTTACATACCGATCAATAAGCGGGTCATTATTAAGGGTTTCTTCGATATATGCGCTGACTTCCAACGCATAGGGACGATACCTTTTGATCTTCTCCTCCGCCGAAAGCATGCCATATCGTCCAGCAAAGGCGATGCCATCAAAACCTTGTGTTTTAGGGCCAATCACAAATATCTTTGCGGCCAGATTATGCCGCCGCACATATTTTGTAGTAAGATTGAAATACTGCGCACCCCAACTTATCCATGAACCAGTAAATACAATCACATCTGCCTGCCGCAAGACAGGCGTCGCGGCGTCAAATTCTTCATAATATCTGCGGCACCGGTCAACCCAGGGCTTACGTATACGCTTTTCAATGCTCTCGTATTTGACGCCAACCAGTGATTGGCATGCATTTCTTGTTCTAAGGAAAGCAATGTCCAGTTCCTCAAAAGTGTCCAGATTCTCAATTATATGGATAAAGTCTTTTGCTTGACTATCCCCGATCACCAAAATCTTTAACTTGTCTTCTGTTGAAAATCGCGTTGGATACAACGCTGCGCGTTCCATATACGCCACAAATTCACTTCTGTCTTTTTGAAACTGCGCCTGAAGAACTTGCGACTCGGGTGCGGGGAACCGCCAGGGCCAACCCTTATTCGCCCACACATTTGACGCCATAACGATCGCCGCCAACGCCAACGACATATAGGTTAGACCAATGCGCGAGCGCGAATAGTTTTTCAAGGCGGCGCCGCGCCTGAAGGGCTGTTCAATAAAACGATACATGAAAATCGCAACGATAATGGCCGCCGCAAAAATTATCCCCCGCTCGATCGGGGTTAAATCATCGAATTTATAATATTTGTAGAAAACAATTATGGGCCAATGAATTAAATATAGAGAATAGCTGATTAATCCGACGCCCACCGCCAGAGGATTGTTGAACATCCTGGCGCTATATTTCGCCGTTCCAGAGTAGATAGCCAGCGCCGCTCCAATGCAAGCAAGCAGCGTGTTGAACAAGGTAAGCGGCGCATCCTCCGTATAAGTAATAATAGGCCAGACCATCATGGCCAGGCCGAACAGAAATAGCGGCTCCAGCCAACGCTTGTCGTTCGGTTGAAAACGGATCAACCAAACCAAGAGCGCGCCGATCCCAAATTCGTAAACACGAAATGGCGCAAGATAAAAAATGTTAGAGGCCCCATCGGAAAACCAAGACGCAACCGTTGGCGAAAACCGTTCCAGGACGGCGATTTTCCCATCGGCAAATACAATATTCAGTAAAATGCTGAACAATCCGGCGATCAAAATAAATACCGGCGTCAAGAAGCGGCGACCGCTAGCCAGTAATATCAGCAGCACAATTGGCCAGACCAGATAAAACTGTTCTTCAACGCTGAGTGACCAAGTGTGCAACAGCGGCTTGAGGTCGGCATCGGTATCAAAATAGCCGCTCTCGCGCCAAAAGTAGAAATTTGACAGGCTTACGAGCGAATACACAAGCGCGCCGCCAAATCTTTGCAGATGTTGCGGCGAAAACAAAAAATACGCGACAACAAAACATATGCATAATGTAAAGAACAAAGCCGGGAACAGTCGCTTTGCGCGGCGGGTGTAAAAATTTGAGAAGCTGAAACGGCCGGTTTTCAAAACTTCGTTACGGATAAGCCGCGTAATCAGAAAACCGCTAATAACAAAAAATATATCAACGCCCAAGAAACCGCCGCTGAATCTCGCAATACCTAGATGAAAAAGTAAAACTGAAAGGACCGCAAGCGCGCGCAATCCATCTATATCAGCTCTATATTGATTAGTTTTCATCAAACCCTAATTTTACTATTGGCCGATTGTTCGCGTCCACATTTGCGCACACCTAAATTGTCGTTTCAGATTGTACCTTATTGACCTAGTAATGCGTTTGTTGTTCATGGCAAGTTCTAGCGTTACTCGGCGCCCTAAATACTATCCAAGCAACAGCCCGGAAGGCCTGCGTCGTTTCAACAATGCTCCCATAGCTTGGCCTATCTGCGATACAACTGCAGGGCGCCTATCTAGCGCCGAGGCATGTGCCGCAATGTGATTTTGTCGTTCTATCTGTGCATAATTGTCGATCGTGGTATTAGCAGATGATTCGCATGCCCTCGTCGCCGGTCCGTCAGATTACGGCGGGTGACATCAGGGTTGCTCTGCTACACGTTGTATATGACTGGTTCAACGGGTTTTATGCCAAAAATTTCTGTTATTGTTATCAATTACAACTCGGGAGAACGGCTTCGCCGCTGCCTGGACTGTCTGGCTGAGCAATCGTTTACCGATTTTGAAACGATCGTCGTTGACAATGCATCTACGGACGATTCTGCAAAAGCGGCGGAAGCTTGCCCATTGGCGACGGAGCTGATTAAGTCAAAAACCAACCTGGGCTTTGCCGCCGGCAACAACCTTGCCGCTCGGCGAGCGCGTGGAGACTGGTTGGCCTTTTTGAACCCCGATGCTTACGCGACGCCGGATTGGCTTGAAACGCTTTTTTCTGCGACACTTAAATATCCGTTTGCGGATGCATTTGGATCAACACAGATCGACGCACTTGACCTCAGCAAACTCGACGGCGCGGGCGACGCCTATCATGCGTTTGGGCTGCCCTATAGAGGGCATTTTGGTTGGCCCGTAGAAAGCTTGCCCCCGGATGGAGAGGTGTTTGCGCCTTGCGCGGCGGCGGCGCTTTATCGCCGACATGTTTTTGAAAAGCTTGGCGGTTTTGAAGAGCGGTTTTTTTGCTACGGTGAGGATGTTGATCTCGCTTTCCGACTCCGCCTTATGGGCGGCCGCGTCGTTCAGGTGGCTAGAGCGCGGGTGCTCCATGAGGGCTCCGGCATTACCGGCAAGCGGAGTGATTTTACCATTTATCATGGGCATCGTAATCGGATATGGACGTTTTACCGCAATATGCCAACGCCGTTATTGATTGGGCTGACGCCTTTTCATATCGCCGTGAATATTTACCTCTTGATACGGTTTCTTTTTTGCGGAGTCGCGGGCGCCTATCTTCGAGCACTGAAGGATGCTGTCTGCGGATTGCCGGCAATCAACCCAAGCCGGCTTGCTATTCAACGTAGCCGGAAAATTACTCTTTCCGCACTCATTGGCGAATTAACTTGGTCGCCATTAAAAGTCATGCGCCGCAAAGCTGATATCAACTCCGCAGCCCTCCCTCAACGTGACGCGGCGATTCCGACGCCTCCCGATTGACTTAAACTTTGAGTCCGTGCTGTGCCGCATCTTCTTGTCGTTGCGTATTAGCTGGCCGCACCTCAACAAATTTACTCCAGCACGCTTCTAATAGACGGTAACAAGGGAGCAAAGTTCACGGCGGCGACGTGGCGCTCCCGTGGCAATACCCAAAAAGATATCCTCTGGAAACTTGCTGCGCATGCATAAGCCGTACGATCAGACCTAAAGGTGCCTTATACGACGCATTGAGGCGACCACCCTACGCATTACACAGATTATCCTGTACGCCGCAGTGGAGGATGTCATGTTTCAATCCAGACACAAAAAAAGCCGCGACAAGCGCGGCCTTTTTGTTCATCTAGAGCATTTCCGGATAAGTGTGACGCGTTGAAAGCTATTCACTTTCAACTCCGATAGAAATGCAGCAAACAAAGGATCTAGAGCAAATCCATGATTCAATTTAACTCGGATTTGCTCTAGGAATTCGTGACTTAAGCGGCTTTTTTACGGCGTGTGAGAAAACCACCCGCAAAGAGAGCAGACCCAAATAGCCAGATTGCCGCAGGCACTGGAACAATGGCGACCTCATCTTGATAAGATGAGAGCCTCTCAACACCGACGTTGTCAAAATTGGTTTGACCGAACTCCCCAGTAAATATAATGCCGAGCTCCTGACCGATATAATCCACAAACAGCGCCGCCAAGGCCGTCACGGACTGAACACTGAAGGCGCCGTCTCCAGGATTCACAATCTCATATAGGCTGCCGATGATGTTTGTAGGATCGCCAGCATAGAACCCATACGACCCACCAAACCCAGACACATCCAGGCGATTTCCAAAGATTGCGGAAAGGGAATAACCTGTATCTGCTTCAATATTAATGCCAAGGGACTGATATAGAGTCGATCCGGCATTTACATAAGCAACTCTATCGCCAATGGCGGCCGGAATACTTGGCCCAAAAACACTGTCGGAATATTCCCAAGTGCCCGCCGCGCCAGCGCCGCCGGCAGTCCAACCTGGGGCCCCAAAGTCCCAATTTCCCAGAGCTGATACATTCGTCAGCTCATATGGTGCTTCAAAATCTCCATTCGAGACACTAACCGTAGACGCCTGTACTGCGCCCGCCAAAAGACTCAAAGTGATAACCAGCACTGATAATCGCATGTCAACAAACCCCAAAGCTACAAATACTCACTGGATACAATATACTGCTAAGCAACATGGATGCCAGTTAATTTTACAAAAACTTAAGGTAAATGGTTAGTTAGAGAGGATAATTTCTCGCAAGTTGCTGAAAATACGCCTTTTTAGATATTCGCAGCCGTTTTCAATCCCGCGATAGTTGTACGTATCTGGCAACGGGTGTGTGCAAGCACAAGCAAAGTATTGAGACCGATAGAGAGCGCTCGGACAAGCACCAGTAGAATTGATCGAACTCAAGCCGTCGCCTAACGCCTGGGCGCGCGCCAAGAGAAGAAATTCATACAAAAGCTCGCCGCCGTTGCGCTGCCGATATGTGCGGAACAACTTTTGCCGCCCACTGAGTAATATCAATGCCGCCATCCTCAGATCCAGCATCAATAATGATGTAGTCAGAACCATGACACATCTGGCTAATCACTGGCCTAATATTTTAGAGCGAAATCACGCTCCATTCAAAATGACGAAACAATGGGAATCCCCCTGCTCGTAGTACCGACCGGCCTGCGCGCGCGTCAAAATAGAACCGAAGGTTGTAATGCATGGCTATCGCCATAGTTCATGTAGCAAAGACATGGCGCGCGTTCGGCTTTACGCCGCCGCAGCATTGGGATACCAAACAGGCAATATTCCGCTATAGGGTTAGAGAGGGACCAGTAGATATGCCAGCATGTCGCCGCAGCTGAGCCGCAAATCAGGGCAACATTCATTAAGAACATGGCTAACGCTAAACACCAGCACATGCACATCAGATAGTTGCACGCTTCGCTTAGAGCCTGAATCAAAAAGAAGCATTTAGCACCAAAGCCTTGCCAATCTTCGCGTAACGATGCGGATATGCGCAAGAAAGAGCCATGCGATGGCGCTTTCCATTGACCGTTCCCAATCCTTGGCCAACCGTCTTGACCG
>JAJFFZ010000243.1 GCA_021776395.1 Hyphococcus sp. | reverse complement strand
GCCGGTTTTGGCGCCCATACGCAAGTGCGCTAGGGGACTCATACATCTCCTTATGTCTTTGTAAGGAACCCGAAATGTCAAAACATGTTGAACCGCCGCAGACCCCCATCGGCCCTTCGGGCCACTTCCCCCGTAAACGGGGGAAGAACAACCTAGCCTCAAGCGCAACCTAATTCCTCCCCCGTGAAAACGGGGGAGGTGTCACGTAGTGACGGAGGGGGTAACACCGCCGCCCATCACCGAACCGCGCCAAACCCGACCATCCGCCCGCTTTGTTCGTCCCACAATGTCATGCCCGGAGATTTTAGGCTGTCGCGGATGCTGAGCTTGGGCAGCGCCTGAAGTTCGGGGCTGGCGTCATAACATTCCTGCAGCCGGTAATTGGGAATGAGGCTGCACAAATGGTGGATGTGGTGGAGGCCGATATTGCCGGTGAACCATTGCAGGATGCGCGGCAGATCATAGTGCGAGCTGCCCAGAAGCGCGGCGGCGTTATAGCTCCAGTCTTTGCGTTCGGCCCAATAGGCGTCTTCATATTGATGCTGGACATAAAACAGCCACGAGCCGGCGACGCCAGCGAGCGAGACAGTGGGCGCGATGACAATCAGCGTTGCAAGGCCGCCGAGGAAAAACGCAAGCGCGCCATAGAACACCACCAGCGCCAGGTTTAACAACATCACGCTTTGCCAGATGCGCGGTCCCTTCATGCCGAAATAGACTTCCGTATAGGGCATTGGGCCGGCGTCCATGGGCAGGCGTTGCAACAGGAGGAAATAAACCGGCGGGCCGAACACCAACAGCGTCAGCGGATGACGGTAGAATTTATACAAGGCTTTGTTGCGCGGGGTGAGGCGTTTGAATTCCTCAACCGTCAGCGTATCAACGCCGCCCATGCCGCGTTTGGTGAGATTGCCGGAATTGGCGTGGTGGCGATTATGCGCATCGCGCCAGTAGCCATAGGGCGTGAAACTCAGAACGCTGATTAACCAGCCAACGGCGTGATTGGCGCGTTTGGATTTGAAGAAAGCGCCGTGGCCGCAATCATGCTGGATAATAAACAATCGCATCAAAATGCCCGAGGCGGGAATGCTGAGCAGTAGCGCCGCCCACCAGGCGCCGATGGCGACCAGGCCATACATCGCTGCAATCAAGCCGCCATAAAGCGACAGGTTTAACACCAGCTGGCCGATGCTGCGCGTGGGCGCGGCGCCGCGAAAATGCTGGCAATGGTCAGAAATGCGCGCGAAAGCGTCGGTTTGATTTAAGGACGCTACTGCGGGCGCGGAAGGGGTACGAACTGATTTTGACACGGATGCGTTTCTAGCGTGATTTCGTTAATCGGCAAGGTTATTGTTTCTCGCAATTGGTTCAAATAGATAACAACTATGCGACGCTCACTTCCGGGGCCGCCTCGGGCAAATCCTCGCCAAAGGCGCGCTGGTAGAACTCAGCCACGCTTGGGCGCTCCAGCTCATCGCATTTGTTTAAAAACGTCACCCGAAAAGCATAGCCGATATCTTTAAAAATTTCCGCATTTTGCGCCCAGGTGATCACCGTGCGCGGGCTCATGACGGTGGAAATGTCGCCGGTGATAAAGGCGTTGCGGGTCATGTCGGCGACCCGCACCATCGCCTCAATCGCCTCGCGGCCTTTGGCTGAATTATAAAGCGGGACTTTGGCGATGACGATTTCGGTTTCTTCCTTGGGGTCGAGATAATTCAGTGTCGTGACGATGGACCAGCGGTCCATCTGACCCTGGTTGATTTGCTGAGTGCCGTGATAAAGCCCGGTGGTGTCGCCAAGGCCGATGGTGTTGGTGGTGGCGAACAGGCGGAACCACGGATTGGGCCGCAAGACTTTGTTCTGGTCGAGCAGGGTGAGCCGGCCTTCCGCCTCCAGCACCCGCTGGATGACGAACATCACATCGGGCCGGCCGGCGTCATATTCGTCAAACACCAGCGCCACCGGACGCTGAAACGCCCATGGCAGCATGCCCTCTTTAAAGGCCGTCACCTGAACGCCGTTTTCAACCACGATGGCGTCCTTGCCGATCAGGTCGATGCGGCTGACATGGCTGTCGAGGTTGATGCGAATGCACGGCCAGTTAAGGCGCGCGGCAACCTGCTCGATATGCGTCGACTTGCCGGTGCCGTGATAGCCCTGAACGATGACCCGGCGATTGCGCGCGAAACCGGCGAGGATCGCCATCGTCGTTTCCGGGTCAAACCGGTAGGCCTCGTCAATCTCCGGCACATAGTCGTTGCGCTCGCCAAAGGCCGGCACGTCGAATTCAACATCGACGCCAAAGAGTTTTTTTGCGGAAACAGTTTTTTCGGGCTTTTGCGGAAATTTATCGTCGGTGACGGCCATGGGCGAATATCTCTTATACGGATTCAAGAAAGGCGAACCTCGCGCGAAAGCCGATTATTAACAAGGCTTTTTGGCGCCGCCTAGAGTATCGTCGATTATAAGGAATCGCCGATACTCTAGATTCTTTGTTGCGCGCCGGCCCGACCGCGAAGGCGCGCAGATAATGGTCTGACCGCCTTCGCGGTCGGGGAGCGAAAAACCGGTTCCCACTTTTTCGCCCGGCGCTCGAAGGCTTACAAAAACCGCGCCTTTTTCAAGATCGTGTGGGATTTGACGACCTCGTTGAGTTGTTCTTCAGCGCTGCGGTCGCCGCCATTGGAGTCCGGGTGGAAGCGGCGCACCAGTTCAGCATAACGGCGGCGGATTTCGCCGGATGCGGCGTTATAGGGCAGGGCGAGGGTGTCGAAGGCGTTAACCTGGAGCTTGGTGAGCAGTTTGCCCTCACGCTGGTGGCCGCTGCCGGTCGCTTTTGCTTTTGCGGCCTTGCCGAGGACGCCGAACGCATCTTGCATATCCGCCGCGGCGCCGGCGCCGGATTTGTTGTTCGACGCCCGGGCGCGATCATTCTTGCCCATCGACCAGGTCGGCCGGCCGCCATAGAGATTGGCCTCGCGCGCGGCTTTCGCCTCGCCGTCGCTCATGCCTTCAAAATAATTCCAGCCCTTATTGTGCTCGCGCGCATGGGCGAGGCAGTACCACACCCGCGAGCGCGGCTCGCGCGGGCTTTTGGGCAGCGAGCAGGCGGCCTGTTCGTCGCAGCCCTTCTTCTCGCAGGTCCTGTCGGCCGGCTCGGCCCAGGCCGGCGGCTTGGTTTTGCTCCTGGAGGGCGGTTTCACCCGGATATCAAAACCCAGCCGCGGCTTATATTCTTTCTTTGCCATGGGCCCTAATATGGTGCGATGCGGGGGCATGCACAATGTTGACAGAACCGCAGGATGTGCGATGACCTCGCGCCGATGTCTATTGCGCAAACCATCCAGCGGAAAATCAATGACCGTTTGTCGCCCTCTCGCCTTGAGGTGAAGGATGAATCGCACCTCCATGCCGGCCATGCGGGCGCGCGCGAAGGCGGCGAGTCTCATTTTCGCCTATTGGTGGTGTCAGCGCAATTTGAAGGGCTCAGCCGCGTCGCCCGCCAACGTCTCATCAATGATATCTTGCGCGAGGAACTGGCGGGGCCGGTGCATGCGCTGGCGATGAAGACGGCGACGCCGGAAGAAATGCAAAATGAAGCGGCTGGCGCTTAGTGGAGCTTCCCGACGCGCCGGCGACCATCGCGCTTATCATCGTCAATTTGATTGTCAGCGTTTACGCGCTTTCGGTTGACCGCGACTTTGCTTCAAGCTTTGCGTTTCATGTCGGCGCTGTTGCGCGCAAAAAACAGCATTACCGGATTTTTACTTCGTCGTTTCTGCATGGCGATTATTTTCATCTCCTGTTCAACATGATGACGCTGTGGTTTTTCGGCCCGACGGTTGAAGGCCTTCTCGGTACGGACGGGTTTCTGGTAGTGTATTTCGGCGCCATCTTAACCAGCGGCATCGTTTCTTTTTACGTCAATCGCAACCGGCTCGATTATTCTTCTCTCGGCGCATCGGACGGCGTTTCCGGCGTGGTGTTGTCGTTTTGCCTGTTCTTTCCATTGGCCCCGCTTTATCTGATGTTCATTCCAATCCCGATCCCGGCGTTCATCTTTGCGGCCGTCTTCATCGCGATTTCCGCCGGTCTAATGGGCCGCGAAAAAAACCGCATCGCCCATGAAGGCCATCTCGGCGGGGCGATTGCGGGCGTGGTTTTGACGGTGCTGATGAAGCCGGAAGTGGTCGGTCAGGTTTTTGGGTGACAGCGCCGGGGTTGTCATAAGAGAGTTGATATTTTTTAAGCGAAGGCTGAGGCAAACATGAAAATATTTCAAACGGTAATTTTGGTTATTCTGGTTTTGATGAGCCTGTCTGCGGGTGCGGTGAAGCTATTGCAAATGCCGCAAGAGGTGAAATTTTTTGAAGACGCCGGGCTTGGGGTTTCCTTGCTGATGGCGCTGGGCGCCGTACAAATCCTTGGCGGCATTCTGGCGGCGGTTCCAAAATTCAAACTGCCCGGCGCCAGTATCATCGCCGCCGGATTTTTGGCATCCACCATTGTAATTTTTATGACCGGCCAAATCGCCTTCGGCGCCTTTTCGTTATTGCCGGTTATTTTTGCGGGGCTCCTTATCGCGGATGCGCGTAAACAGAGTGGTGCGCGTAACCAAAACATTGCGGGCGACCAATAGCCCCGCCGGGGGCGGCGCTTTCGCAAACGTTTGTTTTGCTGGCGCGTTTGGGCTTTGCGGCGGGCCGTTGAAAATGCTAAAATCGGCAACGGAAAAAGGAGGCGCGCTGATGAAAGTGCTCACAATTATATCGATGGTTGCTTTATTGGCGGCATGCGCCGCGACCGGCCCGGCGCAATATGGCCCTTCAGGCGCCAGCAATTTTGGCTATAGCAGCACGAAAATCGAAGTCGACCGTTACCGCATCGTCTATCGCGGCTCCGGCGGCATGCCGCCTGAAATGGTTGAGGACTACGCTTTGCGCCGCGCCGCTGAGCTTGCGCTTGCTAACGGCTATGACTGGTTTCGCGTCGCCTCGCGCGATATGGCGCGCGAACAACGCGGCGGCGTTTCCATCGGTGCAGGGTTCGGCAGCGGCTCTTACGGACGCCATGGCGGCGGCAGCGTCGGCGTTGGCGGCAATGTCGGCAGGGTTGGCGCGCAGGATTATTTCACTGCCCGGATGGAAGTCATCATGGGCGAGGGCGAGGCGCCCGATGATGGCGGCGCTTATGATGCGCTGTCGGTTATCGATCGCTTTGTCGATCCGGGCACAGGCATCGCGCAATAATGACGATGGACTGGGCTGCGCTCCGGCGCATCGTTACCGACAATAACACGGCAGGCCGCTCGCGCATCCTGATCGATGGCGCGGCGGCGAAGCTGATCGCTGTTGAGGAGGCGGGGCTGGCGGAAATCTGGACCGCGCCGCTCACCGCCGATGGGTTGTTGGATGCAACCGACACGCTCAAAGACCAGGACCTCAAACTTGAGCCCGACGCCGGCGCCGTCAAGGTGCGGTGGTTCACGGTTGCGCCCGAGGATGCATCAAAGTCAGCGGAGGAGCGCGAGGCCGCGGCGGCGTTTGGGTTTGGCGCCGTTGGCGCGGGCCATGCGCGTGTGGATACGTCGCGCCATGCGATGATGCACAAAACCGATACGCTTGATGTCATCATTCTGGTGAAGGGCGAGGTTGATTTATTGCTCGACGATGGCGGCCCGACGCGGCTGACGCCTGGCGACGTGGTTATACAGCGCGCGACTAACCATGCATGGGTTAATCGTGGAGACGAAACCGCACTTCTGGTTGCGGTGCTGATGCGGGCCGAATAGTCACGCAAACGATATTATAACATTACTCCGTGTCAGGAATTATAAGTTGACGCCCGCCCGCCTTCTGCTATTTCCTACATGATCGTTGTGGAGGGACCTATGGCCGAGGCGGAACTCAGAAACATCGTCGCCGGACTGACGATAGTTTTTATTCTTTGGATCGCGGGCTACGCAATCTTTTCCAGCCTGCAAAACCGCATCAAAGCGGTTGCGGTCAGCGCGCGTCAAACCACGCCGTGGCAACGCATCTTGCTTCTCACAGCTATCATCTTTGACGGATATCTGATCGCCCGCGCATGGCTCCCGGCGCTCGACCAATGGGTTTATGCGCAAGCATCACCCGCGCCAATGCTCGCCATCGCCGTGATGGTCGCCGGCGGCGGGCTGATGGTGCTCACCCACTTACACATGGGCGCCTCGTGGCGGATTGGCGTGCCGCAAGATGGCGGGGATATCGCCAAGCTGGTTACAACCGGACCACATGGGGCCTCGCGCAATCCAATCTATCTCGGCATCTTGGTTATGCTCGCCGGCGCGACGATTGCTGCGCCTGGACCATTGACGATCAGCGGATTAATCGTCACGTTTATCGGCATGCAATCGATTATCGCCGAGGAGGAAGCCTATCTTGAGCGACAATTCGGTGATGAGTATACGGCTTATAAAACCCGCGTGCGCCGCTGGATTTGAAGCTGTGAGGTTGGGGATGCGCGCTAGGCGCGCAGAAGCAGACCGCCGGGCGGCTTGAGGGGAAATAAAACAAACCATGTATGAAGTCTCACTGACGCAATCTTATTTTCCCGCACAATCGGGCGATGCGCCGGAAGCTGTGACCGTCGGCGATATGCTGCGCCGTCAGGCGGCGGCTATCCCCGACAGGGCGGCGCTGACAGAGCTAACCTACGACGGCGCGCTTGCCCGCAAATGGACCTATGCAGAGTTATTGACGGATGCAGAACGGTTGGCCAAAGCGCTGGCGACGCGCCATGACAAGGGCGCCCGCATTGCGGTCTATGCGAATAATATTCCCGAATGGGTGGTGTTGGAGCTCGCCGCCGCGATGGCGGGATTGACGCTGGTCACCGTTAACCCAGCCTATCAGGCGCGTGAGTTGAAATTTATTCTTGAGCAGTCGCGCTCTGAAGCGATCTATTATGTGGAAGAGTTTCGCGGCAATCCGATGCAGCAGATTGCCGATGAGGCGTGCGATCAACTGCCGGCGATCACCCGGCGCGTTCTATTGACTGACCATGATGCGCTTTATGCGGGTGCGCAGGAAGGCGTGTTGCCGAATGTGCGCCCGGACGATGTTGTGCAGGTCCAATATACTTCCGGCACCACAGGCTTTCCCAAAGGCGCGCTACTGCATCATCACGGGCTTATACAAAATGGCATAGACTCCATGACGCGCGCTGGCGTTCGCGCCGGAGACGTTTTCATTCACCACATGCCGCTGTTTCACACCACGGGTTGCGCCATTTTGGTGCTTGGCGGTCTCGGCGTTGGCGCGACGATGTTGCTGGCGCCAATGTTCGACCCTGAAATGGTCATCCGCGTCACTGAGCGCGAGCGCACCCGCTTTATTCTCGGTGTGCCGACGATGATTGTCGCCTTGATTGAAGAGGCCCGGAATAGCGGGCGGGATGTTTCGTCAGTAGAAAAGATGATGTCCGGCGGCGCGATGGTGGCGCCGGAGCTTATCCGCAGCGCTGAGGAGTGTTTTGGCAGCACCATCCAGATTGTTTACGGCCAAACCGAAGCCTCGCCCGTGATCACGCAGACCAGGTGCGATGACAGCATGGATGATTTAACCAAAACGGTTGGCCAGCCGGTTGCGCATGTTGAGGTGTCTATTCGTGATACGCAAACCAATGAAGTGGTTCCAGTCGGCGCCCAGGGCGAAATTTGCGCGCGCGGCTATCTGGTGATGACCGGCTATAACGACAACCCGGACGCAACGGCTGCGGCCATCGACAAGGATGGCTGGCTGCACACCGGCGATCTCGGCCGCATGGACGCCAGAGGTTATGTGGCGATTACCGGGCGAGTGAAGGAGTTGATTATTCGCGGCGGCGAAAACCTGTTTCCGGCGGAAATTGAAAATGCGCTGCTTGAACATGATGCGATTGCAGAGGTTGCCGTTGTCGGCGTCGCGGATGAAAAATGGGGCGAGGAAGTTGCATGCTTCATTCGGCCGGCGTCGGAGGACAAGCCGACCGCCGCCGCATTAAAAACTTTCATCCGCGAGCGGCTGTCGCCGCAAAAAACACCGGCTTACTGGATTTACGTCAGCGAGTGGCCGCTCACCGGGTCGGGCAAAATACAGAAGTTTAAACTCGCAGAAAGTTTTGAACGCGGCGAGCATGAGGCGTTGCGGGCTTAAAGCGCCGCCAGGATTTTATATTGCGCGACGCTGACGTCTTCGGCGCGCAATGTTTCACTGACGCCAGCCTCTTCGAGCACCCCGGCGAGGCGGGCGCCGAAGACGGATTTCATTGAACTGCGCAACATTTTGCGGCGCTGTGAAAATGCGGCCTGGGTTATTTTTTCAAGATTCGCGGTGAACTCAAACGGCTCTATTGTCGGCTCAAACACAACCACGCTTGATGTGACTTTCGGCGGCGGCGTGAAGGCGCGTGCGGGAAGGTCAAAGCCGCGCGATGGCGACGCGGTGGCCTGAGCGATCACCGACAGGCGGCCATAGGTTTTCGATCCGGGCGGCGCCAATATCCGGTCGGCGACTTCGCGTTGAAACATCAGCGCCATCCGGCTCCATAATGCCGGACCGGCTTTGAGCCATCGGATCAGTAATTCGGTTGAAATATTGTAAGGCAGGTTGGCGACAATTTTTACTGGTGCGGCGGCGTCGACAATTTCCGGCGCCGCGATTTTCAAAGCATCCGCCTCGACAATGCGCAGCTGCCCTGGAAACGCGTCCGCAAGATCGCCAAGCGCTTCGATGCAACGCCGGTCGCGCTCAATGGCGATGACACGGGCGCCGGTCTCCAAAAGCGCGCGCGTCAACCCGCCGGGGCCGGGGCCAATTTCCAGCACCGTGTCATCGGCGTTGACAGCGCCGGCTCTGGCGACTTTGCGGGTAATGTTGAGGTCGAGCAGGAAGTGCTGCCCGAGGGATTTCTTGGCCGCCAAATCATAGCGCTCGATCACCTCGCGTAACGGCGGCAGGTCCGAAGTCATAAATTTTCGCGGCGGGTTTGCGCCATGTCTGCGGCAAGGCGGATTGCCGCGATCAGACTGTCGGCGCGGGCAACGCCTTTGCCGGCAATATCGAGCGCTGTGCCGTGATCGGGCGAGGTGCGCACAATCGGCAGGCCAAGCGTGACATTAACGGCGTCATGAAACGCCAGCGTTTTCGCCGGTATCAGCGCCTGGTCGTGCAACATGCACAACGCCGCATCGTAAGTCGCGCGCGCCTCTTCATGAAACATGGTGTCGGCGGGGAGGGGGCCGCGCACGTTGAGCCCCATGGCGCGCAACTCATCGATTGCGGGTGCGATAATCATGTCGTCCTCAACTCCAAGCGCACCAGCCTCGCCAGCATGCGGGTTGAGACCGGATATAGCGATGCGCGGATTGGCGATGGCAAAATCATCGCGCAAGGCTTCCGCCGTTACGATTGCGGTGCGAACAATAAGCTGCGGCGTTAACATCGCCGCCGCATCCTTGACGGCGTGATGGATGGTGACGGGAATGGTGCGCAATTGCGGCCCTGACAGCATCATCACCGGACCGCGTTCACGCTCCTTTGTCATTGGAGCCGACTTTGTTAAGTCGCCAAGAAATTCCGTATGCCCCGGAAAGGCGAACCCCGCCGCCATCAGCGTTGATTTCTGGATCGGGTTGGTGACGATGGCCGCAGCGGCGCCGTCAATCGCAAAACCAACCGCACGTTCAATACTTTCAAGAATGGCGGGCGCATTTTCCCGCTGCGACTGGCCCGGCATTGCCGAGATGGCGCCGGTGAGCGCCAGTACCGGCAGACCGTTTGCGAATGCGTCCTGCGCCTGGCTTGGCTCTCGGATGACAATTAGCTCATGGGATATTTTCGCAATCCGCGCCGGGTCGTCAATCAGGAAAAACGCCGGACCGCTATGGCGCAACGCCGCCCAGGCTTTGACGGCGATCTCCGCGCCAACGCCGCCCGGATCGCCCATCGTCAGTGCGATAGGCAGCGCATTTGGCGAGGATGCGGGCATGTTTTCTGTCACGGATAAAACCTCGCTCATCTAGGGCGCTTCCCGAAACGCAGGCCTGTCGTTTTCACTCAGGATGAGGCCGGTTTTAGGATAAAGAATTACATAAAACAAAGGACTAATGCATTTCTGCGACTGGTAGTGTCCAGAAAGTTTCGCAAATTTATTTTTGGCTGATTGCTCCGCGCGATGGTCTCAAGCGGTCATTTCAGTGCTGATCTTCTCCTTGTGCAATAACTCCATATCAAGATAACGTTTGGCCGACCATGTGGTCCCGGCGATGTGCCGGAGCCTTGCGGCCGGTAACGCGCAAAGCCGTATCTGGAAAACACGATGATAGGGCTAAGAAATTAGCTGTCCTTTTTGGACAACACAATCGCGCCATTTTCGGTTTTGTTTTCTAGACCTAAAGCCACCGTAATTTTATCTATCGCAGCGGCTTGATTGGTTGCATCAAATTCGCCTGTCACAGGAAGCAAATACAAGGTTGGATCGCGCAAGATGATTTTCTTTCTGAAATAGCGGTTAAGTTCGTCGACGACGTCTTGAAGCGGGATTTCCGCAAAGCGCAACTTTCCATATCTCCACGCAAGCACGTCAATCGGATCAAATGGCGCAATTATTCCAGTATCGCCACGGTTATCAATATGTATGCTATCTCCTTTTTGGAGAATAACCAGCCGGCCTGAGGTGGGCTTGATTCGGACCGTTCCAGAAACAACACATATCTCCGTACCTTTCTTTGACATTTGGACATTAAAAGACGTTCCAGTCACCATGATTTTAGCCGTCGGCAGTTCAACGATAAATGGTTTGGCGGTGTTGCGCGCGACAACAAAAATCGCCTCGCCTTTGTTAAGGATCACTTTTCTTTTGCGGCTGTTATATGCAACGATCAGCATTGTGTTGGTGTTCAGTTTAGCTGTGCTGCCGTCATCAAGGGTTAAGGAGCGGGTTTCGCCAATCTCTGTCGCGTAGGTTTGTCCGTGTGAACGGGGCTGATAGTTGAAGAAAATAAGCGTCGACAAGGTAATGGACAGGAGCGCGATAGAGGCGGCGATTGCAGGCATTCTCCATGCGGTTGGTTTTTTCACCTGTGCGTATAGTTCATTTTCAAATTTTTCAGACAAAATCGCATGCGCGGCTATGTCTGTAGCCGATAGCGTGTCTTCTAGGCGTTGAAATGCATGGCGATTGTCTTCGGATGCTTCTAACCAACGAGAAAATGCTGCCTGTTCATCGGCTGACATTGCGCCCGACATTTGTCTTGCCAGCCAGAATTCAGCGGTTTGCGTTGAGTGCATTGCAGGCCGGTATAAAAGTTTATCACTCATCATTGGTTACTTTTTGTTTTTTTTGGCGATGCGCTCGCCAGTTGATGATTTTTGGGTTGCGCGCGGGTTGTTCCAAAGCTTCACGTAAGTGTTTCAATGCAGCGATAATATATTTTTCGACGCTGCTTTCCGACACTTTCATATCGCTGGCAATCTCACGGTAGTTCTTGCGCTCGAAGCGGCTAAGGATAAACGCATGTCGAACCCGGTCGGGCAGGTTTCCGATTGCCGTAATGCTGGTTTTCAGATCCTGTTTTGCAACCGCAATTTGCTCTGGCGTTGGAGCGTCCGACGCCATATCTTCAATCCAATTATTGTCTCTATCATCATCAGTGTGCGGTGTCATCTGTTCGATAAAGCGCATGCGCTGTCTTGCCCGGAACTCATTTGACGCCAGGTTTGCCGCCGTTTTGAAGATCAAGGCCTGCGGGTTATCTATCTCGTTATGTTCAGCATAACGCCAAATGCGCAAATAGGTGCTTTGGGCAATATCGCGCGCCGTTTCCATATCGCCGAATTTTTTTGCCAGCCACCGCACCAGCATGCGGTCATGTTTACGAATGGCGCTATCGACCAGCCTGTGGCGGGCGACATCTGATGGCTTTTGAGAATTATCGCCTAGCGCCATGAGTGCTCCAATATCCCACCCGCGCTGTCGGAGCGCTCGGCAGTCAGACAATGCTCGACCGGTCGCCACCAGGAAATATTGAGGGGTTCTCAATTCCAGGTGTCAAACGATACGGGACGTCGATGGCGCGTCTGTTGGTAGTCCCTCCGGTTTGGTCGGAGCGCGTCCCTCGCGCTCCGACCATTTCCAGAATTATAGCGCCTATTCACTTGGGTCCGCAACGGGAAAGCGGTTTTGGGTGTGGCGTCTGGGTCACAGGCCCATTGGTAATCAAATTCTCATCTGAGGGGTGCGCCCCCCCTGTTGTCTCAAGGGTCAGGCGGCTGGCTTTGCCGAAGAGGGGCGCACGATTCCCGTGTGTTTGCCGCAATAACGATAAAAATGAGGGACTCAGATGATTGTGAATACAGAAAAAACCGGGCTGCGGAGGCGTATTCTGCTCCGTACATCAGTTACCGCTCTACTGGCGAGCGGGGCGATGACAATGAACGCCTATGCTCAAGATGTGGAGACTGTGCCAGATGCAGCTGAAGAGGCGGCCGATGAGTCGCGCGATACGATCGTGGTTACGGGTTCTCGTTTGCGCAAAGATGCGTTTTCCAGCCCGTCTCCGCTGACCACGCTGGATGTAGACCAGAGCCGGCGGATTGGCGTGACGTCGATTACCGAGTTGCTGTCGCGTTCAACGGTTAATAACGGCACACAGATCGACTCTACGCTCAACACCAATGCCGGCAACGCCAACGCCACGGAACAACCGCCGGCTGGCGGCACCGGGTCCTCGAACATTTCCTTGCGTGGTCTTGGGCCGGAACGAACGCTGGTGTTGATGAACGGACGTCGCCTGGCTCCAGCCGGCGTGAGGGGTGCGCCTGCTCAACCGGATATCAGCCTTATTCCGTTTCAGATGATTGAGCGCGCAGAAATTGCCACGGAAGCCGGATCGTCCGTTTACGGCGCGGATGCGGTTGCGGGTACAGTCAACATCATCTTGCGTAATGATTTTGAGGGTCTCGAATTTACCGCGAATTATGAAACGCCTGAGGCCGCTGGCGGCAGCCAGGTACAGGTCGGGTTTATGGCCGGCGCGCAAGGAGATCGTGCGCGTATTGTGTTCGGCGTTGAATATTATGACCGCCAACGCGTATCAGGCTTTCAGCGCGATTTTACGTCGCCGGGTTTGAGGCGGCTCGAATTTGACGCAGGCGGCAATGTCTTCTCTGCGCCTGACAACGGCTTTTTCGATGATGTCGTTCTGGCGATATTCGAACCTGCAGATATTTGGTTCGTCGCCACGCCCGGCCAGACCGACGCCGGCATTCCAAATTTCTCAACTTCCAACTTCCTGACGAGTTTGATTCCTACGGGGTCGGCAGACCTTGGCGGCATTGGTAACCGTCGGTATGATGACCAATTTTCCGACAACGATGAACGCCGCAATGCTGACCTTGTCGGCGATCTGGAGCGGACGTCGATCCTGACCACAGGCGAAGTCGATCTCGATTGGTTCGGCACCGACAATCAGTTCTATTTTGAGGCTTTCTACTTTGATCGCCAGACACAATCGATCGCCACCACGGAGCAGATTTTTCCTGACATTCCGGGCCTGATTCCGCAGGAAGATGCAAACGGCAACATCATTGTTGACGGTACGGGCGCGGCTGTCCTGGTTGACAATCCGCTCAACCCATTTCCGACGGATGTCGTTCCCATCTATACGCTTGAAAATCTGCCGCAGACGCGCGACGTCGAATTGCAGCAAGTTCGGTTGGTGGGCGGTCTGCGCGGCGACCTGGCGACGGGCGGCTGGCTGGCAGAAAACAATTGGACCTATGACGCCTATTTCAGCTTTGATCGCGGTACTGGGTTTGTCGCTCAGCCGATTTTGAACGGGACCCGGCTTGCGTTGGCGACGCAAACGATACGTCTTGATGCCGGCGGTAATGTTGTTTGCGGACCTCTCGCAGCCACAGCGCCGGCGGCCGTCGGCGGACTTACGCTTGGCGCCGATTGTGTGCCATTTGATGGTTTGTCAGCGGGGCATTTTGGTCCGAATGGCGACGGTCGTCTGTCCGATGCAGAATTTAACTATCTGATTGGGAACCGGACAAACCGTACGACAATTGAGCAATATGTCGCCAACGCATTTGTTCAGGGCGATCTGATGGAGTCTCCCTGGGGCGGCGCTATCTCAGCCGGCGTTGGTTTTGAGTATCGCAAAGACATCATCGATTCTCAAAACAGTTTCGATGGCGTAAGACAAAACATCGCTGCAGAAAACCCGCTCCTGGAAGGTGAGACGCGAGGTTCCCGCAATCTTGTAGAGTTCTTCGGCGAAGTGGACATCCCGTTGATCGTCGATAAACCTGGTATAAAACTTCTCAATATTGATGCGGCTGTTCGCTACACAGACGAGTCTAACTTTGGCAGCGATGTCACTTGGCGCACGCGTGTTCAGTATCGTCCGGTTGACTGGTTTGGCCTTTCGGGCGGCTATGGTACGTCCTTCCGTGCGCCAAACTTGCGTGAGCAATTCCTGGCGGATCAGGGCGGCGGCGAGAGCGGCTTTCTCGATCCATGTTTGAATAATAACATCGTTGCGGCAATCCCCGCAGGCGGTGATAGCGACACAAACTTCCAGCGTCTCGTTGGTGAATGTCAGCTTTCAGGTGTCAACTCATTCATCGACTCAGATATGAACGGGTTCGTGGATTCGAATTTGCTCGGTACGTTGGGCGTTACGACAATTCCGACGACATCCGGCGGTAACGAAACACTGTTGCCGGAAACTTCACGGACGTTCACCTTCACCGCGCAAGCGGAGCAACCCTGGTTCAAAGGGTTCGATTTTAATGTCGCTGTAAGTTATTATGACATCAAAATTGATAATACGGTGTCCGAACCGACTGCGTCGATCATTATCAATAACTGCTATTTTGATACGTCGTTCCCCGGCCAGACGAGCCCGTTCTGCTCATTGATTACGCGCCCAACAGGCGGTTCTGCCGCCTCGAGGATTATCAACGGGATTGATCTGTCCTTCTTCAATATTGGCGAAGTGACAGCCAAGGGCCTCGATGTCGATACGCGTTTCGGTATGGAGCTCGGCGTGGTCTCCGGCAATGTTCTCGATTGGGCATTGACGACACGTACTGCAATCCAGCTTGAACAAGAGATCGAAACATTTGATCCAACCGATCGCGATGATAATCTCAGAGAGATCGGTACGCCGAAATATCGGGTTAATGTCGGTTCGGTGTTTAACTGGGGTGATTTCACGCTTGCATCAGAGCACCGTTATATAGGGGCTCAGCAACAAGATGACGATGGGATTGATCCTGATCAAAATCCATTCTTTTTGGCTACGCTTATTACGCAGCCTGTCGATTTTGTGGATTCACTCTGGTATCACGATGTGTCGCTGACCTATTCGCAAGATAGCTTCTCTATCTCTGCGGGCGTCAACAATATTGCCGACAAGGCGCCCCCGCTGATCGATTCAGGCGCCGGCCCGAACCGGTTGAATGCTGTTTCATCGTCAGGTTACGACTTCTTTGGTCGTTCCTACTTCGTAACGGGGCGTGTGAACTTCTAAGTTTGCAGACGGCCATCACCAATGAAAATGGCGCGCTTCGGTGCGCCATTTTTTCATGCTTCGATTGCGTTGATGGGTGGCGGTGCAGAGCAAGCAGGATATCCAGAGTATTGGTATGTGGCATAACTGTTTGTATACGATTAATAGTGCGGTATCATTAGAATGCATAAGTTTGGTTTTATAACGTGGAAAAAATTATTGACAGCGTAACCATTGTTGGCGGCGGCGCTGCTGGCTGGATTACTGCAGGCGTTATTGCCGCCAAGCATAGGCTAAAGCGCAATTTTAAGCTGCGCCTGATAGAATCGCCAGATATGCCCACCATAGGCGTCGGTGAGGGGACGTGGCCGACGATGCGCCTTACGCTCAAAGCCATGGGCGTTTCAGAATATGATTTTCTACGCGCGTGCGACGCCTCATTTAAACAAGGCACAAAGTTTGTAGGTTGGGTGACAGGGGCGAGTGATGACGTTTATTATCACCCGTTTACGGCGCCGCAAGGGTTTCAGCAGGCGAAAATTGCCCGCCACTGGCTAGAGGATGGTCGCGGGCGGTCGTTTTGTGAAGCAACATCCGTTCAGGTGCATTTTTGCGAGCACAATCTTGGGCCGAAGAAACTCGGCATGCCGGAATATTCCTGCGTAGCCAACCATGCTTATCACCTTGATGCGGGCAAGTTCTCACAGTTTTTAAAACGTCATTGTATCGATAAGCTTGGCGTTGAGTATATCAGCGATAACGTTACGAAAGTGAATGTAGCCCAAAACGGCGACATTGCCTCCGTTTCGACCGAGCATCATGGCGAGATTGAGGGCGATATATTTATTGATTGCACTGGCTTTCGTTCGATTTTGCTGGGCGGACATTATGGGGTCGACTTCATAGATTGCAGTGAAGTCTTGTTCATAGACCGTGCTTTGGCGGCGCAGGTTCCTTACGAAAATGAAAATACTCCAATCCTTTCCCAAACGCTTTCGACTGCTCAAGAGGCCGGCTGGATTTGGGATATCGGATTGGCGAACCGGCGCGGCGTCGGGCATGTCTATAGCAGCAGACATCAGGGTGATGCACGCGCAGAAGAAATATTGCTGCAATACCTTTCTGAGACAGCCAGCGGCCCGGATAAAGTCGAGCTGCGCTCAATCAAATTTCGGCCCGGCCACAGAGCGCAGTTCTGGCGTAACAATTGTGTCGCTGTCGGAATGTCGTCAGGTTTTCTTGAGCCGCTCGAAGCGTCGGCCTTGGTCATGGTGGAGCTGTTAGCTAAAGATATCGCCGAGCAATTACCGGCGACGCGCGGGTTAATGGATATTGTCTCCAAGCGGTTCAATCAGAAATTTCTACATTACTGGAATCGGATAATCGATTTTCTGAAATTACATTATGTGCTGACCCAGCGGTCCCAGAACGCATTTTGGAGAGACAATTGCGATCCGGCGACGATCCCCGAGAGCCTTCGAGAACAATTAAAAATTTGGCAATATAATATTCCATCGAGCCTGGATTCTCACCTCAGAGAGGAGATTTTTTCCGCCGCCAGCGTTCAATATATTTTATATGGGATGGGGTTTAAAACTGATATCCGTCGCTACCCCAAGGTCGAGGCTGCGACTGAATTTGCGCAAGAACAGTTTAACGAAGTTCAAAAAAATATTGACCGGTTTACACCGATGATGCCAACGAACCGAGACTTATTAAATCACATTCGCGCTAATCCCTAAACGAGCATTTTGTGTGGACAGGCCGCGATCATCGATCGGCAGGGGTTATGCGCCGCCTTCGCTGATGTCGCTCAAAATATCCTCGCGCAGAATAATAATCCGGTCATCGCGGCGGTCGACAGTTTTCTCCGCTTCCCAGGCGCGCAATTGGCGGTTGACGCTTTCGCGCAAGAGCCCCGCATGTGCGCCCAGCGTCGATTGCGACAGCGGTAGGTCGATCATAACGCCGTCATCTGTTGTAACGCCGTTAGAGCGCGCCAGACGCAACAGTGTTCGGGCGAGGCGCGGCGCGGCGGCAAGCAGCGCTGCGTCTTCTACCATTTCGGAAGTTGCGCGAAGGCGTTTGCAGAGAATTTCAATGATTTTAAGCGCCGTAGACGGATTATTCTCCATAACGGTCATGAAAGCGTTGCGGGTGAGTTCCAGAACCCGCGACGCCTCAATGGCTTGCGCGGATGCTGTGCGGGCGCCGCCATCCAGCACCGTGAGCTCGCCGATCACATCACCGGGGCCCATAAACGCCAGCACGCATTCTTTTCCGTTGGCCACGAGCGAGGTGATTTTGATTTGCCCGGAAAGCACCATCAACATGCTGCCGCCCGGATCGCCTTCATGAAAAATGGACGCGCGGCTTTTGTATATTTTGGGTTTGGCGGCACGCAATAAATTATCAAACGTCGCCTCGTCCAGCGCGCGAAATAGCGGGTTGTTTTTCAGCTCCCATTTAAGGCTATCG
>JAJFFZ010000242.1 GCA_021776395.1 Hyphococcus sp. | reverse complement strand
GCCTGGATGTTCTACCGCATCGCCGGCCAGGCGCACAATGACCGCAGTCTTTCGGCGGTTTTGGACGCTGTGGCGGCGGTGAGCGAGGCCGAAGACCGGATTTTGGCGCGCGACGCAGAGCGGTTCGCCCAGAGCCGGACTGCCAGGGCGGCGCAAGCGGCGGCCTATTTCCAGTCCAACGCAAACGAGTGGAACAAGCTGCGCCAGCTGCATCTGCCAGAATCGGACATCGAAGCGCGTATCGTCAAGCTCGCGGGCGACAAGCCGGTCGATACCTTTGTCGATCTTGGCACCGGCACCGGCCGCATGTTGGAGGTTTTCGCCGACCACTATCGTTCGGGCGTCGGCTATGATCTCTCCCACGAGATGCTGGCGATTGCCCGCGCTAATCTGGAACGGGCGGGGATTAATCATGCGCAGGCGCGCCATGGCGATTTGTTCTCACTGGCGATGGACGGCGCTTCGGCGGATGTGGTTTGCGTGCATCACGTCTTGCATTACCTCGCCGAACCTGGCGCCGCCGTGGATGAGGCGGCGCGGCTATTAAAGCCCGGCGGCTGTTTAATCATTTCCGACTTTGCACCGCATGACCTGGAATTTCTGCGCGATGAACACGCCCATCGCCGGCTCGGCTTTTCCGATGATGAAGTGCGCGACTGGTGCGCGGCGTCCGGATTGCAGCTGGAACAGATTGAAACTCTGTCGCCAGCCTCGGGAGAGAAGAAGAAACTCACCGTAAAAATATGGCTGTGTCGCGCGCCGGCCGATGTTCGCCGCTTGCGTGCGCGCAGTGCTGCGTGATGATGGAGAAGTAAAATGTCAGACCTTCATGTCTCCTTTGAATTCTTTCCGCCCAAGACGCCGGCGATGCACGAAAAATTGTGGTCGGCGGTGAATAAACTGGCGCCGCTGCGGCCGGACTTTGTCTCCGTTACTTACGGCGCCGGCGGGTCAACGCGCGAGCGCACCCATGAAACCGTCACGCGCATCATTAAGGAAACCAATATTCCGGTGGCCGCGCATTTAACTTGCGTTGCGGCGACGCGCGATGAGATTGACGCGGTTTTGAAGTCCTATTGGGCGGCAGGCGTTAAACATATTGTCGCCTTGCGCGGCGATCCGCCAAATGGCGCCGGAGAGCCCTATATTCCGCATCCGGACGGCTACGCCAACGCAGCCGAACTCGCCGCTGGGGCGATGAAAATCGCGCCGTTTGAAATTACCGTTGGCTGTTACCCGGAAAAGCACCCGGACTCGCCGTCGATGAACGCCGATATCGAGATGCTGAAACGCAAAATAGACGCCGGCGCCACACGCGCGATCACGCAGTTCTTTTATGATAACACTGCGTTTCTGCGTTATCGCGATACGATCCGGGCGGCGGGCATTGATATCCCGATTGTGCCCGGCATCATGCCGGTGACGAACTTCAACGGGATGCGGCGGATGGCCGATATTTGCGGTACGACAGTGCCGGGCCGGTTGGTGAAGCTGTTTCAAAACCTCGAAGACGATCCGTCAACGCGCCGGCTGATTGCGGCGACAGTTGCGGCCGAGCAATGTCAGGAACTGGCCGAGCACGGGGTTAATCATTTCCACTTCTACACGCTTAACCGCGACGACCTCGCTTATGCGCTGTGTCACATGCTTGGCGTCCGCCCCACGGTCAAACCTATTGATCATGCGGCGTGAGCGGCTGGCGTAAATAACAAAAAAGCGAATTAGTTTTATGGGTAAGACCTTCGAGGCGTTAAACGACAGCCATGTAGAGTTCATTTTACGTCAAAAGATTTTCTTCGTCGCCACCGCGCCGTTGTCGTCGAGTGGGTCGGTCAATCTGTCGCCGAAGGGCTATGACAGTATTCGTATTCTCGATGCGCATACCATCGCCTGGATTGACCTTGGCGGCTCGGGCATTGAAACCCATGCGCATCTGAATGAAAATGGCCGTATCACGTTGATGTTTTGCGCGTTTGACGGTGCGGCGAGCATTTTGCGGATATATGGTCGCGGCCAAGCGGTGGCGATAGATACGCCTGGCTTTGCAGAGCTCAAAGCATTGTTCCCAGCATTCGATCGCGCCCGCGCGATTATAAAAATCTCCATCGACAAAGTTGCCGATAGCTGTGGCTGGGGCGTGCCGTTTTTTGACTTCAAAGGCGAGCGCGAGCAGTTGCATCGGCATCTGGAACACAAGCCACTCGATGAGTGGAAAGAACGTCGCTATCAGACCAATGCACTGTCGATAGACGGGTTGCCGGGGCTTGTCCGCGGCGGCGAGGCGGGCTCGACATGAGCGCCGCTGCGCGCGCAACATTCGTCAATATTGGCGAGCGCACCAATGTCACCGGCTCGGCAAAATTCCGTAAGCTGATTAAAGATGGCCGCTATGAGGATGGCCTCACTGTGGCGCGCCAGCAAGTGGAAAATGGCGCCCAGGTGATTGACGTTAACATGGACGAAGGCATGCTCGACGGCGTCGAAGCGATGCAGACCTTCTTGCGCCTGATCGCCTCAGAGCCGGATATTTCGCGCGTGCCGGTGATGATTGATTCCTCCAAATGGGAGGTGATCGAAGAGGGGCTTAAAAATGTTCAGGGCAAGGCGATTGTCAATTCGATTTCTCTGAAGGAAGGCGAGGCGGCTTTCCTCGACCATGCCAACAAAATTATGCGTTATGGCGCGGCCAGCGTGGTGATGGCGTTTGACGAGGACGGGCAGGCCGATACCGCTGACCGCAAGTTTGAAATTTGCGAACGCTCCTACAAACTTCTCACCGACGCGGGGTTTCCGCCGGAAGATATTATTTTCGACCCCAACATTTTCGCGGTCGCCACCGGTATTGAAGAACACGACAATTATGCGGTGGATTTTCTTGAGGCGACAAAGCGCATCAAAGACAATCTTCCACATGTGAAAGTCTCCGGCGGGGTTTCCAATATTTCGTTTTCATTCCGCGGCAACGAGCCTGTGCGCGAGGCGATGCATTCGGTGTTTTTATACCACGCCATCAAGGCCGGGCTTGATATGGGCATCGTCAATGCCGGACAGCTGGCGATCTATGACGAGATTGAACCGAAACTTCGCGAAGCGGTTGAAGACGTTATTTTAAACCGGAGCCCGGACGGGACCGAGCGTTTGTTGGAGGTCGCTGAGCAATATCGCGGCGAGGCCGGTCAGGTGACGGTCAAGGATTTGTCGTGGCGTGAGGCCCCGGTGGAGGAGCGTCTTCGCCATGCGCTGGTGAAAGGCATTACAGAATTTATCGTCGAGGACACCGAAGAGGCGCGGGCAAAACTCGGCCGCCCTTTGCATGTCATCGAAGGCCCGTTGATGGATGGAATGAACATCGTTGGCGACCTTTTTGGCGACGGTAAAATGTTCCTGCCGCAAGTGGTGAAATCAGCGCGGGTGATGAAGCAGTCGGTGGCTTACCTCACGCCGTTCATGGAAAAGGAAAAAGAGGAGCAGGGCCTCGAACAGGGAAAGCCGAACGGCGTCATCTTGATGGCGACGGTGAAGGGCGATGTCCACGACATCGGCAAGAACATTGTCGGCGTGGTGCTGCAATGTAATAATTACGAAATCATCGATTTGGGCGTGATGGTCCCGGCCGCGAAAATCTTGAGCGAGGCGCGCGCGCATAAGGTCGATATTATCGGCGTTTCCGGATTGATCACGCCGAGCCTTGATGAAATGCGCAACCTCGCCGCAGAGATGAAGCGCGAAGGCTTTGACATACCGCTGCTGATCGGCGGCGCGACCACCAGCCGCGCCCACACGGCGGTGAAAATCGCACCCAATTATGACCATGGCGTCGTCTATGTTACCGACGCCAGCCGCGCGGTGGGCGTTGCCGGCGCGCTGGTGTCAGAGGAGCGGCGCGGCGACTATCTTGACGGCGTCGCGCAAGAATACGTCAAAATCCGCGAGAGCTATGAGAAAGGCGCTAGTAAAACTAAACGTATTTCCATTGCAGATGCGCGCGCCAACAAGCCGGTGATGGACTGGTCAGGTTACACGCCGCCCAAACCTTCCTTCACCGGCGTTAAAAGTTTCCGCGACTATGACCTTGAAACGCTGGCGCGCTATATCGACTGGACGCCGTTCTTTGCCTCCTGGGAGTTGCATGGGCGCTATCCGCAAATCTTGGATGACGCCAAGGTCGGCGAGGCGGCGCGGGGGTTGTTTGACGACGCGCAGAAAATGCTCCGCCAGATCATCGCCGACAAGGCGCTGACCGCCCATGGTGTTGTCGGGCTATGGCCGGCGAATGCGCGCGGCGATGATATCGTTCTCTATAAGGACGAGGCCCGCAACGAAGAACTTGCTGTGCTGCATTGCCTACGCCAGCAAATCGCCAAACGCGAAGGCGGCGTTAATTATTGCCTGGCTGACTTTGTCGCCCCGGAAGAGAGCGGCATCGCCGATTATATTGGCGGCTTTGCGGTGACGGCGGGAATTGGCGAAGAGACATTTTCAAACGCCCACGACCAACGCAACGACAATTACTCGGCCATCCTTTCAAAATCGCTCGCTGACCGGCTGGCGGAGGCGTTTGCCGAGCATATGCATGAACGCGTCCGGCGCGAGCATTGGGCCTTTGCGAAAGACGAGGACTTTGCGCCTGAGCAGCTCATCAAAGAAGCCTATCAAGGCATTCGCCCGGCGCCGGGCTATCCGGCGCAGCCGGACCACACCGAAAAGGCGACGCTGTTTCAGCTTCTGGACCCGGAGACCAATGCCGGCATGGCGCTGACGGAAAGCTTTGCGATGACCCCGCCGGCCTCGGTGAGCGGGCTCTATTTCTCCCATCCAGCCTCGCTTTATTTCGGCGTCGGCAAAATCGAGCGCGACCAGGTTGCTGATTATGCCAAACGCAAAGCCATGCCGCTGGCGGAGGTGGAAAAATGGCTATCGCCGATATTGCATTACGACCCGGATAACAAATGAGCCCCGCGTGGGGCGTTAACCATTGGCGCCTTCCCATCTACGCGCTTGCAGATTAAACCGTTCACATGACGCTTTGGGACCGAATAGAAACCACCATTCTAGAAGCCGGCAGGCGCACGCTTGGCGGCTTGTTGGAAACGCTTGCCGCGCAGAAACAGCGCCGCAAGGAAACCGAGTTTTCCATCGCGCTGATCGCCCTGTCGGCAAAGATGGCCAAGGCCGACGGCGTCGTCACCGACGATGAGGTCGAAGCGTTCCGGGATTTTTTCCAGTTTGACGAGCAGGATGCCGGCAAAGTCCGCATGGTCTATCAGCTCGCCCAGCAGGACGTCGCGGGCTTTGATGAATATCTAAAGCGCGTCACCAAGATTTTCGCCGATGCGCCGGCGGTGCTGGAAGATGTGCTGGATTGCCTGTTCCATATCGCCGTCGCCGACGGCGTCGCGCATCCGCGCGAGCTTGAATTGCTGGACCGCACCGCGCGCGCTTTCGGCGTAAAAGGCGCCGCCTATCATCGCCTCAAAGCCGCGCATCTCGGTCTTGGCGAGGATGATCCCTACCTCATTTTGGGCGTCGACCACGGCGCCAGCGAGGATGACATCAAAGCCGCCTATCGCGCTTTGGTGCGCGATCATCACCCGGATATTTTAATCGCCAGAGGCGTGCCGCCCGATCTTTTGAAGATCGGCGAGGGGCGTATGGCGGCGATCAATACCGCTTATGAGCAAATTTTAACCGATTTGCGGTGAATTGTGTGATTGAATGCGGGTTGTGGCGTCTGGACGAAGTCGCCGGCCAGTGCTTTGATGGTGTTTGGTTGATCTGCGTTTGGTGGGTGTTTTGAAAAAACTGTCGGGGCCTGAAAGTCAAAAATCAGAGCGATCTGAGACCGCGCTAGCGCGGGGCGCGGATGCGCTGATATTTCTGGGGTTCCTGATTATCTCTGCGCTTGCAATTGCGGCCGTCGCGATTGCCGCGCCGGTAGTGTTGGCGATTTCCGCCATTGCCGGGCTGATAAGCAAAACCGACCGCACCGGCTGGCGGCCTGCCGGCGCCTAAACCGCCGTCTTTCCGCCTGATTCCTGTTACAGATAAATTCGATTGCTGAGCATTGCCGGTTTGGCGTAATCGGGCTGTAGCATCTTTCGTTTTGTCGCAGGAGCGTGCGTTGAGCATCCGCGAATTATCAATCTGGTTCGCCATGTGTCTGGTCTGGGGCTTTCACTTTGTCGTCATTAAAGTGGCGATCGGTGAGTTGCCGCCGATGTTTTATGCGGCGATCCGGATGACGCTGGTGGCTTTGTTGCTGTCGCGCTTTCTGCGCTGGCGGCCGGGACATATGGTCCGGGTGCTGAGCGCTGGCCTGTGTCTTGGCGCGGTGAATTATGGTTTCATGTTCACGGGGCTGAAATACGCCACCGCCTCAACCGCGGCGATTGCGATGGAGCTTTACGTTCCCTTTGCGACGATATTGTCGATCTTGTTTTTGGGCGACAAAATTGGCTGGCGCAGCGGGCTGGGTATCGCTTTTGCTTTCGCTGGCGTTGCGATCATCGCGCTTGGCGGCCATGATGAGGCTGGCGCGGATGTCCACATCCCGCTCGGCATCGGGCTGGTTGCGGCCGGCTCGCTGGCTGAAGCGATTGGCGCAATTTTAGTCAAACAGGCCAAAGCCTTCAAACCGATTGAACTGCTCTCCTGGTTTGCGGTGGTCGGCGCGGTTGGTCTGTGGACCGGAACGGCGTTGTTTGAGACCGGCCAGTCTGAGGCGCTCGCCGCCAGCAACAAAACGCTCATCGTCAGCGCCATCCTTTACTCGGCGATTGGCGGCTCGATTTTCGGCCATACGGTCTATTACTGGTTGTTGCAGCGCCTACCGGTAAGCGTGGTGGCGCCGAGCGTGTTGTTGACGACGGTGCTGGCGATCTTTTTTGGGGTGGTGCTGCTTGGTGATCCGTTCGGCCCGCGGATGATTGCCGGCGGCGTAATGGTGCTTGCCGGCGTCGGCTTCGTGCTTTTGCGTCGCGCCAGGAAACAGGACATAAAAGCAGAGATCAGTGAGCCCGGAGCCGTGCTGTGAAAATGATTGATACGCCATCGCCGAATTTCGACATTCGCGGCAGAACCGTCGATATGGTGATCCTGCATTATACCGGCATGGAGACGGGCAAGGCGGCGCTGGACCGGTTGCGCGATGCGAAGGCGAAAGTCAGCGCGCATTATCTGGTGGAAGAAAACGGCGATTGCTATCGCCTGGTGATGGAGGATATGCGCGCCTGGCATGCAGGCGTTTCCGCCTGGAAGGGTGAGTACGACATCAATGCGCGCACCATCGGTATAGAGATTGTCAATCCCGGCCATGAATTTGGCTATCGTGATTTCCCCGATGTGCAGATCGCCAGCGTTATCGCGCTGCTCAAAGACATCCGCAAACGTCATAAAATCGCACCGGGATATGTACTGGCGCATTCCGACATCGCCCCGCGCCGCAAGGAAGACCCGGGTGAGAAATTCCCCTGGGACCAATTGGCGGCGGAAGGCCTGGCGCTGGCGCCATTCACCGGCGATGCGAAGGCCGGACATAGCGTTTCCTACGACGATGCGCGCAAAGCACTCGCCGAAATCGGCTATGACGCCCCGCCGGGCGATCACGCCGCTGCGCTGCTGGCGTTTCAAAGAAGGTTCTGTCCGGCGTCACTGGGGCAGGGGTTTGACCCGAGGACGAAGGCGGCGCTGGCGCAAGTTAAGCGCGCTAGGTAATGATGAGGCTATTGAAATATACAGGGATTTTCTTGGTAATTTTGCTTGTCGCAGCGTCCGTTTATTCGTTGACCCCTCACGGACGCCTTACATATGCAATTTTGTTTGCAGATTATGGGAATGACCGGCTAGTCCGTCAGATAGCTGATGAACTATCAAGCCAGACCATGAATTGGGGCGATCAAGGTTCAATCTACACTGTTCTAGTTTCTGAACACATCGCGAGGGCAGAAGTAGAGGCAAAATTAATAGCGGCTGGCTTTGAGCGAACGAATGAATTGAGCTTATACGTGCGCGACCGACTGACTTCACCTGTTGAACAAGGCGCAGAGATTTTCCAGGCGGCGGTGCAAGGGCTTCCCTGTACTAAATTGGTCTATGTTTTCCTTTTGTTCGATGATGATGGGTATTTAGTTGACGCAAAAGCCGCCCAGTTTGAGGCTGGCTGTTTGTAAAATACGCCCATGCCAAAGAAGCGTTGACGTTCTAGCATTTGTATCCCACATCTCCCCCGCCAGACGGTCGGACGGTCGCCCGCCTTCGCCCTCCGGGCTATGGCGCGACAAGCCTGCGGTTTAGCCGCATAACGGGCCTGCCGCGCCGAAGCTCGCAGAGCGAAGGTGGGAGGAAAGTCCGGGCTCCATGGAGACAAGGCGCCGGGTAACGCCCGGCCGGCGGGCCCTGCAAGGGGTGCGTTGAGGGAAAGCGCCACAGAGAACAAACCGCCTCGGACTTGTTTCGGGGTAAGGGTGAAAAGGTGCGGTAAGAGCGCACCGCTGCGCTGGCGACAGGGCAGGCATGGCAAGCCCCGCCTGGAGCAAGACCGAATAGGGACGGCGCGCCTTTTTAGGCAGGCGGGTTTTCACGCCGAGCCGTCCGGGTTGGTTGCTTGAGCGGCCGCGCAAGCGGTCGTCTAGAGGAATGGCCGTCGCCGCCTTTTTCGCAAGAAGGAAGCGGTACAGAACCCGGCTTACAGACCGTCTGGCGCTATTTTTTGGCGTTTTCAGATTGCTGATGACGCCCTTAGTCGTCGCGACTAAATACGATGCGGGCGTCATCGGGTTTACGCAATGCGTCATGCGGGAACGGCTCTGTAAACGACGCCGATAAAATGACATGGGTCCCCGCCGCCTTGCCGTCCGGCGTCAGCGACGCATAGGCCTGGGGTAGGGTAATGCCGTCATAGGTCTGGTAATTTTCTACAATGCGCAAGGGCGCAGCAGGCGGGACCGGGACTTCGTCAGGCAGGACGTCTCCGGGTAGGGCGGCATACATCGTGCCGAGCCGCCAGGCGGCGAGAAGGTTCGTTTCCGGATCAATATAGAGATCAATCACACCCTCATGCTTGCGCCCTTCGCCGGGTTCAAACGTCATTCTAATCCCTTTCAGCGCTTTGCCGGAAAGCGGATTTTCTATGCCGTCCGTTGTTTCAAGCACAGCCGTGTCGGATTGCGTAAGGAATGGCAGGTTGATCATCCCGTAATGATACCAGGCGAGCATGATTGCCGGCTCCTGAAAGGTTGGATCATAGGTCAACGGCCTCACCCAATAGGCCTGCCGTGTGAGGCCGGCCTCATAGCCTGGCGTATTTTCCCATGGAACCTCAACCAGCGTCTTGGAGGTTTTGGGTTCAACTGTGACTTCATAATAACGCCAATTATCCTTTGGCGTCCTTCCTTCAGCTGACGGAAGTATGGCCAGATACATCCCCAGTTCCAGACGGGCAGAGGGAGCCTCGATCCAGGCGTCGTAGCCGCCATGGGCTTTCACCATGCGTTGGACGGTTGCGCGCGCATCTTTGTCGATATAGCGCGGCGCCGCCTCGGCGAGGCAAAGGTTGGTTGCAACAACACACGCAACGACTAGAGTGTATTTCATGACTGGCCTCCCGGGTTTAGAGATTGCGAGCGGAACGAAATCAGGAAATGCGTCGCACGACAAAACAAAATCGTCCAATTGGACGTGTCTTGCGTTAAGCCGAAAATTAGGAGAAAAACCTCACGCATCCGTGAACGAAAGTGCGCCCCATGCCGAGCTTTGATATCGTCTCCGAAGTAGACCGCGCTGAGGCTGACAATGCGGTGCAAAATGTCGTCCGCGAGATTACCACCCGCTATGATTTCAAGGGTTCCAAGTCGACGATTGAAATGAAGGACGGGGTGATTTCCATCTTCGCCGATGACGATATGAAGCTGCGCCAGATGCACGAAATTTTGCAAGGCCATATGCAAAAGCGCGGCATCGAGCCGGGCTCGCTCGACTATCAAAAAGAAGAGCCGGCCGCCGGCCAGTCGGTGCGCCAGCAAGTGCTGCTGAAAGAGGGCATTTCCAAAGATGTCGCCAAAGATATCGTCAAGAAAATCAAGGGCGAGAAATTCAAGGTCCAGACCGCCATCCAGGGCGATGAGCTGCGCGTCACCGGTAAAAAACGCGATGCTCTCCAGGAGGTGATCGCCTTCGTCAAGGGGCTGAAGCTCGATCAGCCCCTGCAATTTAAGAATTTCCGGGACTAGACGCGATGTACAGCGCCAGTAGCGCAAACATCTAGCCTTCAGCGGCGCCTTCGGATAAGACCGCTATGGATAAGGGAGTGAATGATGGCCGATATCGACCAGCCGCTTTTGGAAATAATCAAGGACCATGCGGTCGGCCTCACCGAGGCGCCGACCCGCGAGACGGCGATTGCCGATCTCGGGATCGACAGTTTTTCGATTGTCGAAATTATCTATGAAGTCGAAGAAAAACTCGGCGTTGAAGTGCCGTTCAACGCCAACGAAAACCCGTTTGGCGAGATGAAATCGGTTGGCGATCTGATTGACGCGCTCAACACGTTGATTGAAAAAAAATAACGCCCCTATGACCCGAAATGTTGTTGTCACAGGCATGGGCGTCGTCTCTCCTATCGGCGCCGATTTGCGCTCTTACTGGGACGGCCTTTCGTCGGGACAAAATGGGATTATCAACCGTGAATACACGCTCGGAGACGACTTATCCCTCACCCTGCCAACCGCGCCGATTGATGGCGTTGAAGAGCGGTTGAATAATCTCGGCCGCGAGCTTTCCCGCGCTGACCGGTTCTCGCAACTCGCGGTTCTCGCCGCCGATGAGGCGATTACAAATGCCGGGCTTGAGATTGACGATGAGACCGGCGCCCGCACCGCCTGCATCATCGGCACCGGTATTGGCGGGCAGGCGACGTTTGACCATGGCTATGAACAGATGTTGCGCCGGGGCAAGCGCCCGCACCCCTTGTCGATTTTAAGAATTATCACCAATGCGCCGGCGAGCCATATGTCGATCCGCTATGGCGCGCGCGGACCTGCTTTCGCGATTTCCAGCGCTTGCGCCACCGGCGCGCATTCGATTGGCGTTTGCGCTGATATCATCCGCCATGGCGGCGCGGATGTGGCGCTGGCGGGCGCCAGCGAAGCGGTGTTGACGTTTGGCGCGCTGACCACCTGGAAGGCGATGCACATTCTGGGGTCCGAGACTTGCCGTCCGTTTTCAAAGAACCGCAACGGCCTCATCATCGGCGAAGGCGCCGGCGTTCTGGTGCTGGAAGAAGAAACGCGTGCGCGCAAACGCGGCGCCAATATTGTTGCCCGGCTTGCCGGCTTAGGCATGAACGCTGATGGCAAGGACATGATCAACCCGGAAGACGATGGCGCCGCCGGCGCGATACGCCTGGCGCTCGAAGAGGTTGCGATCAATGATCCGTCTGCGGTTTATATCAATGCCCATGGGACCGGTACATTGTTAAACGACCCGACCGAAACCAAAGCGGTGCGGGAAGTGTTTGGCGCTGACGCCGATGCGCTCATTATGTCATCGACAAAATCCATGCACGGGCATCTGTTGGGCGCCGCCGGCGGCATAGAGGTGATCGCCTCCATCCTGGCGCTCAACAACAATGTCGCGCCGCCAACGATGAATTACGATGTGCCGGACCCGGCATGCGACCTCAACTATGCGCCGAATGAGGCGATAGAGCGCAAGCTTGATGTCGCGATTTCAAACTCATTCGCCTTTGGCGGGCTGAACGCGGTGGTCGCTTTCGAGAAGGTGTAGCGGCTAGACCATCGGGCGCTTAATGCGAAACAAAACCTCCTACACCGCTCATCCCCGCGAAAGCGGGGATCCAGATGTGGGCTCTGTCTGGATCCCCGCTTTCGCGGGGATGAGCGGAGAGTAGGAGTGATTTCTGAACCAGTTTAATCGCCCGATACTATAAGCAAAGAAACTCTGGTTTTCTAAGCCGTAATATCCATGCTGTCGGGCAGGTTCATTCCATCAATACGGTTCAGATTCGCCAGAACCTTTTCAAGGAATGCTGATGATTGCCCGCGGCTTTTTTCAAACGCAATCGATTGTTCAATCTGGCCGAGAAAGTCTACTTTTTGGTTCATTAAAACTTCCCGGTCCGACGCCGAGCCGCTATTGGCAAGTTGGATGGATTGCCCGATATTACTTACGGGAAGCGCGTCAAGCAGGCCGTCTACGCCGGATTTGATAAGCTGATTAATTTCAGTAAGCGACACATTGCGCATATCCACTTGCCGCGTTGTAGATTTTATTCCGGGTTCAGAAGTTTTCTGAACTTCCGTTTGGGGGAGTATATTTTTACTGCTTTGCAATTTTGTTGCATGCAGTCCCGTTCCAAAATTTTGAATATCCATGACAGGCTCATTAATTTGCGCGCGTTAATGCTCTCAGGCGTGCGCGGCTTTGCGTTTTTTCGGCATGAATTTGTGAACGCCGGTGCGCAGGCCAATGAAGCCGCTGATCATCACGACGATGCCGAGATAGCGCACGATATAAATACCCAGATCGTCAAGCAGGGTTGTGAACAGGGCGCCAGTAGAAGCGATAATCGCCTGCACTTCCGCGCCGGAGATCGCCATTGCCGTGATCGGCCAGACGGTGCGGTCAATCGCCAAAGCGATCAGCGCGACACGCCAGATATTGGTGTCTTTCTTGGCGTACATGGCGAAAACAAAAGCCAGGAATATGGCGCGGCCGACATCAGCGCCGGAAAATCCAATTCCGATGATATATTGCAGGTCTTCCATAGGGCGCCTCCGTCAGGGTCGAATTCTTATGCCCTATTAACGGCTTATCAGGGTTAACGGAGGGTAAATCACGGGCGGATTTTCCAGCAAGAAACGGGTGTTTTCGCCGCGGCTGAGCGGATATTGTGCGCTGATGAACGAATTGAACCAAATTCAGCGATCTGCTCGCGCGCCCGCGCCGCGCGCTGACGGCTATGCGCTAGTGGCGCGGGCGCTTGACTATCTGGTTGAGAATTTCGACGCCGCGCCGTCGCTTGAGGAAACGGCCGCCGTGGTCGGGCTGTCGCCGCAACATTTCCAGCGGGTGTTCAAGGCCGGCGCCGGGGTCTCGCCCAAGCGGTTCCTGCAATATCTGGCGGCTGGCGAGGCTAAACGCGCCATGGCCAGCGGCGGCAGCGTGCTTGATGCGTCTTTCGCCGCCGGGCTTTCCGGGCCTTCACGTCTGCATGATTTGTTTTTGGTCTCCGAGGCGATGACGCCCGGCGCCTACCGCAAGAAAGGCGAGGGGCTGGCCATTCATTATGCGACCGTCGATGGGCCGTTCGGCGCCGCGCTTATCGGGGCGACTGACAAGGGCGTTTCCTGGCTGAGTTTTCTGGGCGCTGGCGACGAGGCGGTGCAACTTGGCGAATTAAAACAGGACTGGCCGGCGGCGCAATTTGTTCACGACCCGGACTTTGTCGCCCCGCTCGCCGCGCGGGCTTTTGCCGCCGCCGCCAATTGCCGGCTTGACCAGCCCTTGGGACTGCATGTTCAGGGCACGAACTTCCAGTTAAAAGTCTGGGAAGCGCTGTTAAAAATACCGTTTGGCGGTCTCGTCACCTATGGCGATATTGCTCGCGAGCTTGGACGTCCGAAGGCCTCGCGCGCGGTTGGCGCAGCGGTTGGCTCCAACATGGTGTCGCTGCTCATTCCCTGCCACCGGGTCATTCTCTCCAGCGGTATAATCCACAACTATCGCTGGGGCGCGGCCCGCAAGAAGGCGCTGCTGGCGATGGAGCAGGCGGTTTGCGCGGTGGCGCAATAGGCTGCGCCGACAGAGAGACAGGTTATGCAACGGCAGGTCTGTCATGTGCGGCGTTGCGGGGGTCTGCATTTGCAGCACGCGCGATGACCGCGGCGATTTCTCGTTGCAGGTCATCTGCGTTGATGGGTTTGCTGACATAGCCGTCCATGCCGCTTTCCAGGCAACGTTCTTTGTCGCCGGCCATGGCGTTGGCGGTCAGCGCAATGATTGGAATGGCGCCGAGCGGATCGCTTAACGCCCGGATAGCGCGCGTCGCCTCGAAGCCATCCATATTCGGCATCTGGATATCCATCAGCACAATGTCAAAATCGGATTGTTGTATGGCCGCCAGCGCCAGCGCGCCATCTTCAACCAGAGTAACCTCATGACCGGCGCCGGTCAGAAACGCGCGTAACACTTGTTGGTTTATGGATTGGTCCTCAGCGGCGAGAATGCGTAATGCGCCAACGTCGAGCACATCGCCAGCATCGTTGGCGGTATCCTCATCCGCCTGGGCGGGCGGTCCCTTTGCAACATCAACCGGCAGCGTGAACCAGAACTGGCTCCCGGCGCCCGGCGTGCTTGTGCAGCCGATCTCGCCATCCATACGCTTGACCAGTTGATTTGAAATCGCCAGGCCAAGGCCGGCGCCGCCAAATCGCCGCGTCATCGAAGAATCGACTTGAGAGAAACGCTTGAACAAACGGTCTTGCGCTTCTTCAGGGATGCCGATGCCGGTGTCATTGACTTCAAATCTTATAACGCCGCGGGTTTCAGACTCAGCCCGGTAGGATGCGCGGACATCGACGCTGCCTTCCTTGGTGAACTTGATCGCATTGGAGACAAGGTTGACCAGAATTTGGCGAACCCGCGTGGGGTCGAGCTTAACCCATGGCGGCAAAGTCTCTGCTGCGTTGTAGCTGAGGCGCAAGCCTTTTTCTTCCGCCTTTGAGGTTAGCAATTCAACGACAGCGGCGCCGATGCGCTCCGGGTTGAAGGAAATCTTTTCAAGTTCGACACGCCCGGCGTCGAGACGCGAGTAGTCGAGAATGTCATTGAGAATATCCAGCAACCCTTCCGCAGAATCGCGGGCGATGACGGCCTTGTCGTGTTCAGCGGTTCCCAGATTGCCCTGAAGCATCAAGTTTAGCATGCCGAGAACGCCGTTCATGGGCGTGCGTATTTCATGGCTCATCGTCGCCAGAAATTCAGACTTTGCGCGATTGGCGTCTTCCGCTTGTATTTGCGCTTCTACCAAGTCAGTAACATTGCTCAGCGTGCCAAGCGCCTCTACGACCTTGCCGGAAGCGTCTTTGCGGGCGCTTCCACGAATCCGAAACCATTGCCAGGCGCCGTTCCCGTTGCCGATCCGGCAATTCACATCATGGGTGGTTCCCCGTATGACATGAGATTTCCATGAAGCGTACCCCGCTTCAACATCGTCTGGATGTCCGTAATCGGCCAGCCACTGCTTAAGGTCGATTTGGCCCGGATTGTTCAAGCCGAAAGTCTCGAAGAAATAATGCGAGGCCGTGAGCGCATCAGTTGTCTCGTCCCATTCCCAAATCCCCTCGGTCGAGCCTTCAAACGCCAGCTTCAGGCGCTCCTCGCTCTTCTTGGATTTTTTCGTTGCATCGTCCATGAGGGCAAAGGCGCCGGAAATCCGTCGCGACAGAACCAGCCCGAGGACGGCAATGGCCATGCCTTTGGTGGCAAGAAGCACGATCATGGTGATGACGATCAAGCGAACCGTATCTTTAACCAGCGGCTCAAAAGCTTCGGAGTTTTCAATAAAAGTGTCGCGCGCGAAGGTTAGCTCCGCCATCAACTGTGAAAAAGGTATCGTATTGACATTATATGCGGCTATCGCATCCAGCGCCTTGTCGACATCGTGGATGTCTTTGGCGCAAAGACTGCGCGCGCGGCCAGCGCCGGCGGCGCGCATCACTATCATTTCCAGCGGTCCAATCATCTTCAGGCAAGTGACAGGCTGCTCTTTGATCTTTCCGATGATATCTTCCACGACTTTCAAGTCGCTGTCGGGCGCGAGGTTCTTCATCGCGCCACTGAGTTCGATATTATATTTGAGGTGGAAAAAATTTAGCTTATTCAGCGTTGCACCCTCGGCGATGCCCAACGCGCCGACAACACTGATGATCGCCGATGCGATAAACAGAAAGTTAATCGCATTCAGACGGTTCTGTGTTTGACGAAGCGCGTTATGGGACATTATTCGCTGTTCACAATTGGCCATCTGGAAGGCAACGCCGTCTGGGCGCGCCAATTTGAGCTTGATGTATTGAAGTTAATATTTGCTGGAAACACGGCGTATGCGTTTGCCGTCTGCGCTTCCTGAACTATTGCTGAAACATTAAAAAAACGCCCCGGCGGACCGGAGCGTTTTTAGGGTGCAAGTAGTCGTTTTGTAGCGTCTTGTCAGAATTCTTGGCTAAGCGACGGACGCCGCGATTTCTTCCTGCGGGTCGCGCAAGACATAGCCGCGGCCCCAGACTGTTTCGATATAATGCTCGCCAATCGTGGCGGCGGCGAGCTTTTTGCGCAATTTGCAGATGAATACGTCGATAATTTTCAGTTCAGGCTCGTCCATGCCGCCATAAAGGTGGTTGAGGAACATTTCCTTGGTCAGCGTCGTTCCCTTGCGCAGGGAAAGCAGCTCCAGCATCTGATATTCCTTGCCGGTGAGGTGAACACGCAAGCCCGCAACCTCAACCGTCTTGGCGTCGAGATTGACGACCAGCTTGCCGGTGGTGATAACCGACTGTGAATGGCCTTTAGAGCGCCGCACAATGGCATGAATGCGCGCGACCAGTTCATCCTTGTGGAACGGTTTGGTCATATAGTCGTCAGCGCCGAAGCCGAGCCCGCGCACTTTCGTTTCAATGTCGCCCTGACCCGTCAGGATGAGGATCGGCGTATTGACTTTCGAGACGCGCAGAGATTTCAGAACATCAAAGCCGGTCATGTCGGGCAGATTGAGGTCGAGCAGAATAATATCGTAGTCATAGACTTTGCCGAGGTCGACGCCCTCTTCGCCAAGATCTGTGGTGTACACATTAAAGCCGTCTGATTTCAGCATCAGCTCAATGCTCTGGGCCGTCGCGCCGTCATCCTCGATGAGCAAAACCCGCATAGTCCGTCTCCTTTTCGCGACGCGGCATCC
>JAJFFZ010000241.1 GCA_021776395.1 Hyphococcus sp. | reverse complement strand
GTTGAGGCACTCTGGGATGAAATCGGAAACCTCCTCGAACACTTCCCGCCAAACGAATGCGCAAACTATATCAGAAACTCAGGATACCGAGCCATATGATCGTCAGAATGCTCTAGCGCGCTGTTTGCAAAATAGCGCTAGCGCTTTGAAACGCCGCGGGACGATCCGCCAGACTGACCCGCGGCGTTTCAATTACCGTTGAGCGTGCATCAATCCACGCCGCCACATCGCGCCAGACGGTTTCGGCCTGTTTGTCTCGAAACAGAAGATGCCAGCCATCCTCATAGCGTCTTACCTCTGTTTCCCCTGAAAGCCGGCGCGCGGCTTTTTCCATTGCCTTTCGTGGGATGATTTCATCTTTCTCGCCGATCAGAAATAAAATATCTCCCTCCACTTTGTCGGCGTCGCCATAGGCGCGGCCCATAATCCGGGCGACGCCCAGCACCGCATCGAGGCGGGTCTGCTTGATCACCAATGGGTCACGATACATCGTCCGCAAAATATCTATATTATCTGTAGCCTGACGTTTCGCACGCTCGCCGGTGAGCGTCTTGCCCGGCGCCAGGCTTGCCGCCATGTTCAGCGTCAGCCGGTAAGGAAACGGCAACGCCCGCCCGCCCCAGACGCCGGGCGCGGCCAGAACCAGCCCGTCAACGGCCAGCGGCGCATCGGCCTGCGCCGCCATCACCACCGCCGCGCCCATGGAATGGCCAACCACAAAGACCGGCAGGCCGGGATGGGCGCCATGCACCGCCGCCAGCGCCGCGCGCAGATCCGCAACCAGCGTATCGCCGCCGGCCCAGCGGCCAAAATCCGGCGAGCGTCCAAAGCCGCGCTGATCGAGCGCATAGGTGGTGATCTGCGCATGCTCGGCCCACCATGGGCCGGCCAGCGCGAAGGCGCCGGAATAATCGTTCATCCCGTGCAGCGCCAGAATGATCGCTTTGGGATGTTCCGCCGGCCAGCGCTGAAGTCCCAACCGCGCGCCATCCATGCTTCGCACGGCGTTGCCCGCCAGCTCCGGCGGCGCAGTGGCTTGCGGCGCATCGGGGAACGAGACGCAGGCTTGCAGGAGCAACGCCGAGACAGCCGCGCAGGCGAGACGCCGCCAGGCCGGAACAGAAAACAGAAACCTCATATGGCGGAGTTTATAAAACCCTGCCGTCAAAGATAGAGGAAAATGGGTAGCATATCAGTTGGAAATACTAAGCTGCGATTATTCCCTCCCCTTGAAAAGGGGAGGGCTAGGGAGGGGATCACGGGCGTTCGGCAAACGCAAAGGTTTATGCATGCTGATAGGTTTGATCCCTCCCCTAACCCCTCCCTTTTTAAGGGAGGGGAATACGCTCCGTACATAGATGAAGCTATGAGACTTGAGCTGAGATGAAGTTCAAACTGATGCACTGCCGAAAATGCGAGGCAATTCAGTTTTCGATCATTCGTCGCCAACGGTTTGCACACGCGCCTCAAGCTTTACCAAAACCTGATCGAACGCTGCGCGCTCATCGGTGCTCAACCCCGCCAGCAATTCGTCCTCAAACTTGAGCGCCAGCACCGCCACGCGGTCAAACAGCGCGCGGCCCGACTTTGACAGCGACAGCATGTTGACGCGACGGTCAGACTCGCTCTGTAGGCGGATGATAACGCCCTTGCCCTCAAGGCTGGCGACAGCGCGGCTCACCGTCATCTTATCCATCGGCGTTTTACCGACCACGTCGCGCGCGGCCAGCGCATCGGCCTGCGCGACAACCGCCAGCACGCGCCATTCCGGTATGGTGAGATTTTCACCCCTATAGGCGCGCGCAAGACGGCCTGAAATCGCATGGCCCAATGCGACAATGCGATAGGGCGCAAACCGACCGAGGATAAGCGCGCGCCCAGGCGCAAACTCAGTGTCCGGCGGAACAGAACTAACCGACATCGCCCGCGCCTCAGGCGCTTTCTTCCAGCACGCCGCGGCGGATCTGGTCTTCTTCGATGGATTCAAACAGCGCTTTGAAGTTACCCTCGCCGAAGCCTTCATTGCCTTTGCGCTGAATAATTTCAAAGAAGATCGGACCGATCGCGTCCTGGGTGAATATTTGCAGGAGAAGGCCCTGGCCTTGCGTCGGCGCGCCGTCGATGAGGATATTGTCCTTTTGCAGCCGCACCAAATCTTCGCCATGATCGCCGACCCGTTCGTCAACTTTCTCGTAATAGGTGCCCAGCGTTGACTGGAACGGCACATCACGGCCAACCAGCTCTTCTACGGTTCCATAAATATCATCCGTACCAAGCGCGATATGTTGAATGCCCTCGCCATTGTAGCGCTCAAGGAATTCCTCAATCTGCGACTTCTCGTCCTTGCTTTCATTAAGCGGGATGCGGATTTTACCGCAAGGAGATGTCATCGCCTTGGAAACGAGGCCGGTCAGCTTGCCTTCAATGTCGAAATAACGGATTTCACGAAAATTGAATATCTCTTCGTAATAACGCGCCCATTTATCCATATTGCCGCGAATAAGGTTATGCGTGAGGTGGTCAATATAGGTCAGCCCGGCGTCATTCTTTGACGGGTCAGCGCCTTTGATCGGCTCAAAATCAACTTCATAGATCGACTTGGCGCCATAGCGATCAACCAGATACACGTTCAGGCCGCCAATCCCTTCGATGCCCGGAATGTTGAGCTCCATCGGCCCAGCCTTGGCCTCAATCGGTTTGGCGCCGCGCTTTATGGCTTCTTTATATGCATGCTGCGCATCCTTAACCCGAAACGCCATGGCGTTAGCGCCGGCGCCATGCTGGCCGCGAAACACTTCCGGCTGGCCGGCTTGCTCGCGGTTCAGGAGAAAATTGATGTCGCCCTGACGATAATGGATAACATCCTTGGAGCGATGCTTGCCGACCGCGGTAAAGCCCAGGCGCTCAAACAACGCCGCCAGCTCGTCGGGGTTGGCGCTGGTATATTCAACGAACTCAAATCCGTCCGTACCGAGCGGGTTTTCAAACAGGTCAGCCATAAACTCTCTCCTCGCAGCCGAGCCGGTCAAGCGCCTTTGCGCTAGTGAAACAGGGCTCGAGAATTAGTAACATATGTTACTAATCGCTTTCAATCGAGAAATTGAAGAATTCCACCGACAATCTGGTAAGATATTGTTTTTGGATTACTTTTTAAGGCAATTGCGGTTGCCGTTGACGGTCAACGCCGCGCGCACGGCGGTTTCGGAAATATCCGGCAGGAACCGCTCCTGAATATCGGCGCAGACTTCCAGCACCCGCCAGTCGAGCATGATCGATCCCTTGTCGAGCACCTTGTCGACATCGTCATTATAGCGGAAGCGGCCTTTATAGTCCTCGTGACGGTCCAGCACCCGCATCGCATTGGCGATATCGAGCAACGCAAAACCGTCGCGCCAGCGCAAGTTTTCCTTCGCCCAGACGCGGTCCGGATTATCGTCTTCCTGTTGCGAGGGGGGTTGGGACGCCGCCGGCTGTTGCGTACGGCGGCGGTTCAGCTCCGCTGCGGTTTGCTCGACAGCATCAACCTGTTTTTCCGATAACATCGCTTCCGCCCTACCGTTAGATGGCTTAAAGCCCAGATAGCTTAAAGCAATGCACCCAAGGGTTGGAAAAACATCCAAGAATGCGCGATAGATTTAATTCAAATTTTCGACAGATTGAGGACGCGGCATGAAACTCTATGGCTATTGGCGCTCAAGCGCGAGCTATCGCGTGCGCATCGCGCTGGCGCTGAAAAACATTGACTATGACTATGTCGCGGTGAACCTCCTCAAAGGCGAGCACAAGGCTGCGGACTATCTTGCCATCCACCCGAACGGTCTTGTGCCGACGCTGGTCACGGACGATGGCGTGGCGATTGTCCAGTCGCTGGCGATACTGGAATATCTGGAAGACGTGGTTCCCAAACCCTCCATCCTGCCCGCAAGCGCTGCTGAGCGCGCTCAGGCGCGCGCCATCGCGGCCACCATCGCCTGCGAGGCGCAGCCGTTTATGAATTTACGGATGCAGACATTCCTGCGCGAAGAAAAATCATTTGACGATGCAGCGATGAGCGATTGGCTGAACCGCTTTACCGGCGCCGCCATGGCCGCCGCCGAAGCCTTAGCGCGCAAAACCGCCGGGCAATATTGCGTCGGCGATACGCCAAGCATCGCTGATTGCTGTCTCGCACCGCAGTGGTTCGGGGCGGGGCGCTTTGGCGTTGATGTTTCGAAATTCACCAAGCTCGCGGAAATTTACGAACGCTGCACCAAGCACCCGGCATTTGAAAAGGCGCATCCGATGAACCAGCCCGACACAGTTGAATGATTTCGTCCGGAGACGGTTTTTGCGATGGCTCCCGCCGCCGCCTTCCCTGCCAATCAAAGCTCCAAACAATCTGAACTTCCAAATTTACCACAATAAAAGCCTTGCCGATTAACCTCCGCGCTGAGAGGGAAATCCTAACCAATGATTATAGGTTCGGGGGCATATGCGCATTGAAAGACACCATCAGCGCCAGGAGCATGGTACTGACGAGCACGCGGCGCTGGAGGAAATGACGACATCAGTCATCCGTCAGGCGCCGGTCTGCGCGCCCGATTGCGAGCGGGCGAAATGTCAGCACTGCTCCAGAGACTGCCCCTATATTCTGCAAACCCTGTCGAGCGACCCGATCACCCACCCGCTAGAACCGAAAATTGCCCCGCTTGCCTTTGAGATTAAAAAACTCGGCGTGTTCTGGCCATGCTGGTCCTGCGAGGGGCACAACGATCAGCATAACAACCTCTTGAAGACGCCGGCGGTGTGGTTTTACGCAAGTTCGGTCATTCACTTACGCGTGCTCGGTGAAAGCATCGCTGATATGGTTTTTGAAAACCAATTGTCGTCGCCGTGGCAACTGCGATTGTGCTTTTCCGATAGCGATAATGCCAGCACCACATTCTCTCTCGAGCCGGTCCCTAATGGCCCTGAAGTGACGCTTTGCGCGCTGCAAAATGATATTGCGCGCATCGCCGAACAAATCGAGGCGCGCGTAATGCGCAAAGCGGAGTGCATGAAGGGGATTGTCTGAGCGCTCAATTTGGTCATAACCAGATAAACTGACCAGAAAGTGAGACATGAAACCCCTTATCTTCGCCATTGGCGACAAAAAACCCGTCATCCATGAAACCGCGTTTATCGCCCCGGGCGCGGTGATCGCCGGCGATGTCGAGGTCCATGAAAACGCCTCCGTCTGGTATGGATGCGTGCTGCGCGGCGATGAAAACAAGATTATTGTCGGCAAGGGCTCTAATGTTCAGGACGGCACAATCATTCATGTGGACAATCCTGAATGGGGCGGCCTGCCGACGCTGGTTGGCGAGAATGTGCTGATCGGCCATAAATGCATGCTGCATGGCGCAACCGTTAAAGATGGCGGCTTTGTCGGCATGGGCGCGACCATGCTAGACGGCTCGGTTGTGAGCACAGGCGCGATGCTCGCCGCCGGCGCCTTCCTCAGCCCACGGAAAATTATTCCCGCCGGAGAAATGTGGGCTGGCATGCCGGCGCGTAAATTCCGCGACTTGCGCGAGGGTGAAGACAAGATGGCGCTCATCGGCGCCGGCCACTATGTCGAAGAGGCGAGGCGGCACAGTGAGGCGCTGGCGGCGGGTAAATAAGACGGCGGCGGATTCCCCATAGGCTGACGTTTTGAATCCCTTCCAACGAAGCCCCCCCATCGCCCCTTCGGGGCACTTCCCCCGCAAGCGGGGGAAGAACTACCCTCGCCGCAAGCGCAGCCTAATTCCTCCTCCGCTTGCGGGGGAGGTGTCCGCGAAGCGGACGGAGGGGGCCTTGCGACGGTTCAACCTGCGGCGCATCCGCAATGACGGGAATAATGGCGGAAATCCGTACAACTTATTGGCATTCGCAGGCGCAAAAAATACAACCCAGAGAGGTCGTTGGCCATAGTTCGCGCTGGCCGTTTGCGAAGCAAACGCAGCTGCGCGGACATGCATTTTCTCTTTTGGTACGCCGCACGCGACAAATTCTCCGTTGAAGTTGTTTTAATATGGATTTTTCTCGCGAGACGTGCACGGCATACGGCTTTACGCCGTAAATTTCGTCGAATGGGGCCCCAACCCCATTTGACTGGTGAAAAGTTATCCTCACGCATTCGGGCGGGCTTATAGTTGTTTCCTACAAATTCTCGGATGCGAGACATGGAGAAAGACAACGCCGATGGCCGAGCGCCTTAAAAATAATTTTGCTGCACTGGCGGACTATGCGCCGAACTGGGCGCAGATCTTTGCGCACTCACGCCGCAAGCGGCGCGATCATGTCCGGGCCGTCCTGGCGCGGCGAGTTTACGGCTTTGGAGACCGGGTAATAGTCCCAGGCGCCAGCCGGGGCCGGCGCCAACAGGCTGCTCAGCAGCCCGGTGTCGCGCTCGTCAGCCTCCAGCCACAGCGTGAAATGCTCTGGCGCAATCACCACCGGCTCGCGTGCATGAAGCCCGCGAAGGTCTGGCCCCGAGGCCGTCGTCAGGATCGCGGCGGTGTCTATCTCGCCGCCATCGGGATCGTTGGCGGTCTCCCAAATCGCGGCAAAGGCGATAAGCCCGGCGTTTGGGCGCTGAATGGCGAAGGGCTGCTTGCCATCAGCGCCGCTGCGCCATTCATAAAACCCGTTGGCGGGGACAAGACAGCGGCGGCGTTTATAAGCGGAGCGGAAGGTCGGTTTTTCGTCCACCGTTTCACTGCGCGCATTGATCAACGGCTTGGCGCTAACGCGCTGCAAATGCTCGCCGCGCGCCCAGCCGGGAATAAACCCCCACCGCACCAGCGCAAATTCGCGCTGTCGCGCATCGCGCACAGGAGAATCGCTTTGGCGGATCACGGCGATGGGCTGGGTCGGTGCAATATTATAGCGTGGCGGAAAATTCTCCCGCAGCGTGAGGTCAAACAAATCGCCCACGTCCGAAGGCGGGCTGGTCAGGAAGAAACGTCCACACATGACGGGAAAGAAAACGTGATTCATGGCTGAAAGCGAGACCATAAAAGTCGGCGTCGGGGCTGTGATATTTCGAGACGCGCAAATGTTGCTGATCAAACGCGGCAAAGCGCCCTTTAAGGGCCAATGGTCCATCCCCGGCGGCGGGCTCGACTATGGCGAGGCGGTGCGCGACGGGCTGGTGCGCGAAATCCGCGAGGAGACGGGGGTGGAGGTGGAAATCCTCGGTCTGCTCGACGTCTTTGAAGCCCTGCCGCGCCCAGAAGGCGGCGATTTTGCCCAGCATGTGGTGCTGATTGACTATGTCTGCGAGTGGCAAGCTGGCGAGCCGGTCGCCGGAGACGACGCGGCGGAGGCTGAATTTGTGCCGGTTGATACGGCGCTGGAGCGGCTTTCCTGGGATAAAACCCGCGAAGCGGTGAGCCGGGCTTGTGAAATGCGACAACGCCTTCGTGCAAAATTTTACAAAGAATCACAAGATGGGCCATAAAGCGACTATATTTTTCGGGTTGGATAAAATGATGATACGCAACGCCATAATCGCCTTCGCTGCCGCCAGCCTGCTCACGACGGCCGCCGCCGCGCAACAAACCGCCGCCGACTATCGCCAGCGCCAGGCGGACCTGGTCGCGCTATCGGCGATATTCGGCGAGATGCACCATATCCGGCGCAGCTGTGAGCCGCGCTTGGAGGCTGATGCGTGGCGCCAGCGCATGAAACGGCTGGTAGAGCTTGAAGAGCCGCAAGATGTTGCGCGCAACGACATGGTCGCCGCCTTCAACAAGGCCTATAGCCGAGCTCAAGCGCGGTTTCCGGCATGCGATCGGCGCGCGCGCGATTACGCCGCCGCCAAAGCCGCGCAAGGCGACCAGATTGTCGCCCGGCTGACTGAGCCACTGCGCGAGGCCATTGAAGAAGACGGAACGGCGTTTGTGTGGAGCGGAACGCAGACACCTGAAAATAGAAAGGATACGGATTAAAGCGTTTGGTGAAAGATGCGCATCTATGAGCAATCGTGCTCAACCTGCCAGGGAAGCGTTTGCCCGGCATGGAAAGGAACGATTTGCGTATCGGCGCAGTCAAGATAATCCGGTACAAGCTGCGGCTTTCGCACCAACGTGATGGTTCCCTCATTGAGCGGCAATCCGTAAAAGCGCGGTCCGTGTTCGGAGGCAAACGCTTCAAGCCTGTCAAGGGCGCCTTCCTCTTCGAAGGCCTTGGCGTAACTCTCAAGCGCGAACGGCGCGTTAAATATTCCCGCGCAGCCGCAGGCGGATTGTTTGGCGCCGATGTCATGGGGCGCAGAATCGGTTCCGAGGAAGAATTTGGGTGACCCGGAAGTCGCCGCGCGGCGCAACGCCAGCCTATGGCGCTCGCGCTTGGCGACGGGCAGGCAATAAAAATGCGGCCGCAACCCGCCCTCGAACATAGCGTTGCGGTTGATGTCTAAATGATGCGGCGTGATGGTCGCGGCGATAAACTTGCCGCCAGCCTCAACAAAATCTGCCGCATCCGCCGTCGTAATATGCTCAAACACAACCTTCAGCTCAGGGAAATCAGCAACCACCATCGACAAGACACGCTCAATAAAAACCGCCTCGCAATCAAAAATATCAACGTCGCCATCGGTAACTTCGCCATGCACCAATAGCGGCATGCCAATGCGTTGCATCACCTCTAACACGGGGTAAACATGTTTGATATCGGTCACGCCGAGGCTTGAATTGGTTGTCGCATGTGCAGGATAAAGTTTGCATGCGGAGAATGTGCCGGACGCAAAGCCGCGCTCAACTTCGTGCGCATCGAGACTGTCGGTCAAATAACAAGTCATCAGCGGCGTGAAGTTTAATTCCGCGTCCACGGCCTCAATGATGCGTGTACGGTATGTTTTGCCGGCGGCAATGGTTGTAATCGGCTCAACCAAATTCGGCATAATGATGGCGCGTGCAAACTGGCGCGCAGTATAATTCGCCACCGCGCCCAGCATGGCGCCGTCACGCAAATGCACATGCCAGTCATCGGGCTGGCGCAACACCAACCGATCAATCGCGGTGTCTTTAGCGTGATTGATAACCTTGGAGTTAGGCGTATTCATCTGGCAGCCCTTGCAGCGGTAATGGCGCCACCTTCTACGCCGCCACCCCAGGCGCCGTCCAGATCAAGAGTGACACTCAGTTTGCAATTCCTCAAAAGACGTTTACATGCGAAGCTTATGAGCACCTTAAAACACCTTAGCGACCGCACCATTATCCGCATTGCCGGCGACGACCGGCGCGACTTCCTGCAAGGGTTGATCACACAAGACATTGAGCGCCTGTCGTCGCAGGCCGCGATCTTCTCCGCCCTGTTAACGCCGCAAGGAAAGATTCTGTTTGATTTCATGATTGCCGAGCACAATGACGCCTTCCTCATTGACTGCGATAAAACCACCGCACCAGCACTTGTTAAACGTCTAACGCTCTACAAGCTGCGCGCCAAGGTGCGCGTTGAGCTTGATGAGACGCTCGCGGTGATGACGTCAAATGTGCAGCCAGCTATTGCAGGCATTGCCTTCCCAGACCCACGCCTGCCCGCACTGGGGTGGCGCATCATCGCGCCCAAAGGCGACGGCGCCATAGACGGTGATTATGACTTGCGGCGCATCGCTCTTGGCGTTCCCGAATTTGGCCGGGATTTTAACGCCGATGAAATCTTCCCGCTGGACGTAAATTACGATGTGCTGAACGGCGTCAGCTATGCCAAGGGCTGCTTTGTCGGCCAGGAGGTCGCCAGCCGCATGAAGCGCAAAGGTGAAGTCCGTAAGCGGACAGTCATCGCTGAATTTGATGGCCCTGCTCCAGACAAAGGCGCAGCTATCATCGCCGGCGACTTCACCCTTGGTCATGTTATGAGTGGCGCTGAAGGCGCCGCCCTCGCCCTCATCCGGCTTGACCGCTGGGAAAAAGCCAAAGCCGCCGGCGCCAATATCAAATGTGAAACCCGGTCGCTGCGCTTGCGTGTTCCTGATTATCTGAAACAGGACTAGCCTGTCGGCGAAATTACCCTCTCGGAGAAAACGAAATGACTGCAACTGCAATCGTCCTGCTCAGCCTTGTCGCCTGGACCCTGCTGCATGTGATGGCTTTGGCAACATTCCGTTCCTATCTGGTTATGGCTTCCGGCCGCGCCGCCAACTCGTTCAACGCAACCGGCGACGACCTCGACGGGTTTGGCAAGCGCCTCACCCGCGTCCACGCCAATTGCTATGAGTTCCTGCCCATCGTCGCCATCGTCCTGCTCTATGCGATAGCGACGGGCCAAACGGGGATGACAGACGGCCTTGCCTATGCGTTTCTCGGCGCGCGCATCGCCCAGTCCGTCACCCATATCATTTCAACCAGCGCCACATTCGTCCTCATCCGGTTTGCATTTTTCGGCGTCCAGCTTGTGATTGTGATCATCTGGTTGTTGAAATTTTTCGGACACATCTAAAACGCTAGGCTGAACAGTCCATTTTTAGAAATTCAAGCTTCCGCAGCCGTGCCGATCATCATATGAAAGTCGTCCCGCCTAAGGGCGCTACAAGAATTATGCACATAAAATGATTAGAACTATAACCCTATTAACACTCGCCTGCACAATCTTCCTGTCCGCCTGCAGCCAGCAAGTTGTGAGCTTATCAAAAGCAGAAGAGCTCGAGATTCATGAAACCGTAAATCAATCCTTTCTCGGCCTCGTTGCAGCGGTAAAGTCTCTGAACGCACATAGTTACTACAACTATTTCGACGCAGATAAATTCACAAGCCTCAACGAAGACGGCACAGTAACGCATTCCTTCAAGGAATTTAAAGATGCGTACGATCGGCAACTTCCGCTGATCAAAAAATATAAGTCGCTTGAGTTTAGCAATGTCAAAATCACAGTGATCGACAAAAACACCGCTATTCTAGTTAACGAGTATGATGCTGAGATCGTATTGCAATCTGGCGATTCTGTCTTTGCATCCGGCGCCGGCACACAGGTTTGGTCACACGCCGCCACTCAATGGAAACTCGTCAGCGTATCAAGCAGTACAAAATCATGACAAAGAAACTTCCCCATCCCACCCTGCCCTGTCTTTGGGCGCCGCAAGACGACGCGCTCTATCGCCAATATCATGACGAGGATTGGAGCGTGCCGGAATATGATGACCATGCGTTGTTTGAAAAGCTCATCCTTGATGGCTTTCAGGCCGGGCTTTCCTGGCGCACTATTCTCTATAAGCGCGAGAATTTTCGCAAAGCCTTTAACGACTTTGACGCCAAGAAAATCGTTCGCTACACGCCAAAGAAAATCGACCGGCTGATGAACGATGCGGGCATTATCCGCTCAAAAACAAAAATCAATGCAACCATCGGAAATGCCAGAATCTATCTCGATATTATGGAAGACGGGCCGGGCGCATTTTCTGATTTTCTGTGGGGCTTTGTCGATGGCCGCCCGATCGTTAACAAGTGGAAAAACTACCAGGACGCGCCGGTTAAAACACCGCAAAGCGAGGCCATGTCAAAAGAGTTGAAGCGTCGGGGTTTTAAATTTGTAGGCCCCGTTATCATCCACGCCTTCATGCAAGCCGTCGGCATGGTCAATGACCACGAAGTCGGGTGTCCGCGCCACAAGGCGGTGCAGAAATTGGCGCGCTGAGCGGGCGCACAGTTGCACAGGCGACGAGAACAGCGCAGATTAAATCTCAATAGTTCATTTCTTGAAAGCGCCCACATGTCAGAGCAGCCTACCCTTACCCCATCCGATGTGCGCATATGCGCCACCGGTCTATTCACCCCGCCGCAGTCGATTTCCAATGACGAGCTGGTGACGGCGTTCAACGCCTATGTCGATAAATACAATGCCGAGAACGCCGCGGACATCGACGCCGGGCGGCGCCAACCGTTGCAGCCATCATCTGCCGAATTCATAGAAAAAGCATCCGGCATCAAGGCGCGTTATGTGGTCGACAAGCAAGGCATTCTCGACATCAACCGGATGGCGCCGCGCAGCGATGCGCGCCCGGATGAGGAAGTGTCCGTGCTCGCGGAAATCGCCGTCCACGCGGCGCGCGATGCGATGCGCGCGGCCGATCTCGGACCGGGCGATATTGACGGCGTCATCTGCGCCGCCTCCAACATGCAGCGCGGCTATCCGGCGATGGCGGTGGAAATCCAGGATGCGCTCGCCATTGAAGGCTTCGGTTTTGACGTCAATGTCGCCTGCGCCTCGGCCGCTTTCGGCATAGAGACCGGCGCCGGTCTCATCCGCAGCGGCGCGCGGCGTATCTTGATGGTCAATCCGGAGATTTGCACCGCGCACTTAAATTTTCGGGATCGCGACAGCCATTTCATCTTCGGCGATGTGGCGACAGCGGTTATCCTTGAGCGTTCAGACGGTGCGCCCAAGGGCGAAGCCTGGGACATTCTCGGCACGCGCCTTCTCACCAAGTTTTCCAACCATATCCGCAATAATTTCGGGTTTATGAACCATTGCGAACGCGAGACCGGGGCGCCTGCGGACCCGCAATCTGATCCCTTCACGGACAAGCTGTTCATGCAGGAAGGCCGCAAGGTGTTTAAGGAAGTCGTGCCAATGGTGAGCGAACTCATCGCTGCGCATTTGCGCGATGTCGGCGTCGCGCCCGACAACGTCAAACGCTTCTGGCTGCATCAGGCCAATCTCGCCATGAACGAGTTCATCGCCCGCAAAGTGCTGGGGCGCAATGCCAGCCTCGAAGAGGCGCCGGTAGTGCTCGACGCCTACGCCAACACATCGTCCGCAGGCTCAATCATCGCATTCCACAAGCACAGTGCGGATTTTGAAGTTGGCGATATCGGCGTCATTTGCGGCTTTGGCGCCGGCTATTCCGCCGGCTCGGTAATTATCCGCAAGGCGGCGTAAAGCGGTGATGCTAACCCCGCCTTCACAATTTTGCTAACAATGTTATGCCCTGGGCTGATGATTAAGGAATAAGAGTATGGCGAATGACCAACCATCTTCATAAAGGCGATCTGCCAGCCGGCCTCAACCTCGGTGCGGTTGTCGCGATCGACAGCGAGACCCTGGGGCTTAACACCAAGCGGGACGCGCTTTGCGTTGTGCAATTGTCGGCCGGCGATGGCGACGCTCATGTGGTCCAGCTCGACCGTCAGAACTATGATGCGCCGAACCTCAAAGCGCTGCTCATCGATAGCGCCGTGCTCAAAATCTTTCACTATGCGCGGTTCGATATCGCCGCGTTCAAGCACTGGCTCGGCGTAGACACCACGCCGCTTTACTGCACCAAAATCGCCTCAAAGCTTTGCCGCACCTATACCGACCGGCACGGGCTGAAGGACCTCACCCGCGAGCTGCTCGGCGTTGACATGTCCAAACAACAGCAATCTTCCGATTGGGGAGCGAAGACGCTTTCGCCGGCGCAAATCGACTACGCGGCGTCCGATGTTCTTCACCTGCATGCGCTGCGTGACCGGCTCGAGGCGATGCTCGCCCGTGAGGGCCGCGCGGAACTCGCCCAGGCCTGTTTCAACTTTCTGCCCACGCGGGCGGCGCTGGACCTCGAAGGCTGGCCGGAAACCGATATATTCGCCCATTCCTAGCGTCTATTGCACCAAAACTGGCCGCGCCAAACCCTGACGCCGGGTATTTTCATTTTACCGTCAAACCCTTGCTTCCAAAAGCCGCTGGGGCGACTATATGGAGGGTGGGTGCTTCATCCGGCGAAAAGGCCGGATGGATACTCGGGAGTAAAGATCAAGGGCGCCGACGAAATGACCGCCGCGGACACCAGCGAGCTTGGAGATACGGCGCAAGGCCAACCGCCCCCTCGCCGCAAAAGGCTTGAAAGCCTGCCGACGCGCGCGCGCACCACGGGCCAATCCGCCGCTGCGCGCTCGCGCCTTATCAAACGTCTGCGCGTGGCGCTGCCGACCTTGGCCGTCGTTCTGATTGGCGCCTTTATCTTCAACACGCAATCGAACCAAGTCGATGATGCGTTCTTGCAAGATTTCGAAGATATCGCCGCGGCGACCGATGAATTGCGGATGGCCAATCCCCGCTTTGCCGGCGTTGACGGCGACGGAAATCCATTTGAAATCACCGCCCTGTCGGCAAAGCAGGACCCCAGTAGACAGGACTTTGTTGAGCTTGACCGCCCGCGCGCAATCCAGGGCGCCATTGACGAAAAAACCATCGTCACCGCCCAGCATGGCGTCTACCAATCGGACGCAAACATTCTTGAGCTCAAAGACGGGGTGCGGGTCGAACATGAACTCGCCGCCGGCACATTCGTGTTGCGCGCGCCCGGCGCCACTGTCCAGATCAAAGACCAGACCGTTACCAGCAACGCCGGCGTCGGCGGCGAAGGTCCTGACGGTGAAACCTTAAAGGCAGACCGGATGATGGTTTTCAACGCCGAAAAACGGATCGTCTTTGAAGGCAATGTCAGCATGCGCATCTACCCGAACTCGGCAAAAGACTTACAACCCGTCGAAAACGATGCGACGGCGCAACAAGAAAAACCGAAAGATGAAAAAATCTGATGATCCGAAATTTATGCCTGTTCGCAATCGCTTTCGTTCTGAGCATCGGGCCTGGCCATGCCCAGCTGATCGCCTCCAGTGACGAGCCGATCGACATCACCGGTGATGCGGCTGAGTTCAATGACAATATTGCGGTCTGGACCGGTAATGTCCGGGTTGTTCAGGGCGAGGCGATTTTGACCGCTGACCGCCTCGAAGCAAAACTCAATGATCAGCGTCAATTCCAGTCCATCGTCGCGCTGGGCTCTGTGCGATATTCAAACGGCCAGGAAGCGATCACCGGCGAACGCGCCGATTACGATGACGCCGCGCGCACCATAACGATTTCTGAAAATGTCATCGTCACCCAGGGCAAGCAGGTGATGTCCGCAGGCGCGGTGACATACTGGATCGACACCGGAAGGATTAAATTCGCACCCGAACCCGGTAAACGCATCCGCGGCATTTTCTACACCGGAAAAGATGAACAAACTTAATGGTTAAAGTTGGAACTTCACAAAAAGTTAAAGAGAGACGGCCTTAATGAGTAGCACTATGGAACCGCCCGAACATAACCCTGCCGTTGCCAATGTAACTGAGCAATCCGACACGCTGAAACCGACCGTGGTCGAGGGCGGCGGTGCGCTGATCGCCACAGGCCTCGGCAAGTCGTTCAAACGGCGACCGGTGGTGCGCGGCGTTTCCATGAGCGTCAAACGCGGCGAAGTGGTGGGCCTGCTCGGACCAAATGGCGCCGGGAAAACCACCTGCTTTTATATGATCACCGGGCTTATTCCAGCCGATCGCGGCGAGATCCATATTGACGGCCATGACGTCACCCATCTGCCGATGTATCAGCGCGCCAGACTTGGGCTTGGGTATCTGCCGCAGGAAGCGTCGATCTTCCGGGGGCTGTCGGTTGAACAAAATCTTCGCGCCGTGGTGGAGCTGGTCGAGAAGAACAAAGACAAGCAGCAGGCGATTATCGACGAACTCCTCAATGAATTTCACATCACCCATCTGCGCGGCGCACCGGCGCTGGCGCTATCGGGTGGTGAACGCAGACGCGTGGAAATCGCCCGCGCGCTGGCGACCGCACCATCTTACATGCTGCTCGACGAGCCGTTTGCGGGGATTGACCCACTGGCGATTGCAGAAATCCGCGAGCTTGTTTCGCACTTAAAAGAGCGCGGTCTCGGCGTTTTAATCACCGATCACAATGTCCGCGAAACGCTGGATATTATTGACCGTGCATACATTATTCACGAAGGCGAAGTACTAATTGAGGGCGCGCCGGGAGATATTGTCGGCGACAAAGATGTTCGCCGGGTTTATCTCGGCGACCGCTTTCAGATGTAGCGAAGGGTAGGGGCATTGTGGCGTCAGGCCCGAAACTAGAATTCAGACAATCTCAGCAACTTGTTATGACGCCGCAA
>JAJFFZ010000025.1 GCA_021776395.1 Hyphococcus sp. | reverse complement strand
GAATGCTGAGAAAATCACCCGAAAATATGACGCGCGCTTTATTCGGATGTGGAATTTCTACCTCGTGGTAAGCGAGCTTTCCTTCCGTTACGGCGTGCACGTTGTATTCCAGCTACAACTCGCAAAACGCCAGGACGCGGTGCCTTTGACCCGCGATTACTTAATCACTGACCATACAGAGCGCAGTTTTCACGACAAAGTGCGTAAATATGCGTGAAAATCGCCGGAGGAATGCTCGCCAAACCAAGCAAAACGCACAGCTAACAGTTACAAAATACAGCCAGCCCGAGACTGGACTCATCCTTAACTTAAGACAGGCGGCTTGAAAGACTAGACCGCAAGTGCGTATTTTAGGCGCGACAATCCAACCGGTATTTGGTGTAGACCAGAAGTCTCAAGCAAAAATTATCTTGCGCCAGGTTCACTCGCGAGTATTCTTGCGCTGATAGGCGCGTTGTTGACAGCGCTCATTGTCGCCGAGAATAGGAACAATGGAAGTGCTTCTTGCTACTTCTGTAAGAAGCGCCGATTCCCAGACTGACGATAAATATTGTCACAACCAATCCGAATACACGCCCACATCTCTACAACCTTGCGTCCATTTCGGTTCTAGAGCAAATCCGAGTTAAATTGAATCATGGATTTGCTCTAGATTCTTTATTTGCCGCATTTCTATCGGATAACCGTGTCACACTTATCCGGAAATGCTCTAAAAGAGTGTAGGGTAACGACGCAGTACTGATAACCTTGAGTTAATAACTGCATATCGATTTGAAATGCCCGTTGCATTCTGTATCTCTTTGTCAACCTCTGCCTGCACAAAAATAACGGAGCCACGTAACGTGACTGAACAACCAATCCCGAGATTGCCGTTCTCTGCTACACAATTAGCGATTTATACCGGAGTCATTTTGGTCACGGTCACTCTTTCAGGACTTATCGCCAAACGCGCCGGCTGGATTCTAGAACCGCCTAATCATGAAGCCATCGCTGTATCTGCTCCCGCCTCTTCTGACTTCGATGCCAAAACCCTATTACGCACCGTCGAGCAACGCTGTGTCGTGTGCCACGGTTGTTATGATGCGCCTTGCCAATTCCGGATGACCTCTGCGGAGGGGGTTGCGCGCGGCGCCAGCAAACAGTCCGTCTATAATTCCTCCCGGTTGGAAGACGCGCCCTTGACGCGGCTGGGGATAGACGCCTCATCCGTAGACGAATGGCGCAACCTCGGATTTTTCGATGTGACGACCGCCCCGGAGAACGCTGACCTAGCGCAATCTATCCTGTTGCGTATGTTAGTGCTTGGCAAAAAGCACGCGCTTCCAAAAAATGCGCCGCTGCCCAAATCCGTAGACCTTGATATTTTGCGCGAGCTTAGCTGTCCGGCGCCCGACGAATTTGACCGGTATGAGGCCAAGAACCCGTTTGGCGGCATGCCATACGCTATGGCGCCAATGGCTGACGAAGAGTGGGCGAGGCTATCTGCATGGGCTGCCGCCGGCGCCCCAACGCTTCAACAAAGCCCGTCAACGACTGATGGACCCATCGTCCAAATTGCCGAATGGGAACGTTTTTTGAACGATAGCGCGCTTAAAGAACGCCTTGTCGCTCGCTATCTCTACGAACATTTATTCCTGGCGCATTTATATTTTTCAGGAACGGATGCAAAAACCTATTTCAAGCTAGTTCGCTCCTCGACGCCTCCGGGCGAGCCAATCCACATCATAGCTACTCGCCGCCCCTATGACGATCCTGGGACAGATAAATTCTATTACAGACTATCGCCGGTTAGTGAAACGATACTCCACAAAACCCATATCACTTATGAGATTGGGCCGGCTCGTCTTGCACGTTATCGCGAACTGTTTCTTCAAGTGGACTGGAAAGTCACGGCGCTGCCCTCATACGAACCAACAGTCGCCTCAAATCCGTTCGCGGCGTTCGCCGCCATACCGGCCAGCACCCGCTACAGTTTTTTGCTGGACGATGTGGAATATATCATCCGAACCTTCATTCGCGGCCCGGTCTGTCGCGGCCAGGTGGCGGTCAACGTTATCGAAGACCGGTTCTGGGTTATGTTTTTGACGCCTGACGCTGACTTGTCGGTCAGCGACCCTGAATATCTGGCGGCAGCGACGCCATTTCTGGGCCTGCCGGCCGAACATGCCGAAGGACCGTTGCTCGACCGCCTGGTTCCCGCTTATCTCGATCATCACCGCCAATATGCAGAACTGCGCGGGAAAAGATACAACGCCGCCGACCCGCAAAATGCCGGCCCTTCTCTCAATGCGATCTGGCTAGGCGATGAAAACGCCAGCGCCTCGCTGCTTACTGTTTTTCGACATTTCGATAATGCGACTGTCGTCAGCGGTTTTGTTGGCGATATTCCAGAAACTGCATGGGTGATAGATTTTCCCACGCTTGAGCGAATTTACTACAACCTTGTAGCCGGCTTTGATGTTTTCGGGTCTGTCGAGCATCAGATAGCAACACGCGTCTATATGGATTTGCTTCGCATAGAGAGTGAGGATTTATTCTTATCGTTTTTACCTGCGGACCGCCGCCGGGATATCCATGCCGATTGGTATCGTGGCGGCCAGGTTAAAATCAGAACGCTGCTGCACCAAAAACCAATCGATATAGACCATGCTACGCAAATAAAATTTACGACCGACGACCCAAAAGCGGAGTTGTTGACCAAAGCGCTAAGACGCAACCAAAGCGGCCTGTCCAGAATGGACCCAATCAACCGCGCCGGCGACCGGCGCCTTGGCCATTCGCCGGAACTTGCCGCAATATCGTCGATCGCGTCAAAACAGGGCCCTTGGGTGCGGTATTTGCCAGACCTGTCCTTATTGCGAATTAAAACTCCAACCGGCGCGGACCGCGTTTACTCGCTGATTCATGACAAAGCCCACACCAATATCGCCTTCCTGTTTGCAGAAAGCCTCCGGCGCGAGCCCGAAAAAGACACGATCACGATTATTGAAGGCCAAATCGGCAGTTATCCAAATTTTTTCTTTGTTGTTGATCATGGCGAGCTAACACGCTTCGTGGACGGCCTAACCGCCGTCGGCACACAAGAGGAGTGGCGTTCATTCGTCGACACGTTTGGTGTTCGGCGCTCCAGCACGCGCTTTTGGGAGACGGCAGATTTCTTTCAGGAGGCCGTCAGCAACCAACATCCCCGCAAGAGCGGTCTGCTCGATTTAAACCGGTATGACGATCCTTAATCACCAGCCTCAGACAATCCAGCCAACCCCGCTTCAATCAGGCCCGTTTCAATCAAGCCCGTTTCAATCAAGCTTGAGCGGCGGCGGCATAGCTCGTTAAATCATCGCCGCAAGCACGCCAAAGCAGCGCCGCCTCGTCTGAAGAGGCATTGGCGGGTATTTGACATAGCGTCTGAAACTGCTTGTTCGTGCGCTTGCGCGACGCCCAGTATTCCTCTTCCATATGCGGCATCGATGCGTCCGTGTCCGCACAAAAAGCGCCAACCAGCGAGAATACATTGACGGCATGTGCGTATGCCAGGTCCGCCAGCTCCATGCGTTCACAATTCGGCGGCGCCGGAAAGCGACAGACTGCAACGATAGGCCCCGCATCGACACGCGCGGTCATCTCGTGAGCGGTGACGCCAAAGGTTTCAGCTCCCTCCAAGATGGCGAAGCTCTCAGGATGAGAACCAGGATATTCCGGCGAGCCTGGATGAATATTATACGGTGTAATTCGAAGCCGGGATAATAATGAGGCCGGAACGATTGTCCCCGCCAAAAAGGAGATGATACGGACGTTTCCGTCATACCGGTCGACCGCCGCCGTTAAACTAGAAAGGTTATGAGCAATCGCTACGGTCACAAACGGGTTCCGCTCCACCAGAAATTGTTGAAGAAGCGGCGCCTCGCGTCGGGCTGTGAGGATGATAATACGGCGTTGCATGCTGATTGCTCGATTGGACAAGCCTAATGCATCAGAACATGGTTAATGTCGGGTTTCTTTCTTTAAAATATGCCGAGCCCGTTAGCGGATACATTGAAATCCGCAGCACTCATTATCGGCGTCTGGACACAGGGCAGCAGGCTTCACCGCACGTATAGCCCCCATATGGACAACCACGCCCGCAACACCGTAATGATCAACGATGAAAACAGACTATAAAGAGGGAAGCCTCTCTCTCATCGGCGCGGTCGCTATGGGGACCGGCGTGATGATTGGCGCCGGAATTTTTGCGCTTACCGGACAAGTCGCGGAATTTTCCGGCGCGTTATTCCCCCTCGCCTTCCTGACCGCCGCCGTCATCAGCGCGTTTAGCGCTTACAGCTATATCAAGGTTTCGAATAAATATCCGTCGGCGGGCGGAATTGCGATGATCTTGCGCAAAGCCTATGGCCCCGCCGCCATAACCGGCGCGGCGGCGTTGCTTATGGCGATTTCCATGGTCATCAATGAAAGCCTCGTGGCGCGGACATTTGGCGCCTACACGCTTCAGCTTTTCAACATCGACGACAACGCTCTTCTGGTGGCGCTGCTGGCGGTCGGGCTCATTATTTTCGCCTTTCTCGTCAACATCGCCGGCAACAAAGTGATCGGCACTATTTCCAAGGTCACCGCGGTCTTAAAAGTTGGCGGGATTATGGTGTTCGCGCTAGCGATTTTATGGGCGGCGGGCTTTTCTTATGAACCGGCCGCAACCAGCACGAGCGACACAACCTCCCTCGGCGGTTTCCTCGCCGGCGTCGCCCTCGCCATCCTCGCATTCAAAGGCTTTACGACGATCACCAATAGCGGCGGCGAAGTTCAAGACCCGCATAAGAATGTCGGGCGCGCCATCATCGCCTCGCTCGCCATCTGCCTTGTCGTCTACCTCTTGGTGGTGTGGGCGGTCGGCTCAACCCTCAGCATTGAAGAAATCGCCAAGGCCAAGGACTATTCCCTCGCCGAAGCCGCGCGCCCGGCATTTGGTCAGTTTGGGTTGTGGTTCACAGTCGCAATTGCGATTATCGCAACCACATCCGGTCTCCTCGCAAGCATCTTTGCAGTCTCGCGCATGCTCGCCATGCTGACGGATATGAGCCTTATACCACACAGACATTTCGGCATGCCCGGCGGCATTCAAAAACACACGCTTGTCTTTACCGTCGTGTTGGCGGCTGTGCTCGCAGCGTTTTTCGACCTCAGTCGGATCGCATCACTTGGCGCGATCTTATATCTGGCAACGGACATTGTTATCCAATGGGGAGTTTTTCGTCACTTGCGCGAGGATGTGGGCGCGCGCGCATGGATACTCATCTCAGCGATTATCCTCGACTTTATCGTGCTTGGCGCATTCCTCGTCCTGAAAGGAAGCGCCGACCCGACGATTATCGTCATTGCCGCCGGCGCCATCGCCATAATCATCGCCTTTGAGAAATTCTACCTCAGTCGCCGCCGACAAGAAGACGGGCCAGACGCGCACAGCCCGTGAGGCGCATCGTTTTGTGTTTTCCGATGAAAGCGCGCCAACTTTACCAAAGGGCGATGCGGTCATCATGGAAAATTAGGGATAAAAAACAAGCGCGGGCGGTTTTGCGCCGCCCGCGCTTGCATCACTTATCCCTGTCCGGCCGAATAGCGGGTCATATATTTGATCATGTTCTATCGCGCGGGTGGGGATTCATGATCTGTCTAAGCTTGGCTTCTTTCGAAATTTTGCTCCGTGTTCGGTTTACCAAATCGATGCAGATACCGGGAGGGGGACTTTAGTATCTACAAGGAGTATCGAACGCTATCTTGACGCCGTGGTCAATGTGAAAACGTATTAACCATATTCACGATTTAATACATTGTTAACGAAGGTAAACAAAGTGTTAATGCGTGGAGCGCAAACGGCTATGAGCACGAAACAAATGACTGCTAGCGTGGAGCTATCGTCTGTTTGATAACGCCGATCAATCCACTGTCGCGTTAGCTCTCTCAAACGCCGCCGAAAGCAGATGCTCCACCACGCGCGCCATTAGATAGGCCGAACTGGTGAAAAACCCCGGCCCCCACAGCAACATATTGGCAAGGTAAATGTTTTTGGCGCCAATGGCTCGAAAATTTTTCATGTCAACCGCGGCGCCATGGGCGATTGCGCCAGCGCGCCTATAGGGCGCAAGCAAGCCTGTCGCCGCTAGGTTTTTTATCAGCGCCGGCTGAGCATTGCTCGCAACCATGCGGTCAACGCCGCCGGTGGCGTTCACAACAAGGCTTGCCGGCTCAACGCCATGGGCGTGGTGAATGGCGAAATCGCCGCCCTCCCCCACACGCACATCGCTCACGCCCCGAACAACGCGGAGGCGCCCGGCGCGGTGCAGCGCCAACAGCTTTTGCGCGGTCGATGCCGGGCATGCCGCCGCATAACACAGCGCCGCGGTTTCAACTTTCGCGCGATAGAGTTTTTCCGCCTCAGCGCTTAACAGGTTTTCCGCAAACCCGTCCCAAATATCCATCATTGCATGCTGCGCGAAATCAGCCAGGAAGTTTCCGGCGCCGGGTGTTGACGGCGCTGTCGCCACAAGGATCGCAGCTTCCAGAATCTCACCGGCGCGGGTGTTGACCTCTTCGCCGGACCGGCAGTCAGCGTAAGGCTCCAACATCGCCGGCCAGTCGAGATCGACGCCATTGTCTTTAGCATCGCGACTTATCATCTCCGCCACACCGTCAAGCGTCAGCGGTTTTTCCCGCGCCGCTTTGCGCAACGCATCGATGGTGAAATGTTTCCGCGTGATCGCCATCGGCGCGCGCGAGGTCACCGCTTTCAGGCGGCCGCTGCGCGAGCACAAAACCACACGGCGATGATTGGCGCCGGGAATAAATTCAAGCGCGCCAGTGTCGGAAGCCTCAAACCGGCAACCGCTTTGGGCCGCGAATAATCGGTTGACGATATCATAGGCGCTGAGCGAGGCGCCGAGCACATGCACGGTTGCGTCGGGCCCAACATCATCGAACGCGTCCGACATGATATGGTTTTGGATCACCCGCGCGTGCGGCGCCTTGGCCACATCAACGCCAACGTCCGGGCAGCGGCCGGAGGTCAATATAGCCATATCGGCTGTGATGTCGCCGCCTTCCCAGGCAATATGCACGCCGTCACCGTCCTCACGCATCGACGTCGCCTCATGCGCCACAAGCCGAACCACTATGCCCTTGACCGCCGCCAGGGTTAGCGTCGAGGCGAATACATCTTTCAGAAAGGCGCCATAAACGCTTCGCGGCAAGTGGCCTTTTGGGTCAAGATTGGGTGCATATTCGCGGTGATGTTCCAGCCAGTCCAGAAACGCGCGCCGGTTGGACGGCGCCAGGCACATCGTGTCGGTGGTGTTGTTGATGAGATAATCGGCGCACTCGTCTTCCTGGTACGGATAACCCGGCCCGAACACGCCGGACGCTTCAAAGATGGTAATCTCCTTGACCGGATAGCTCTCGACAAGCTGATAAAACGCGCTCGTCCCGGTAAAGCCGCAGCCGATCAGCGCAATATGGTGAGGCGATTGCATGATTTTTCCTGTATATACCGTTTTATAGGCTATTTGCCTGCGCATGACAGTGCGGCCATCCTTCGCGACGGCCCTGCAGGCCTCCTCAGGATGAGGGTTGTATTAAATTTCAATTAGATAATCCTCATCCTGAGGAGGATTGGATATTGTTAAATATCCAATCCGTCGCGAAGGATGGCGTCAAAGATAAACCTTAGCCGCCCTCCCCGGCGACCTTCTGGGCCAGGGCCGCGGACATGAAGCGGTCGAGATCACCGTCGAGGACGGCGTCAGGGTTCGGGCTTTCCACTTGCGTGCGTAAATCTTTCACCATCTGATAGGGCTGCAACACATAAGAGCGGATCTGGTGGCCCCAGCCGATATCAGTTTTGCTGGCGGCTGTGGCGGCGGCTTCTTCTTCGCGCTTTTGCAACTCGCGCTCATAGAGCCGGGCGCGCAACATGGTCCAGGCGGTGGCGCGGTTTTTATGTTGCGAGCGTTCGTTTTGACACTGAACAACTATCCCTGAGGGCTCATGGGTGATGCGTACCGCGGAGTCAGTTGTGTTGACATGCTGACCGCCGGCGCCTGACGCCCGGTAAGTGTCGATGCGGCACTCGCTCTCGTCGATATCGATTTCAATCTTGTCATCAATTTCGGGATAAACCCACGACGACGCAAACGACGTGTGACGCCGCGCATTGGAATCAAATGGTGAAATCCGCACCAGACGGTGGACGCCGGACTCAGTTTTCAGCCAGCCATAGGCGTTGTGGCCTTTGACATGAATGGTCGCCGATTTAATCCCCGCCTCGTCGCCCGCCTGTTGCTCTATGACGTCAACCTTGTAGCCGCGCTTTTGCGCCCAGCGCACATACATCCGCAACAACATCGCCGCCCAGTCATTGGACTCCGTGCCGCCGGCGCCGGGGTGGATTTCTACAAAACAATTATTGCCGTCCGCCTCGCCCGATAACAGCGCCCCGAGTTCCGCCTGGGCGGCGCGGTCGCGCAGCGCCGTCATCATCGATTGCGCCTCATCGAGGCTCGCCTCGTCGCTCTCTTCGGCGGCCAGCTCCGCAAGACCCGTCAGGTCGTCAATTTCGGTTTCAATCTCGCCGATCACGTTCATCTGCGCTTCGAGCGTATTGCGCTTTTGCATCAGGGCTTGCGCCGCTTCCGGGTCATCCCAAAGCGATGGGTCTTCGGCGCGCGCGTTTAGCTCATCGAGCTCGCGTTTGGCCCGGTCCCAGTCAAAGACGCCTCCTCAGCAGTTCCAAGGACTGCCTGGTTTGCTTGATAAGGGTTTCCATTTCCGCGCGCATCGCACCTGTCCTAATAATCGCAACCGCGCGCATACATGCGCTGGCGCCTTTTCCTTTTTATGGTGATGCAAGCGGGCCTAGTAAAGACCGTCGAGGCTTTCGGGTTCTGTGATGTACTCGGTTGGCGGGCGCGGCGCGGCGCTTAACGGATCGAGCAGTTCTTCCTCGCTGGAAATGCCGCCGCCGATAATATCGTCAGCCTTGAAGGCTTCGAGAATGACGTTTCTATCGCTTGACGTCGCCGGGCGCCCGGTCTTGGCGTTGACCCGCACCAGCCGGATGCCGGACGGCACCCGGAACGGAATGGCGGCCTCGTCTTTCAGCGCCTGGTTCATGAAGTCAGCAAATATCGGCGCTGCAACCTTACCGCCAGCCTCGCCCTGGCCGAGGGTCTGGGGCATGTCGAAGCCGACATAAACCCCGGCGGCAAGGTCGGGCGAGAAGCCGACAAACCAGGCGTCTTTATAATCGTTGGTGGTGCCGGTCTTGCCGGCGAGCGGGCGGTGGTTCGACACCCGGCGCACGGCGCTGCCGGTGCCGCGCACAACCACGCCTTCTAGGATTGAGGTCACCTGATAGGCAGTGCGCGGATCTAGAACCTGCGCGCGCGCATCGCTCAGCTGCGGCTCGGCCTGTCCTGACCAAACGCGCGCATCGCACGTAAAACATGCACGCGCATCGCGCTTATAGATGGTTTTGCCGGTGCGATCCTGAATACGGTCAATCAGCAACGGGTCCACCCGCTTGCCGCCATTGACGAAGATCGAATAGGCGGCGGTGATACGCATCAGCGTAGTCTCGCCCGAACCAAGGGAAATCGCCAATTCGCGCGGCAGCCGGTCGGAGAGCTGGAAGCGTTCGATATATTCCATGATACGGCCAATACCGAGGTCTTGGGCTAGCCGCGCCGTCATCGTGTTGCGCGACTGCTCAACGCCAAGCCGCAGCGTCGAGTTGCCGTAATAGCGCCCGGAAATATAATTGCCCGGCTTGTACCAGCTATCGACACTTGGCGCGACAAAGGGCGCATCGAGCACGGTTGATGCCGGCGTATAGCCGCTGTCGAGCGCAACCGAATAGACAAACGGCTTAAAGGTTGAACCTGGCTGGCGTTCAGCCTGCACGGCGCGGTTAAATTCCGACAGCTGGAACGAGAACCCGCCGACCATCGCCAGAACCCGTCCCGTATGCGGATCAATCGCGATGAGGCCGCCATTGACGCCCGGCGGCTGGCGCAACGCATAAGCGTTCGGCGCGGCCGGCGTCGCCGTCTCATCTGTAGCGTCCTCATCTTTTGTTGAAGGCGCCTCGGCGACAGCCAGGCTCACCGACACGGCGTAGACAATCTCGCCGACGTTCAAAACATCCTTGGCGCTGGTGACTTCATCGCCCATCTCATTGGCTGAAATATATTCCCGCGCCCATTTAAGTTGCGCTAGCGGAATAGTTCCTTCCGAACCGTCCTCAAATCCGATGCTCGCGCCTTCCGCCTCAACGCCCAGCACCAACGCCGGACGCCACGGCGCCAAGTCATCCGACACGATGCGCGCACGCCGGAGGGCTTTCAGTTTTTTTGCAAACGCCTCCGTCCAGTCTTCTTCGGCGTCACCTGCATCATCGGCCGGTTCATCGCTCGCCGCAGCGCCAACAGTCTCGGCCTCATCCTCCGCCCCGACCACGCCAAGCGGACCGCGCCAGCCATGGCGCAAATCATACGTTGTCAGCCAGCGCCGCAAGGCGTCGCCTGCGGCGCGCTGCATCCGCGGATCAACCGAGGTGCGCACCGCAAGCCCGCCATCATAGAGCGCCTCGACGCCATAGAGGTCGACAATCTGCTTACGGACTTCCTCGGCGAAATACTCCATCGTCCATTCGCGCGCGCCGAGCGGCGGCGCCACTACCGCGCCAAGCGGTTGCGCACTCGCCTCATCAGCCTCTTGTTGCAAAATGGCGCCATCGGCCAGCATGCGCCGGATCACCAAATTGCGTCGTGAGACCGCTTCATCTTCATTGGCGACCGGATGGTAGTTGCTCGGCCCTTTGGCGAGCGCGGCAAGGTAGGCCGCCTCACCGATGGTCAATTCATCGAGCGCCTTGTCAAAATAATTCAACGCTGCGGCGGCCACGCCATACGACCGGTTGCCGAGATAAATTTCGTTGAGATACAGCTCTAGGATGTGCCCCTTGGTGAAGGCGCGCTCCATCTTCCGGGCAATGAGCATTTCTTTTAGTTTTCGATCGATGCGTTGCTCGCTCGACAGGAGGAAATTTTTCGCCACCTGCTGGGTAATCGTCGAGCCGCCCTCAAGCCGGCGACCGCGCAGGATATTGCCGACATTGGACAGTTGCGCGCGCGCGATACCACGCATGTCGATACCGGTATGCTCATAGAAAGTCTTGTCTTCGGTCGAGACAAAGGCGGCTTTGACATACTCGGGAATGTTCTCAATCGGCACAAACAACCGCCGCTCGCGGGCGAACTCCGCCACCAGCGATCCGTCCCCGGCATAGACCCGGGTGGTGACGGGCGGTGCATATTCCGCAAGCACTTGATAGTCCGGCAAGTCCTGGCTCAGTTGATGAAGGTACCAGCCGGCGAAAGCAGCAGCGGCGATGACGCCAAACGCGGCGATGGCGAACCCCATGCCCGCAAGCCGCACCAATAATGGAAACAAAGCCTCCCCCTCGCGCGCCGGGCGCGCAGCTGTTTCGACATCAAACTCAGACTTGCGCGGCGCGGAAAGCTTTTCAGGTTTTTTCGCGCTGGCGCGATGGTCGCGGTCGGCCTTGGTGCGACGGCCCCGGCTTACGGCTGCGAGATCATCACGGCCAAGAACGATTTCATCGCCCTCACCTTCCGGTGCGTCTTCTGGTTCGTCGCTTTGCATGCTTACGTCTTCGTCTGTATCAAAACTTTCGGTTTCATCCAGCGCCTCATGCAGCGCTGCTTCGTCGGCAGGCTCATCGGATGCCTCAGCCAAAGCTTCATCCGCCGCCGCATCGGTTTCCGTCTCGGCGACAGCGTCAGTTTCTGTGTCGCTTACGGGGCCAGCCTCTTCTTGCGGCGCGAACAGATCATTCTTGATCGCGGCGCTGTCCTCATCGGCAGCGGCCGCGCTTTTGTCATCTGAGGTTTCGCCATCGGAGGCTTGCTCCTCAGGGTCTTCCTCATCGGGAATATCGTTTTCGTCGCTCATGGCGTCCGTCGCTTAATTCCTGTCACACTCACGTCTTTACCGGCCTTTGTGTAGCGCAAAATCTTGGCGACAGCGAGGCGCAAGCCACCATGTTTTGCCTTCATTTTGGTAAGGCCCCGCCTTGGTAAGGCCAACCTGGCTCAAACCGCCTAATTTGCGCCGCCGGCGCTGTTTGCGGCAAAGCGCTGCTCGTCATATTCTTCGAAATACTGGTCAATGGTGTCGGCCACCGCCGTCATGGTGCGTTTGCGCCACACGGGGGAGTTGAGATTGGCTTCATCCTTCGCGTTGGAAATAAACGCCATCTCAAACAGCACTGCCGGCACATCCGGCGCCAGCAGCACCCGCAAATCGCCGGTGCGGTGGGAGCGCCCCAGCAGCGGCGTCTTGCCGGCGAGGTTTTCGAGAAGTTTTTCGGCAAACCGCGACGACCCGGTATGGGTGGCGACCTGCGCCAGATCGAACATGATGCCGCCGACTTCTTCGCCATAGGCGGCAACATCAAGGTCGTAAACGTTGTAATTGCCTTCCGCTTTCGCCAGCTTCGCCGAGCGCGCCGTGCCATCGGTTGAAAGCGTATAGACCGAGCCGCCGCGCACTGCCCTGGCAGCAATTGCATCGGCATGCAGCGATACGAACAAATTGGCGCCGGCGTTGCGCGCCAGTGCTTCGCGCTTGTCCGGCTTGATTTTGGCGTCCTTATTGCGGGTCAGTACGACCTCATAATTACCGCGCTTTTTCAAAATCGCGGCGAGCTCTAGCGCTGCGGCCAGGGTGACATTTTTTTCAAAGGTTCCGCTTTGCCCCTGAGCGCCGGGATCGGCCCCGCCATGGCCGGGATCAATGACAACGACGCGCTTTTCGATCACGGGACCTTGCTGCGGCGGCAGCGCGACTTCTTTCTGGGTCGGCGTCGGGAGAACCTCAGGCGTCGCGGCCGTGGCCTGCTCTATCACCGCCGTCAGGTCAGGATATTGCGCCGGCAGGCTGGCGATAAAGCCCTGCTTGTCAGCGGTTTGAAGATCGATCACCAGACGATATTGTTTGACCCCGTCTTTCGGCTCCAGCACAAAGGTTTTGCTGATCCGGGCGGTTTTTTTGAAATCAAACATCGCCCGCACACCGCCATCACTGCGGCCGGCAAACCCATAGCGGGCGATATGGCCCTTGCCGGGGCGATAGCTCAAATCCGCGGTGCTGACAGAAAGGCCCGCAAAATCAACGATTAAGCGCCCCTCGCCCGTCTCAACCCCGGAAATTGAATAGACCGGCGCGCCGGCAATATAAAAAACCACCCGGGTCGCGTCGCCATAAGGGCCAAAACGCACGCCCAGCAGCTCCTCAGCCCAAGCGCCGCCTGTCGTCGCCAGGCTCAAGGCCGCGACAGCCAGTCCGATCCAGATTTTGCGTCTTAAATTCATCTACGCCCATCCACACTTAAGCCACACTGAGTGGCCAAAACCACATCTAGCGCCCCTGCCGGCCCCATTCCAGCCTGAAATCAGCTGTTTCAGTCTCTTTCGCCAGCGTTAACGCAGGTTTAAGATTTCATCCACGATTGAATGCAACACTGAGTCGGCCTGAACCGGGTGGGTTTTCTTTTCCCCCGAGGTTTGGCATTATTAGAAATTGCTTGCGGAATGGTGATTTAATCGCCAAATCCAAGCAAGGGAATATTAGCGGCGAAAATGGCCCAAGCGGCTAGCCGTGATTTTTCTCCCAGATAGCGCGGCTTTTGGCCCGTTATTTACGGGATAACCGCCGGCGGCTCCTTCAGGCCGGCTCGCGAAACGGCGTAACGCCAGCGCGTTTGGAGCAAAAAGATCAGGCGCACTAAGGCGCCAAAACAGAACCAGCCGGTAATAAAGCCGGCGCGAACAAAGCTTTCGCCGATGCTGCAAGATGCGAATATGACCCAAAGCAGCGCCCTTTCCCGGGCGCTGCGTAGGGCTGCGCACGCGCTGAGGCGTTTCAACACAGTCAATGCGCAGGCCCTAGGCCCGCATTGCGGAGCCAATTTAAATGACAAAAAAGATGCTAATCGACGCCGCCCACCCCGAAGAGGTGCGCGTCGCCCTGCTGAGCCAGGGCAAAATCGAAGATTTCGACTTCGAATCCGCTGCGAAAAGGCCGCTTAGAGGCAATATTTTCCTGGCGCGGGTGACCCGCGTCGAGCCCTCGCTGCAGGCCGCCTTCGTTGACTATGGCGGCAACCGCCATGGTTTCCTCGCTTTTAGCGAAATCCATCCCGATTATTACCAGATCCCGATCTCCGACCGGCAGCTCTTGCAGGAAGCAGAACAAGAGGTCGTCAAACTTGCGGCCGAGCTGGAACTCGCCCAGCGCGGCGACGAAGACGACGATGATAATGGCCACGACGATGACGACGATGACGGCCAGGACATCGCCGCCGCTGCGGAATATGAAGAAGTCGATGAACAACCGGCCGCCGAGGCCGCAAGCAGCGACAGTGAAGCTGGCGATGGCGAAGACGCCAAAGCCAGTGACGACGCCTCAAAAGAAGAGGAAGAAGAAGAAGAAGAAGACGTCAAAAATGACGCCGAAGACGCTGCCGACACGTCTGATGAAGGCGCTGAGGAAGGCGACAACAGCCCGGACCTTGTCGCCGCCAAAGATGGCGAGACCGAAGACAACGCTGAAGAAGAAGACACTGTTGCCGAAGCCAGCGGCGTAGAAGATGGCGATGTTGCGGAAGACGCCGCCGATACAGAAGACGACATCGGCGATGACGATGACGCTGAAGACGATAACGCTGAAGACGATAACGCTGAAGATGGGGCGGAGGCAAAATCAGCGAGCGCTAGCGCACGCAAAGCCCGCGCCCAGCTGTTCGAACGTTACAAAGAAGCAAAGCGCAAACGCTCTAACCTGTTGCGCAATTACAAAATTCAAGAAGTCATCAAGCGCCGGCAAATTCTCCTCATTCAGGTTGTCAAAGAAGAGCGCGGCAATAAAGGCGCGGCGCTGACCACCTATATGTCGCTGGCCGGGCGCTACTGCGTATTGATGCCGAACACCGCGCGCGGCGGCGGCATCTCGCGCAAAATCGCACACGCGTCTGACCGTCGCCGATTGCGCCGCATCGTTGACAGTCTCTATGTACCGCAAGGCATGGGGCTCATCATCCGCACCGCCGGCTCCAAACGCACCAAGGTCGAAATCAAGCGCGATTACGACTATCTGCTCCGGTTGTGGGAAAACATCCGCACACTGACGTTG
>JAJFFZ010000240.1 GCA_021776395.1 Hyphococcus sp. | reverse complement strand
CGGGCCACCTTCTCCCCATCGGGGAGAAGGAAATTAAGCCGAGCTAATATAGGTTTTCATCAATGAAGTTTGGCATTAGCTGCGTTAGCCTCTACCAGCCACCCCTCTACCAGCCACCCCTCTACCAGCCACACTGCCGGTCTTTGTTTTGCTCTTTGAGGTAGTCCATGAGCGGTGCAAAATACTCAACCACCGCCGAGCCATCCATTTCGCGCGTGCCGGTAAAGGCTTCGAGCGCTTCCGGCCACGGTTTGGAGGCGCCCATTTCCAGCATGGCGTTAAATTTCTCGCCAATTTCTTTTGCGCCGTATACGGAGCAACGATGCAGCGGGCCTTCCCAGCCGGCCATGTCACAGGCCGCTTTATGGAACTGGAACTGCAAGATATTGGCGATGAAATAGCGCGTGTAGGAAACATTGCCGGGGATATGATACTTCCCGCCCGGATCAAAATCCTCCGCGGCGCGCTCCACTGGCGGGCGGATGCCCTGATACTGGGTGCGAAGCGCCCACCAGCCTTCATTATAGGTCTCCGGCGTTAGCTCGCCGGAGAACACCTGCCAGCGCCATTTGTCCATCAACAGGCCAAATGGCTGGAACGCGATTTTTTCAAGCGCGGTGTTCATCAACAGGCCGACATCGGCCGAAGCGTCGGGGATATCATCGAGCAGGCCAATGGTTTTGAGGTAATCGGGCGTAATCGACAGCGCCACCATATCGCCAATCGCTTCGTGGAAGCCGCCATTGGCGCCGGTCTGGAACAGCACCGACTGGTCCTGATAGGCGCGTTGATAATAGTTGTGGCCAAGCTCGTGATGCACGGTCTGGAAGTCGTCGGCATTGACCTTGGTGCACATTTTGATGCGGATATCGTCTTTCCAGTCGAGATCCCAGGCCGAGGCGTGGCAGACTACCTGGCGGTCGGCGGGTTTGGTGATTTGCGAGCGCTCCCAAAACGTTTCGGGGAGGGGCGCAAAGCCGAGCGAGGAGAAAAACGCCTCGCCGGTCTCGACCATTTTTTTGGCGTCATAACCGTTGGCGAGCAATAGCGCGGTCAAATCATAACCGGGGTCAGCGTCGCCCGGAGACACCAGATCCGAGATATTGCCCCAGCTCTGGGCCCACATATTGCCCAGCAAGTCAGCGCGGATCGGTTGATCCAGGGGCACAATATCGTCGCCATATTTCTCGTTAAGTTTAGCGCGGACATGACAGTGCAGCTCGTCATAAAGCGGCTTCACCTGGCCCCATAGCCGATCGGTCTCGGCGGCAAACTCCGCAGGCGGCAGATCATAGCGCGCGCGCCACATCGTGCCGACATCATCATAGCCCAGCTCGACCGCGCCTTCATTGGCGATCTCGACCATGCGCGCATAGTCGGTTTTCATGGCGCCGCCGTCTTCGTTGGGCGCAATCGGCACCGCGCGCCATTTGGTCCAGATTTCCTGCAACCGGGCCGGGTCGCGGACCGTGCCCATCATTTCTTCAAGGTCGTTGCGGCCAACTTCCTCGCCATCCAGCTCAATCTTGCCGGTGGCGTAGGTTGAGCCCATGCGGGTGTTGATTTCCGCCAGTTCAGCCGCCGCGCCCGGCCGTTCCGGCGCCGGCAGGTTGAGGCCGAGCTTGATGGCTTCGATTTTACGACGCATTTCCGCCGGCAACTCAACATCGTTGAAGCGCTTGGCCTGATTGGCGAACTTGACGCCCATCTCGGTCGCTTCCGTATCCGCCCGGGTGACCAGCCAGTTGGTGTCGTAATTGATATAGGTCGCCTGGACCCAGGCGACGCGCGCGCCATATTCGCCGAAATCGCGGCTCCATGTCTCAACGCCTTCGATAAAGGCGGCGGCGTCCTCAACGCTGGCCGCGCCTTGCGCCTCTTCGACAGCGGCGGCGGCGTTTTCGTTGGCGCCGGCGGATGTGTCGTCCGCGGTTTGCTGCTCGCTGCAAGCGGCGACGAGCGCCAGTGACGAGACGGCGGCAAGCACGCCCAGAGGACGCTTTGAGTTCCTGATACGCATAAATTCTCCCTAAAAGACCGTTCCCCAAAGGGGCTTGGCGGCGACCATAGCGGACCGTCGGAAGAACCGCAAAGCGGTTGATTTTAAGGGGTTTAGACCTTTTCGGCGAGCTTTATCGCCGCCCGGCAGCCGGCGCGGATGATGCCGGCGAGGAGCGGATAGCCGGGCGCCTCTTCGGCGCCGGCAGCTTCCGCGGCGGCTTTGTGTTCGAGCTCGTCGGCGCGGAATTTGGCGATGGTCGCTGACAGTTCCGGCTCATCGTCGCCAAGCGCCTCGATCTGGTCGCCATAGTGTTTTTCGATCACCTCCTCGACCGCTGCGGTGCAGGCCATGGCGGCCTTCTCGCCCATCAGCGCGGTGGCCGCGCCGAGCCCGAAGCCGGCGACATTCCAGAACGGCGCCAGCAGCGTCGGGCGCACGCGCCGCTCGGCCAGCAGCCGGTTGAAGGTTTTAAGGTGTTCTTGTTCGCCGGCCTCCATCTCCGCAATCATCGCGGCGGTCTTCGCCTTGTCGGCGAGGCCGGAAAACACCGCATGCTGGCCGCGATAGATCGCCACCGCGCCATATTCTCCGGCATGATCGACGCGCAGCATTTGCGCCAGACGGTGCGCATTCGGGCCCGGTTTTTTAACTGCGGCGGATGTCATGTTGTTGCTCCGGGCACGGAATTTCTTTCTTCACGGGCGGCGCGGGTCTCCGTCAGCGCCGCGCCCATGGTCAGCGCAAACAGCGCGACAGACGCCAGCAGGTTATATCCGGCCATAGAAATTCCCAAAAATGTCCACTGCACATCGGAACAAGACGGCGCGTCTGCGGGCTGGTTTAGCGAGGCGGCAAGGTTTTGCAGATCGACAATCACCGGCCCGCTGGCGGCGCAAATCGCCGGGCCGGGCCAAAATTCATATTCAACGCCGGTATGATAAAAAGCCAGACCCGCGCTCACCGCATAGACCAGCGAAGTCGCGCCCACCGCCGCGGCCGCACCGAGCCGTGATTTAAACAATCGCGCCGCGATGAGACCGGCAAGCGCAACGCCCGCCGCCGTCCAATGCGCCTCGCGCTGGTCCAGGCATAAAATGCACGGGACAAGACCGCCCACATGTTCAAACAGATGCGCGCTGGCCAGCAATGTCGCGCTCGCCGCAAGTGAGACGGCAAGGGCGTGTTCGGTAAACGAAAGTTTGGCGAGAGACTGGAACATGGCGGCGATAATAGAAGGGACGACGCAATCGCGCGCCCGCGCAGATCGTCACACGGTGGGTGATTTTCTTCGCTCGCGGCTAACCCTTGCTGCGCCCCATTACCACAAGAGGGGGCCTGCGCGGGCGCGGCGCATAAGCGCCGGGGCGCAGTCGCGCCCTTATTGGACTCAAAACTCACCTCAATTGACTATATTATACCAAAGTACAAAATGAGTTCTTTATTTTGTACTTTGGCAAGGTCGCCATTGTTCATTGTGGTTGGCCGCCGCGCCTTATGGCGCGATAGCCTGCGTGGCGCTTGAACGCCCAACGGTCATCCTTTTGACCGTTGGTATAATATAATCGCTAAACCCTTGCGGCGAGCCAGTCTTTGATGAGGCTTGCGGCCTCAAGCCCGAGCGTCGCCAGTAGCGCAACCCATAAAAAACCTATCGCCAAGCCTAAAATAACCAGTACGCCGTCGCGTTCAATCACCCCGAGCGAGGCAATCGCAACGCCGATCCCGGGGACTGTGTTGGTCCCCGGCAGCGGCACGAGAATGGATGCGGCGGGGATCAGAAGCAGCGCGCCGACCAGCCGGCTGCCGTGATGGCTGGTGATCGCCGAGAGCCGCGGCCGGGCGAAGCGCTCAACCCAGCCGACATATTTCTCGCTGCGGCCGAGCACAGTTTTAAACGAGCGCACCGAAAACGATCGCTCATGCAACCGCGCCGGCAGCCACGGATGTTTGCGGCCCGCCGCCATCTGCCCCGCCAGCGCCAGCATTGGCAGGGCGACCAGCTGCGGCAGGATATATACGAAGGGCAGGGTGCAGGGCAGCGCCAGCAACAACAAGACAAGGCCAAAGGCGCGCTCGTCCAGACGGTCGAGCACATCGCCGAGCCGGGCCTTTGGACCGTCGTCCTCGTCGGTCGCCATGGCGTCCACAGTATTTGGCGCGGCCTCAAGCTCACCGAGGATATTGCGCAAAAATTGCGTGGCGCCGCGTACGGGTTGGCCAGGGTGGGTGGGCGCAGGGGTCATTACTGTTCCAGACATTTGAGTATGTCTTCAGCTAAGGCGTTGCGGGCCTATCTTCAAACCAAAGCGTAAAGAATTCTATTCGCCACTGCTTGACCCAAACCGGCGCCCGCCTATCATGCGCGGCCCAATCTGGCCCCTCTGGCGGAATTGGTAGACGCGCGGGATTCAAAATCCCGTTCCTTCGGGAGTGCCGGTTCGATTCCGGCGGGGGGCACCATTTTTTCTCGCGGCGCAAAGCGCCTCCGGCGGGGCGGCCTCGTCGGCGAAGGCCGACAGCAAACCCCTGACCGGCGAAGGCCGACAGCAAATCTCTGACCGCCCGGCGACCAGTCGGTCGCGTGCAGCGCCAATGACTGCGACGGTTTAGTTTTGTTGTGATCGCCATGTGCGATTCCCGGGCCGGCTTCATCTGTCGAAATATGTCCGCAATTGGGCGCCGTGCGCGCCAATCTCGCCGCATTTGGCGGGCATTTCGATGGTTATCGACATCCGGCCGGGGGCGGCGGCAGATATGGCTCGGGGGCCATGGAGATATCGATGAAGTCAATCCTGAAAGTATTTATAGCGCTGATCATGGGCGCGGGCGCTTACGGCCTTGCGCAAACGGCCTCCGCGCACCAGCCGGACTCTTGCGTGATCGATCACGATCACCGCTCGCATAATGCGAACTATTATGACTATTACCCCAAGGACAATTACTACCGCGCCGGCCCTTATCGCCGCAATTCTAGAGGCCATAATCACAACCGCTATGATCGCCGTGATGATGGCTACGGCTATAATCGCCGTCACCGGGCGCGCAGCCGCGTCGTTAACCGCGAGACTTACCGCACGCGGTGGGATGCACGCATTACTCTGGTTGAGGAAGTCTACTGGACCCGCTCAGGCCGCCGTCAGCTTGTATGCTCTGTGGTCGTGCGCGGCTATGACGCCCATCAGGTGCCGCACCGGCGCCTGAAGCGCATTGCGCATCGTGATTGCTCGCCCCGTGCGCGCATTCAGTATTTGTAAGCCTGCCCCGCAAACGGCAAAACCCCCGGAGTTTTCCGGGGGTTTTTATTATTCGTATCGTTGAATTTATGTCGCTAACAGCGCTTCTTGCGGCGGTCGCGTTTGGAGCATTTGTCGCCGGCGTTGTTGTCAATGAAGTTGTTGGCGATCTTTGGCTCCAGCCCGTCGCGGGTGAAAATCGCCAGACCGTCATTGCCGACAATATCGTTATTTTCAATCAGGCCGTTAACGCCGAACGGCACAGCAATGCCGTCGCCGGCATTTTGGACAATCTCATTATACCGCACCAGTGACAGCTTGGTGTATTTGTCGAGAATGACGCCCGAGCCTTTGTTGTTGCGAATTTTGTTGCCGATCAGTTTTGCCGCGCCATAGCCTGATGACTTCACGCCGCTGTCAAGATTGTCGAAAATCTCATTGCCGGCGATGACAACATCAGCCCGGCTGCCCGAGGCGATATCAACCCCGATTTTGTTTTGCAGGATTTTGTTGTCGATGATGAAGCTTTGCGACAGCGAATGGGCTTGCTCAATAAAGACGCCTTCGGAACCGGCGCTGATGCGGTTTTTCTCCAGCATCACCGTGCCGCCGGAAATCTTGATTGCCGGACGGACGCCAGAGCCTAAAACATCGCTCTCTTTCAGCGTGAAAACCCCGCGTCGGACATCGACGCACGCTGCGGCGCCGGAATTTATTTTCGATTTGAACTGCACATTGGCGACCACTGCATGGGCGGTTGCGATTTTCGGTGCAAAGGTGAGGCAGGCCGAGTTCATCGGTGCGGAGATTTCAACCCCGGACCCCGGACCGCGGTCGCCCTGAATGAACACCGACTTATTGAGCGTCAGCGTTTCATTATAAACGCCATGCATAATGTAGACGACGCCGCCCTCGCCAACATCCTTGACCGCCTTGGAAATGGTTTTGTAGGGGCCCGGACCATTGGCGTCGACGATGATTTGCATCGGCCCATTTTTGCCTTTGGTTGGCGTGGCGCTTCCCGACCGCGCCCCGGCGCCGGGCTCGCGAATGGGGAACCCGCCAAGCGACTGGGCGTTTGCGGCGTCGGCAAGGATCAGCCCCGCCGCGCAAAACACCGCCGCGGCAGGGGTGAAATATTTCAATATAGCGCGTTTCATTATCATCCCCTCAACTACTGAATGTCGCGCGTATATTCGAAGCTCAACCGGCGCAGCGCGTCATTCGCCGGTTTGTAGCCAAGCACTGAAGCCCGCGCCAGATGCAGCGCGGATTTGCGCTCATCTGGAGAGACTTCATTGAGCCCGGTGGTGCCGTCGCGATAGACGACGCCTAGCGCGTAATGAGCAATCGCGAGGTCATGGTTGTCGGCGGCTTTTTCCAGCCATTTGACCGCTTCCTTGCCGTTCTGCTCAACCCCGATGCCGCGCACAAACATGATGCCATAGACATATTGCGACATCGGATGCTCTGATTTTGCAGCGTCCTTGAACAGGCGAACGGTCTGCCGCGGCGTCAACACGCCGGTGACGACGGCCTGTTTGTCGCTCTCATCCATGTCGAAATCTTTGGCGACGGTTGAATATTGGAACCGCCGGATCGCCTCGCGGGTGCCCGCCCCGAGTTTGTTGTCGACCACGCCGGCGCGGAAGCCGAGCGCGTTGAGCGCGCGCTGGACCAGTTCAACATCAATGTCCGATACCGCTTTCAACGCTTCGGCCATCTTGATTTCCTGAAGCTCGCGCTTGAGGCGCTCCAGTTCTTTTTGCTGGTTGGTCTTGCCGGTATATTCCGGCGGCAAAGGCGGCTGCCAAGTCTCGACGTTTTTTTGTGCGGTCTCGATTTCCTTCTTGCTCATCAGCGTTTCAAGGAATTCGTATGCCGCGCTTGCCTCGCCGACGCCGCGCGCTTGCGCCAGCGTATACATCTGCAACGCCTTGGTGTTGTTTTTGGCGATGCCAGCGCCTTTTTGGTACATATCGCCCAGCCGATAAAGGTCGTAAGCGCTGCCGGCTTCAAAGGTTTGCGCCACCAGTTTTTCAGCTTTCACGACATCCTTCGTGCTCATCCGCGCACGGATATCCGGCAGGCGCTGTTCAGCGAGAATGCGCGCGTTTACCTCTTCAGCGCTTGGCGTCTGATAGGCGGAGAAATCATGATGGGCGGCCAGCGAATACCAGACCAGCGCCTGGACATTATCGACCGGTATCGCCTCGAGCGGCGTCGCGGCGGAGCGCGCGCCTTCAAGTGACTTGCCGGAATAGACATCGCCGAGAATTTTCTTGGAGCGAACATCGCCAGCCACCGCAAAGCGCCGCCAGATGTCAAGTGCTTGCGTATACTGACCGTTTAGATAGGCCTGAACGCCAGCTTCAAAAGTTGCATGCGCCGGCGTCATCGCCGACAGCGCGAGCGCGGACGCAACCGCGAACCCGCCAAGCGCAAGGCGCGCGCGTTGTACAAACGTCATAGGATTTTTCTTCATTCCCAATCATCCCCTCACCAGACCGGCGCGCCGTCATCGGGCGGCGCCAAAACTTCGCGCTGAAGCCAACAAGGCTCCAGCCGGTATTAAAGCACGCATTTGCGCCCCGCTCCACATTAACCTTAACCAAATTTTAAAGCAAAACCTGTGTTGCGGCGGGCGGCGGGATATGCCCGCAAAAGCAAAGCCCTACACCGATTTCGCGGCGCGCGTGACCAGAAAGACGCAAATATCCGGGGCGCTCTCAAGCCGCGTCACAGCGTGGCCAGCCTCGCGGCAAAACTGGGGGATATCTATCACCGCAACCGGATCGTCAGCAATAACAGTGACTTGGGCGCCGTCCGCCAGACCGCGCAACGCCGCCTCAAGGCGAATGACCGGGAGAGGACAGCGATAGCCGCTGGTGTCGAGGGTGAGCGGCGGGATTTTCGGGCGATCAGCCATGCTGAATTATCTATATTGCCCTCGGATAACAAAAAAGCCCCGCAGCAATGAAGCTGCGGGGCCTTGAAGGCGTTTTGGCAAGCGCCGGCTAGAACCGGTAGCGTGCGGTGATGCCGTAAGTGCGCGGCTCGGCGAGGAAGGCGTTGAAACTACCGCCCTGGAAAGGCGCGTTAAACGCAACCTGGAAAATATCCGTGTCGGTGATGTTTCTGACAAAACCTTCAATCTCAAGCCCGGATTCATGCGCCAGGATGCCGATCGACGCGTTGGCGACGAAATAGCCATCCTGCACTTTGTTCGGGTCGAGGTCTGAGCCGGTGTTGTATGAAGAGCTGTAACGGAAGTTCCAGTTCATGAAGGCGTCGTAATTGGTGTCAAACAACTGCTCCGTAAAGGTCACGGCGCCGGTGGCGGAGAATTTTGGCGCCAGCGTGATTTGTTTGCCAGCCAGAGTTTCGCCATTGGTTGAGTTTGTGAGCGTTGAGGAAATGTTGTCTCCGTAGCGGGTATTGGCGTAGGTGACGCCGCCCTGGAAGAAGATTTGCTCAACCGGCTGGGCGATGAAGTCCGCCTCAAAGCCGCTCGATTTAACGGTGTCGATATTTTCAACAATGAAGCTGATGCCGTTGAAGGTGTTGAGCTGATAGTCGGTATAGTCAGCATAAAAACCAGTGATGTTGAAGGTGGCGTTACCATCGAGGAGCGTGGTCTTGAAGCCGCCCTCATAGTTGACGACGCTTTCCTCTTCAAATTCGAGGCTCGCCCCGGTGATTGTTGTTGGCGATCCGCCAAGCAGTCCGAGAACGGCCAAAGGCCCGCCCGCGCGGTCAAAGTTAAAGCCGCCGGCCTTATAGCCGCGCGCTGCGCCGCCATAAAAGCTGATATTGTCGGTCAGCCGATAGGTGAGCTTAGCGTCCCACGTAAATTCGTTTTCTTTGCGGGTGTCGGAGATCGTGGTGTCGGCAAAAGACGTGATGTTAAGAACGCATGCCAGGACCGCCGTGGTGCCCGCAAGTGGTCCGGGAACAATCGCCGCTGCAAGCGCATTGGGCGGGAAGCCCGCCGCGGTTGCGCCAAAGACGCCGACGGTCGCCGCGCAGCCATTATTGCTTGAGGTTAGATCGGCGGAGAAATCATTCTTCTCGTTGGTGTAGCGTCCGCCAAGGATGATCGCGAGATTGTCGGTCAGATCGTAGGTGTTGTTGGTGTAGATCGCAAAAGAGCGCGAATCCGACACATAGGCGTCGTCTTCGCCGGCGCCGGCGAAGACTGACCCCGGCGCCATGCCGGTCAGCCCAGCATAGGAAAACGTTCCTGCGGCCGGGTCCATAGCCGCAGCGAGACCGCCATTGATCAGTGTGTTGGCGAAGAACTCATATTGGGAGCCGAACTGAACGCGGTCATCTAGGGTGACTTCCTCGTTGGAATAATAAACCCCGACCAGCCAGTCGAGCGCGCCGGCCTGACCGTTGGCGCGCAATTCTTGCGTGAAGGTCTCGTAACCGTTCACGAACCCATCTTCGTCACGGAAAAGGATGTCCGCGCGGGTGAAGTCAATGTCTTGGGAACGGTTGATCTGGAAGTCGCGATAGGCGGTAACGGAAACCACATCGGCGGCGCCGACATCCCAGTTCCCCTGCAACGAAACGCCCCATTCCTGCACATCTTGAGTATAGCTGCGTCCGTCCGTGACGCCGGTGACGCGGTCGAACGGATCGGCCGGACGTAACGTCAAATCGCCGCCGGAAAGGCCGTCAATAATCGCGCCGGTGGGGCCGTTAACGATGTTGACGGCGGCGCAGCAAATTTCATCGCGTTCGGAATAATCGCCGATCAGCCGGAAGCTTAGATCATCCGATGGATCATATAGTAGTTGTCCGCGCAGTCCGAACTGTTTGCGGTTGTTGAAATCTTCGCCGGTTACGACCTCGGTGAGAAAGCCGTCGCGTTCTTCATAAAACCCATTGATTCTTGCTGCCAGAACATCCTCAATCAGCGGGCCCGTGACGGCGCCTTCAAACCGGTTGCCGTCAAAATTGGAGCGGGTGTATTCGCCGTAACCGCCAAACTCATATTCAGGCTGCTTGGTGCGCACGATAATTGCGCCAGCCGAAGAGTTGCGGCCGAACAGGGTGCCTTGCGGTCCGCGCGCGACCTCAATGGCGTCAATTTCGCCGAGATCGCCGAGCGCCACGGAATTGCGCGAGCGGTAGACTTCGTCGATGAAGACGCCGACCGAAGATTGCAGGCCCGGATTGTCGCCGACGGTGCCGACGCCGCGGATGCGGGCGTTGACGCCAACCGCCTCAGACTGGGTGGCGACAACGACAAGGCTTGGCGACAGGATCGACAATTCACGAATGTCCGATACGCCTGATTTTTTCAGCAAATCGCCGGAATAGGCGGAGATCGCGATCGGCACGTCCTGGATATTTTGCTCACGCTTGGTGGCGGTGACGGTGATTTGATCGGCGATGGTTTGTGCTACGGCATATTGCGGCGCAGCAATAGCTGCTGCCAAGGCGATTGCGGATACTCTAGCGGCGTAATGCAGCTTCATTGATATTCTCCCTGTACGCGCCGGTCGGTCTCGCGCCGGACCGGCTTTTCCTGTGCGTTGCATTAATGCCATTCTTATGGGCGCAGGCCAATGGGACGGGGGGCTCGGCGGCGCGATAATGGATGGTTTAGGGAAACTGAACTGCGCTTGAGGAAAAAGTGTTGCGCAAATCCCACAATTTTAGCGCAGGCCGTTTCGGCGCAACCAAAAAGGGCGTTGCATTTGCAACGCCCTTTGCCGGTTGTACTGGTGTTGGCGCTAATATTTGTCGCCGCGGATGGCTTTAGTCACCTGTTCCATCGAAAATGGGAAAACGATGGTGTTGGTGCGGTCGCCGGCGATCTCCTGGAGCGAATTGAGATAACGCAGCTCCATGGCGCCGGGTGAGGTCGCCAGAATGGTCGCCGCTTCGGAAAGCTTGGTCGCGGCCTGTTGCTCGCCTTCGGCAATGATGATTTTCGAGCGCCGCTCGCGTTCGGCTTCGGCCTGTCTGGCGATCGCGCGGATCATCGAGGAATCGACGTCCACATGCTTGATTTCAACATTTGAGACCTTGATGCCCCAGGCCTCGGTCTGGACGTCAAGGATCGCCTGAATGTCCTTGTTGAGCTTGTCGCGTTCCTGCAGCATCTCGTCGAGATCATGCTTGCCAAGGACGGATCGCAGCGTGGTCTGCGCCAGCTGGCTGGTCGCCATCATGTAGTTTTCGACCTGAACGATGGCGCGCACCGAATCAATAACCCGGTAATAGATCACGGCGTTGACTTTCACCGAGACATTGTCCTGGGAAATCACATCCTGCGTCGGCACGTCATGGACCAGCGTGCGCATATCGACTTTAACCATCCTTTGGATGCCGGGGATTAAGAGCACCAGCCCCGGCCCCGCTGCTTTTCGGCCGACCCGGCCAAGCGTAAAGACGACGCCCTTTTCGTACTCTTTTAAAACCTTGATGACATTCGTCAGGATAAAGATAATAAAAAATCCTAAGATGCCCAGAATACCGAAGCCTGGCATGACTTTCTCCTTTGCTGTCTCGCCGGCGACGCGCCGACAGTTTTATTTGTTCACTACTTTTTACGGACTTCGAGCGTTAGCCCATCGACGTGGGTGACGACGACTTTGTCGCCGGGGTTTAAGGCTTCTGTCGCGACCGCCCGCCAAAGCTCGCCGCCGGCGCGGACCCGGCCTTCTTGTCCTGACCATTCGGCGACTGTAGCGCGTGTATTGGTCATTTGCTTGCCGACGCGGTGCGTGGTTTTGCGGCCCCATTGGGTTGCGCCCCATGCGAGCTTGATGGCGAGGGCGCCAAAGCCGCCGGCGACCAAAACGCCGAGCATGAATGTCGCGGAAGGTAGGTCAGATAATTCGTCGCCCATGCCCTTGTCGCCCGTTATGCCTGGCTAGGCTGCAACCCGCCGAGAAGACCGCCAGCTTTGGCCTGTTTGACGACCAAAACAAGGCCGTCAACTTCAACCACACGGACCTTGTCGCCGGGCTGCAACGGCTTGTCGCCGCGCGCCCGCCAGCGTTCGCCCTCGACAATCACCCAGCCTTCCTTGCCGTCCCATTCATCGACCACGCCTTCGCGCTTGCGGATCGCATCGGCGCCGATCATCGGCCCATGGCTGCGCGAGGCGACCAGCGCGTAGAAAATCAATCCCAAAAGGGCGCCGGTGACGCCAAGGATGGTCCCTATTACCGAAGGCGAGACGCGCAGAGATTCCGGGAACAGAAAATACATGCCGACCCCGAACAGCGTCAGGCCGGTAAGTCCCGCGACGCCGAAGGTCGGCGTATAGGCCTCAAGCACAATCAACACCGCGCCAATCCCCATCAGCGCCAGCGAGACGACGCCGACCACGCCGGGGAAGATAGAGCCGGGATTCCACATCTCAATGATGATGCCGGTGGTGCCGAGCGACATTAAAATCACCGCGACATTGGGATTGGCGATGAAGCCGAGAATTTTTTCAACCACAGTCGGCTCGATGCGCTCAAGCTTGATATCGGCGCTGGCGATCACCTTGTCACCGGCGGCGGTGGCGACAGTGCGCCCGTCAATCTGGGTGAGGAGGTCGTCAATATCATCCGCAATCAAATCAAACACGCCAAGCTCAAGCGCTTGGTTGGCGGTGACGGAGACCGCTTCGCGCACGGCCGCCTCCGCCCAGTCGGCATTGCGGCCGCGCTCTTCGGCGAGCGCGCGGATATAGGCGACGGAATCGTTGATGACTTTAGCGCGTAGTGCGTTATCGCTGGAAAGCGGCGCAACGGTGTCGCGCTTGCTGTCTTTCAGCGGCTCGGGCGCATCAGTGCGCGTGTCTTCATTTTCCTCCGCAGGCTTGCCGCCGCTCGCCGGTTCAGGATTGGTCGCCTTGCTTGGGTCGTCGTCAGGTTTTTTGTCTTCAAGCGGTTTTTTGTCCGACGGCGCGCCGCCGATTTCAATCGGCGTGGCCGCGCCGGTATTGGTCGCCGGCGCCATGGCGGAGATGTGCGCCGAATACATAATGTAAAGCCCGGCGCTGGCCGAGCGCGCACCTTGCGGCGAGACGTAAGTCGCGACCGGCGTTTCAGAGGCTAAGATCGCCTTGATGATGGTCTTCATCGAATCCATCAGCCCGCCAGGCGTATCGATTTCTATAATGATGAGTTCTTTTCCGGCATCCGATGCGGCGGCGATTTCGCGCGCCAGATAGTCTGCCGCCGGCGGCGACACCGGGCCATTAAGCGTGAGAATAACGCCTTCTTTGGCGGCAGGCGCGGCGGTGTTTTGCGCGACAGCGGAAAGTCCGAGCATCGCCGCGCCAATGGCAAACAGGCCGGCAAAGAAACCGGCGGGCCTGATCTGCCGGGAATTTCGTTGAAATCTCGCCATCGCCATCACGCCCCTCCAAAAGGTCTAATCTCCAGAACGTAAGCGGGATGGCGCAAGATTCAATGCGCGAGGCTTATTCGCCTGCGCCGGCAGCCAGAATCTGCGCCATCAACGCCGCATCTTCAGGGAGAATACCGGCCGCCGGCAGGCGGGGGATAAGGTCGCGCCAGGCTGGCCAGGCGGCGAAAGCTTCTGCGAAAAACGGCAACGCCGCCTCAACTTCACCGACCGAGGCGAGGGTGACGGCGCGCCAGAACACCATTTCATGATTGCCGGGCGCAAGCTCGGCGGCGGCGGCGTAAGCGCGGTTGGCCGCTTCCATATCGCCGGCGGTGACCGCCGCATCGCCCGCATCCATGAGGGTATAGGCGCGATTAAGCACCAGCAATCGGCGCAACTCGGCCAGCGGTTCAGGGTTGTCTTCAACCCGCAAATCCACCAGCCGGCCGTCCCATGGATTGTCCTGGCGCGTGGCTTCGACGACGAGCATGGCGGCCGATTGTTTGCCGCGAATGTCGCCGCCCTCGCCTTGCGCCGCTTCCAGCGCCGCCATCAAGCGGTTGGCGAGATCGCCCTCGGCCGCCTCAAACGCCGCCGCCATCGCGGCGCAGACGGTTGCGTTGGCCATCAGGTTGGCCTGCACCGTGTAGCCGTCGCCCTGCTGGTCGCAGGCCTCGATAATGGCCTTTGCGCCGGTATGCGCGGCGACGCGGCCTTGGGCGTCAACAAACCCGACCTGGCGGACGTTTTCGTTTTTGTCTTTGGCGATGAGTTTTTTAAGCGCCTTGTCCGCAGGCGTTCCCTTGGCCATGGCTTTGAGGCCAAGCGGGCCATAGGAGACTTCGGTGAAAGATTGCGTAACCACGGCGCCGACGCCGGCCATCGCATGCGGTACCCGCGCGCCGACAGAAAACCAGTGCGACTGCACCGCGGCGCCAAGCTCTCCTGTCGCCGCATCGCGCGCGACAATCGAATAGGTTGAAATCGGGCGGCGTGGTTTTACGTCGCCAAATTCCGTTGCCATAGCGGCGTAGGGCAACAGTGTTGTGGCGAGCACAAAAGCGAAAAGTCGATTGGCCTGGTGTTTCATGGGGCGGCGTCCGGGGTTGCTACGCCGTCGAGCTTACGCGCAGTTCGCCGATCCCCAAAGGGGCCCCAACAGACAACGCCCGCGATCTGTTTTCAGATCGCGGGCGCCGTCAGTCTATTCGTCGTTAGAAGTCTTAGTTAGGCTTTGGATTTGCGACGGCGTCCGGCAAAGCCGAGACCCGCACGTCCAGAAAGCAGGAGCGGTAATGCGCCTGGGATCGGAATTTCCGAAACGTCCAACGCATTCACGTAGAACTGCTTGTTGTCATAAATGAACTCGATCCAAGCGACATCTTTGAAGAAGGCGTCGCCGCCTGCCGCCATGGCGATGAATGCCGAGAACAGAGCGGTCATGCTGCCATTGTTAGAACTGATAAGAAGCATGCCGTCATTGGCGGCGTTGATTGCATTGTGACCGGCATCTCTAAATGTAATGCCAAGAATATCCCGCATCTCCGACACGCCGGCGAAGTCTAGAAATTCAATCTTGACCGCTTCACCTATAGTCACATTATCATCATAGCGTGGCGCACACAGGCCAGTACCACCATCCAATGCTTTGCAGACGCCAAGGCCGCCGTCTTTACCGTTGAAAGGTCCGTCGAGATATGGGTGAGCGGCAAAAGGCTGGTTTATGTCCAGGCCTTGCGTGGCCGATATTCTCATATTGACGCCATCAATGGCAATCGTTGAGCCCGACACAAGGCCGCGCTCACCATTGACGACGGCGTCATTGGAAAAATCGATTGTGCCCGCATTGGCTGGCGCCAGGGCCATGGTTGCCGCGAACGCCGCGGCGGCGATAAGTTTTTTCACTGGGAAGTCCCCCTACGCTTATTCGTTACTCCACGCCCATTTGTAGAGGCTGGCATGGCTCGCCTGTCGCCGCGCTATTATGCAAGGCAATGTCACTCAGCATGAATGACCTTGCGCCGTCAACAACATTAAACTTTAAAAACAATTTTTATTGGTTTTTAACCATAACATATCCGCATAGATAGAATATTTTGGCCTATTTACAACCTATAGAGGAATTCTGGACACGGAAAATGTGCGCTCAATATGCGGCGATTTCCACCTCATAGCCGGCCGCCTGAAGGCTCGCGATGATGCGTTGGAGGTGGTCCTGGCCTTGGGTGTCGATGGTGAGGTCCATGCAAGTCATTTTGGCGGGCAGGTCTGAATAGGTGCGGTGGTGGCCGACATCGATGACATTGCCTTCAAGCTCGGCGATGATCGAGGCGACGCGCACCAGCTGGCCGGGCATGTCGAGGAGTTGAATTCTAAGCCGCGCCAGGCGCCCCGAGCGGGCGAGATCGCGCATCAAAATCATTGATAACAAGCGCGCGTCAATATTGCCGCCGCATAAGACGAGGCCGACGGTTTTGCCTTTAAACCGTTCCCTGTCGCAAAGGATCGCGGCAAGCCCCGCCGCGCCGGCGCCCTCGACCAGGATTTTTTGTTCATTCATCAACATCGACAGCGCACGTTCGAGCATGCGCTCATCGACCAGCACAATATCATCGACATGCTTGCGGACGATTTGCCGGGTGAGGACGCCGGCTTCCTTCACGGCGATGCCTTCGGCGAGCGTATCGCCGCCGGTTGCGCGCGCGCCGCCGTCCAGCGCGTTGACCATCGATGGAAATAAAGCCGTCTGTACGCCAATGATTTCAATGTCCGGATGGCGGTCTTTCACCGCCAGCGCCATGCCGGACATTAGCCCGCCGCCGCCGATGGGGATGACCATCGCATCATAGCGCGGGCCGTCATCAAGCATTTCCAGCGCCAGCGTGCCCTGGCCGGCGATGATGTCGGGATCGTCAAACGGATGGACAAACACCAGCGCGCGACTGCGCTCCAATTCGCGGGCGTGGTCGCGCGCTTCGTCGAATGTGTGTCCGGCGCGGATAACCTCAGCGCCAAGCTCCCGGGTCTGGCGGATTTTTACGTCCGGCGTCGTCACCGGCATGACGACAGTTGCGGCGACGCCGAGCGCGCGGGCGTGAAACGCAACCCCTTGCGCATGATTGCCGGCCGAGGCGGCGATGACGCCGCGCGCCCGCTCAGCGTCGGTGAGTTGCGCCAGCTTGTTGAGCGCGCCGCGTTCTTTGAAGGCGCCGGTATATTGTAAACATTCCAGCTTCAGCCAGATATCGGCGCCGGTAAGCGCGGAAAGCTTTTCCGCGCGCACCAACGGCGTGCGCATCACATGGCCCTCAATGCGCGCAGCCGCCGCTTCAACGTCGCGGGCGGTGGGCGGCTGCGTTTGCGCCGGGGCTGGTTTTATGGTTTCACTCATTCAAACCTCTCATCTGCATAGGCCTTTAGCGTTTGGGCATCCTTCCAGTGCGGGAGGCCCCCTCCGTCCGCTTCGGTTGGAAGTATACTTCCAACCCTCCCCCGCAAGCGGAGGAGGAATTAGGTTGAACTGGTGACAAGCGCCTTCTTCCCCCGTTTACGGGGGAAGTGTCGCCGAAGGTGACGAAAGGGGTCCTTGTGGCGGTTCAGCATATTTTGACGTTTCGGCTTCCATAGGCAACAAAACGAGATGGGTGAATCCCGTAGGCTTCCTTGCGCTCTGCCATTGTGCAAAGCAACATAAAAATCGGCCGTTCCGGCGAAAAACTAAAGGTCCAGCGCGATAAACACGCAAAGAACCATGAAATTGAGCGATGTTCAGATGAAACAGCGATTATGAGCGACATGTCGGGTTACAGGCCGGCGCCCGTCTATGAAGCGCTTGGCGACGACGACGGCGCGCCGTTTTATGATGGCGTTGAGGCGGCGGCGTTCCCGCAGCATCTAATCCGCTATCGCAATCAACGCGGGGCCGAGAGCGTCGGGCTTGGCGGCCTTGGCGATGATGCATGGACCGGCCATTTCGGGCGGTTCGCGCCCCTGCCGGATAATCTCCAGCGGCCCTTGGCGGTGCGGTATCACGGCCATCAGTTCCGCACCTATAACCCCGACATCGGCGACGGGCGCGGGTTCTTGTTTGCGCAATTGCGCGATAGGGAAGGCCGGCTTCTTGACCTTGGCACGAAAGGTTCCGGCCAGACGCCCTATTCGCGGTTCGGCGATGGCCGTCTGACCCTGAAGGGCGGGGTGCGCGAAGTGCTTGCGACCGAAATGCTCGAAGCGCTGGGCGTTTATACGTCGAAAAGTTTCTCGCTGATTGAGACCGGCGAGGATCTTTATCGCAATGACGAGCCGTCGCCGGCGCGGTCTAGCGTTTTGGTGCGGCTGTCGCACTCGCATGTGCGGTTCGGTGTGTTTCAGCGATTGGCTTTTGAGAAAAACCATGTGGCGATGAGCGATCTCATTGATTATTGTGTGCGCCATTTCTATCCGGAACTTGAGACTAAGACCGGCGAGGACAGGGTTATCGCGTTCTATCGCGGGATTATCGCGCGCACCGCGCGCCTGGCTGCGCAATGGATGGCGGCGGGGTTTGTCCACGGTGTTCTGAATACGGACAATATGAACGTCACCGGTGAAAGCTTCGACTACGGACCATGGCGTTTTGCGCCCAATGCGGATCCGAATTTCACCGCCGCCTATTTCGACGAGGCCGGGCTCTACGCGTTTGGCCGCCAGGCGGAGGCTTGCGCCTGGAATCTGGCGCAGCTCGGCGGGGCGTTGTCGCGGCTTGCCGGCGAGGATGCGCTGAACGATGCGTTGCAGACATTTGGCGATGCTTACGAAGAGGCGATGGCGGCGGAATATTTCCGGCGGCTGGGGATTGCGCGCAGCGATGCAGGCGACTTCGCGCTAGTGGTGGATTTACTGCGCTGGATGAATGAGACCGGCGTGGGTTTTGAACAAGTGTTTTTCGACTGGTTCTGCGCCGATGCGTCGCGCGCCGCGCAAAGCCCGATAGCGGCGATTTATGAAGATGAGAAGTTTGCCGCGGTGAGAGAAAAGCTCGCAAGCGTAAAGCCGCTAGGCGCGGACCGGCTCAACCACCCCTATTTTCAAGCCAAAGCCCCAACCACCATGCTGATTGACGAGGTCGAAGCCATCTGGGCGGCGATCGCCGAGGGCGATGACTGGTCAGTCTTCGAAACCAAGCTCAACGCCATCGCCGTGATGCGCGAAGCATATGGTTTTGAAGCGTCGCAATATGGGCTGCTTGATTTGGAGGCTCAGTCGTCTGTTTGAGCGGCGGCCTTCTTCACGCCGTGGCGGATGAAATAGAAGCCGGACAGGGCGACAGTCAAGGTGATAAAGCCGAGGATGACGACTTCGACGAGGCTGAGGCCTCCGATAAAACTGCTCGCGCCCATAATTCCCTCCCGGCAATTGTTACCGCTCTGTAAGAATGATCGCCGATTGAGGTTAAATTTTTTCCTAATGCCCATAAGGGGTTGGTTAATTTCACGGTAACCATGGAACGCCTTGAATTGGCGTGGATTTATCGCGATCCGCCAGATTTGGGGCCGGTTAACACAATGTTCCCTTGAGCCGGTTTTGCCGCTAACATCATTTTCGTGGCGCGCTTTGCGTCTTTGTAGCTAGGGCGCAGGGGTTGCGCTGATGAGGTGGTCCCAAGCGGGGGCCGGTCTCAAACTGGGGAAGTCGTGAGGGGTCGATGACATCCGAAGTCGTGTTGATGAACCGCCAGGCGGTGGCGATGGCTGCAGATAGCGCCGTCACTATTTCTGGCGACCGCTATCTGAAGACCTATCAGTCGGTGGACAAGGTGTTCCCGCTGGTCGACGGCCAGCCGGTTGCGGTGATGATTTATAATAACGCCGAGATTATGTCGACGCCGTGGGAGACGGTGATCTCGCTCTACCGCGAACAGGCGCGCGGGCGCTCGCTTGAGACCGTTGCTGCCTATGCTGACGATTTTATGGAATTCCTGTCCGGCAATCCGGACCTGTTCCCGGCTGACCATCAGGACACTGAATTCTTTAAGGTCGTGGCGGTGGTCTATACCGTCATTGCCGAAGAGTTTGACCATCAGGTGCACAAGTTCAAGGACGCCCAATCCGGACAGTTGCGCGACCACTTGAGCTCGATTTTTGAATATGTCGTCGGCCACATCCATGCGGACTATCAGCGTTATCCAGACGACACCCGGCGCGGCGAGCTACCGTGTTTTCCGCGCGGCATGGACGAGCAGGTGCGCCGGCGCTATGGCGGCGAAGTTGACCAGCTGATTGACAGCCTCACCGGGTCGTTAAAAAATGAATATTCAGGCCTCGTCGTGTCCGAGGCGACCCGCGCTAAGTTGCGCGAGATTGCGGTCTTTGCGGTCACCAAGGATGCATTTTTTGAACATTATACCGGCGTCGTGTTCGCCGGTTTTGGCGCCCGTGAGAAGTTCCCGTCAATGCGCTCCTATCTCACCTCCAGCGTCATTCTCGGCATTTTAAAGCGCAAGCGCGACCGCGAGGCGACCATCAACGCCGATAGCGGCCCGGTGTTTCAACCCTTCGCCCAGGACCGGATGATCCGCACGTTCCTGACCGGCATGGACGAATATCTGCGGATGTTCATCTATAGCGAAACGCTCAAACTTTCGACCGGGCTGGTGACCGACATTGTCAGCCGCACCCCGAACCTTACTGACGCGCAGCGCGATGCGATTTTCAAAGACTACAGCCAGAACAATCTTGGTCACGCCTTGCAGGAATTTTTCCGCTCGGTGGATAATTATCAGTATGCGGTTCACACGCGGCCGATTTTGCGGGCGATAAATTCGCTGCCGAAAAAAGAACTTGGCGAGACCGCAGCCTCGCTGATCAAGCTGAACTCGTTCCAGCAAAAGGTTATGCACTCGATAGAGACGGTCGGCGGGCCGATTGATGTGGCGGTGATCACCCGCAATGGCGGGCTGGAATGGAAACGCGAAAAGCCGGAGCTTTAAGTCATGGTTGAACGGTTAAAGGAAATTTGGTCGGGTTTTGCGGAAGTCACGACCCGCAACCTCACCGGCAAGGGCGTTGAAAACATTCTCGTCCCGCATCGCGCTGACTATGCGCCCGATGACAGCGAGTTTCTGCCGGAAGCCTATGAAGGCCCGGCCGCGCGCGCCTTTGAAACCTTGCGCGCCGATTTGGCCGCCAAAAATAAGAAATTCGGCCGCCGCAAACAGGCTGATCCATCGCCCCAAAGTGATGCAGCGGCGGCGCGCGCCGGCGATGATTTGTTTCAGGGCATGCATGCAACGACCATGCGCATTGAACGCACCGATCTCGATTACGAGACGTTCTTAAGCTCAGACGCCGGTAAAGCGGCGTTGAAAAAACACAAGAAAAAGCGCTTCGGGATTTTTTAAGCGCCGCCGCTAATGGCCGCCCTGCGCCTCTTCGCTCACATCATCGGCGTCTTCGCCAGCCGGCGCTTCCACTGCCGCCGGCGCCGGGTAGGCGACCGGGTTTGCCGATAGCGATCCGAGATAGGCGAGAATGTCGGCGCGCTGTGCGGGTTTGGCGAAACGCTGCCCCATGGCGGTGCCGGGGATATAGTTTTGCGAATTTTCGAGAAATTTATCGAGGCGCTCATAGGTCCAGGCGCCGCCAGCCGCTTTGAGGGCGGCGGTATAGTTAAACCCATCGACGCTGGCGACAGGCCGGTCGATGATGCCCCAAAGGTTGGGGCCGGCCATGCTGGCGCCGCCTTCATCCAGCGTGTGGCAGGATTTGCACAAAGCCGCGCGGCGCGCGCCGCCGTCGACACTGGCGTTGGCGAGCAGCGTTCCAAGGTCGGGCGGGGCTTGTTCAACCGCTGCAGCGGTTTCGGTTTCGAGCTCAACGCAGCAATAAGCCAGATGCAGTTCCGCAGCTTCGCCGCCGCCATGGCCTTCGCCGCCGCCAAATAAAAACCCCGTTAATTGCGGCAGGCCAAACACCAAAAGCAGCGCGGCTAACACCGCCCCCGCGATCTTGTTGCCGAGCATTGGGTCTTTGTTGGATTTGTCCGCCATGACTGCGCCTTGGAAAATCGCCCCCGAACGGGGGCGGTAAAATCAGAATTGGCGGCGTTCTAGCGAGCTTCCCGCTATAGCGCAATCGACGCGGGTGAAGGCGAGGCGCGGCCTATTCACGCGGGGGATTTGCCGCTAGATGCTGACGCGCGCGCAAATCGCGCGATTTTTGCATAAGACCCATTGTTTGACGAAGTGAGCGCCATGACCGACAAAACCGACCCAAAGCCCCGCCATATCGCCTTTCAGGGCGAGCCGGGGGCGTTTTCAGAGCTCGCCTGCATGCGCTATGCGCCGGCGCTGGCGCCGCTTGCCTGTCCGACTTTTGAGGACGCGTTTGAGGCGGTCCGGTCCGGGCGCGCGACAAAAGCGATGTTGCCGATTGAAAACTCGCTTGCCGGCCGGGTAGCGGACATTCACCATTTGCTGCCTGAGGCGGGGCTGCACATTGTCGGCGAACATTTCCTGCCGATCGAGCACCATCTGATGGCGCGCCCGGGGGTGAAGCTCGAAGACGTGAAGACCGTTCGCAGCCACGCCATGGCGCTCGGTCAGTGCCGGCGGTTCATTAAAGACCATGGCCTGCGCGCGGAAATCGCCGGCGACACGGCGGGCGCGGCGCGCCGGCTCGCCCAAAGCGGCGGCGATGATGAGGCGGTGGTCGCGTCTGAGCACGCCGCAAAACATTATCGTCTCGATGTGCTGGCGGAAAATATCGAAGACGCCAATCACAACACCACGCGGTTTTTGGAAATGGCGGCAGAGCCCGATGATGCAGCGCCAAACGACGGCCCGGTGGTCACCAGCTTCGTCTTCCAAGTGCGCAATATTCCCGCGGCGCTGTATAAAGCCATGGGCGGGTTCGCGACCAACAATGTCAACATGACCAAGCTCGAAAGCTATCAGCAAGGCGGCTCATTCAACGCGACGATGTTCTACGCCGACATCGAAGGCCACCCGCAAGACGAGCCCGTGCGCCTGGCGCTCGAAGAGCTGAGCTTTTTCTCATCGTCGCTGAATATTTTAGGCGTTTATAAAAAAGCGCGCGAGCGTTAGGCGCCCACCCATAGCTCCAGCAATTGCCGGGCAATGGTGAACTTTGGCGGCAGGAAGATGTCGCCGCGCGGCTCGCCGTTGAGGAGCGCTTTGATGTCGCCCATGTCGACCCATTTGGCTTCTTCGATTTCATCCGTGTCGAGAGTGAGGGCGCGGTCTTCTGCGTCGGCGAGGAAGCCCATCATCAGTGATGACGGAAATGGCCAGGGTTGGGAGAACTGATAGCGCACGTCTGCGAGCCGAACCCCCGCCTCTTCGAAAATCTCGCGGCGGGCGGCCTCTTCCGGGGTCTCGGCCGCCTCAATAAAGCCGGCCAGGGCGGATAAAAATCCGGGCGGGAAATGCGGCGAGCGCCCCAACAGACAGGCGCCTTCATGCACCGCCAGGACAATCGCCACCGGATCGGTGCGCGGGAAATGCACCGTCTCACAGGCCGGGCATTGGCGCTTGGCGCCGCCATTGATGATGTCGGTCGCCGCGCCGCAGTTGGCGCAAAAGCTATGGCTGCGATGCCATTGCGTAAGCCAGCGCGCCTGACCGATAATCGCCAAATCGTCGCGCGAGATCATGCCCGCCGCCTCACGGATCGGCGTATACTGGCCGATATCGGCAAACGGTGCGTCTGTGGGGCCTTCGGCCTCGGCGGGAGCGCCGGCGGAGGCGTCGATGGTGAAATAGGCGCAGCCGTCTTTCACGCCGAGCATCAAGACAAGTGCGTCTGAGGCAAATTCTTCACGCGCCGCGGCGGACAAAAACGCCGCCTTGCCACCGGCGATCAGCGGGTCGCCGCGCCATAACGGAACCAGCAGACTTTGCGGGTCGCTCAGGCTGGCGTCGTAAAACGCGCGATGGTCTTTTTCATTATTGAGACGCAAGAGCGGATTGTTGGCAAACCAGTTGGGATTGTCGCGGCGGGTCATGGCATGGCTTCTACGCGCCGGGGTTTGGCGCATGCAAGCTTGCAGCGCTGTGCGGCGTCTCACCCCTTGCAATCCTCCCCTCAAGCGCTGATATTCCGCCCCGGAAGGCTGGCGGACGCGCTTCTCGCCAACCCGGTCAGATCCGGAAGGAAGCAGCCGCAACGAGTTTTTGCGCGGGTCGTTCAGCTTTCCACCCTTTTCCCCAGACACGTTTCCCCAAGCCCAGCTTTCGTCTTTGCGCGCTCGGCCCCGCCGCCGCATAATGGCGCTTATGAAAATTTTTCTAACCGGCGGATCGGGTTTTGTCGGCGGCGCTGCGATTAGGGCGTTGTCGCGCGCCCATGAGATTATCGCGCTGTCGCGCTCGAGCGGTAGTGATGTGGCGATCGAAGCTGTCGGCGGGGAGCCGAGGCGCGGCGACCTTTTTGATTTGCCGGCGCTTGCGGGCGCGGATGCGGTTATTCATTGCGCCGCTTATGTTGAGGAATGGGGCCCGCCACAGCTCTATGAGAAAATCAACGTCGAGGGCACGAAGCATCTGCTGGCGGCAGCGCGCGCGGCGGGCGTCAAACGCTTCATCCATATAGGCACGGAAGCGGCGCTGTTTCACGGCCAGCATATGCGCGACATCGATGAGGCCTACCCGCTGGCGCCGAACTCTCCCTTCCCCTATTCGCGCTCGAAGGCGCGCGCCGAACTGGTCGTGCGCGAGGCCAGCGACCCGGCGGCAGGGTTTGAAACCTTCGTCATTCGCCCGCGGCTGGTTTGGGGCCCGGGCGACAAAACCGTTCTGCCGGTGGTGGCGGCCATGGCGGCGGCGGGAAAATTCGCCTGGATTGACGGCGGCGCGATCATGACCTCGACGACGCATATGGACAATCTCACCCATGCAATCGGTCTGGCGCTGACAGCGGGTAAATCCGGCGAGGCGTATTTTGTGGTGGACGGCCCGCCGGTGAAGTTTCGCGAATTTTTAACCCCCTATCTCGCAACCGCCGGCGTCGCGCTTGGCGACCGCTCGGTGCCGGGTTGGCTGGCGCGCGGGCTCTCCAATGCGCTCGAGCCGCTGTGGCGCGTGGTCGGGGCCAAGACACCGCCGCCGCTCACCCGTTTCACCGCGCATATTATGAGCCGGGACTGCACCATCCGTGACGACAAAGCCCGCGCCGAGCTTGGCTATCGGCCCGTGGTGAGCATGGAAGAAGGGCTAAAACGCCTGGCGGCTTGATGCCTTGGCGACGGAAATGTAAACAATATTTGACATAGTGTAATATTTATTTTACATAGGGTTACGCTAAGTTTACATTCGATATGGAACGGGGAGGCAGGCATGGCTTTCAAACAGGTCAGTTCTTGGATTGTGTTTATCGCCATGACGTGGGTGGCGGTTGGCTATTTCACACCGCTGTTCAAGGCGCGCAGTCTCGACGGCGGCGCGACCGAAGCGATATTTGGCGCGATGATTATGTTCGTGGTCATTGTCGTCATCGGCCATGTGGCGGTGGCGATTTTTGCGCCTAAGTCTGCGGATGGAGAAGCGGACGAACGCGACAAACGCATTGCGCTTTATGGCGAGCGGGCCGGCAGTTATGCGCTCGGTATGGTTGTTTTGACCGGGCTTGCTGTGGCGCTTATCGACGGCGATACGCGTATGGCCAATCTTCTTTTTCTTGGACTTGTCGGCTCGGAAATCGTCAAAAACGGGTGGCAATTGGCGCTATACAGGCGCGATTCATAAAGGATTCCAATGGCGTCAACGCCCATCCGCAATCAGATCAGGCTGCTACGCTTTCAGCATGGCGAGATGACGCAAGGCCAGCTCGCCGAGCGCATCGGCGTCACGCGTCAGACGATTGCGGCCATTGAAAAGTGCAAATATGCGCCGTCGCTGGAAGCGGCGTTCAGGATTGCCGCGGTTTTTGACGTCCCGTTAGACGGTGTCTTCGAATATCAATGCGCGGACGATCGCGACTTTCAAAAGCGGCGCCAAAAGCCGGCGTGAAGGCATTGAGTTCGGTGAATGCCGCGGGCGGCCTCGCTTTGTTTTCCCCCAGGCGGGCCGCGCGCCTTTGCCATTAGGGTGTGAACCCGCATAATGGGCGCATGAGCGATTTACCTGTAGAAAATGAACTTACCCAGCGCGCGGGCGGTAAAACCGCCTATCAGGTGTTGGCGCGCAAATATCGCCCGCAAAATTTTGACGACCTGATTGGCCATGGCGCCATGGTCAGGACGTTAAAAAACGCCTTCGCCGCCGACCGTATCGCCCACGCTTATATTCTCACGGGCGTCAGAGGCGTCGGCAAGACGACGACGGCGCGCATTCTAGCCCGGGCGCTGAATTATGTCGGCCCCAATGTTGGCAAAGAGGGGGGCGAAGACAACGGCCCGCAAATGGAGCTCTCCGAAGAGGGGCGCCATTGCCGCGCCATCGCTGAAAGCCGCCACCCGGATGTGTTGGAAATGGACGCCGCCTCGCGCACCGGCGTCAGCGATATTCGCGAGCTGATCGAGGGGGTGCGCTATGCGCCGATTGAGGCGCGCTACAAAGTCTACATCATTGACGAAGTCCACATGCTGTCGACGGCGGCGTTTAATGCATTGCTAAAAACCCTCGAAGAGCCGCCGCCGCATGTGAAGTTTATTTTCGCCACCACGGAAATTCGTAAATTGCCGGTGACAGTGCTGTCGCGCTGCCAGCGGTTTGATTTGCGGCGCATCGACCCGGAGGTTTTAACCGAACATCTGGCCGGCATTGCGGAGAAAGAAGCGGTCAAAATCGACCGCGACGGCCTGTGGATGATCGCGCGTGCGGCGGAAGGCTCGGTGCGGGACGCGCTGTCGATTCTCGACCAGGCGATTGTTCAGCATACGGCGCAGAAAGAAGACGCCGCACTCAGCGCCGAGGCGATCCGCGAGATGCTTGGCCTGGCCGACCGCTCGGGCGTTTGGGATGTCCTGAATGCGGTGATGACCGGTGATGCGAAGACCGCTTTGACAGGGTTTCGCACCCAATATGACGCCGGCGCCGAGCCCGCGGTTATTCTGCGCGACATGCTTGATCTGGTGCATCTTTTAACCCGCACCAAAGTCGCCGGCGATGACGCCGCTGCGCATGGCCCCGCCGGGGAGGCGGACGCCGCCCGCGCTAAAGAGATGGCGGCGGCGTTTGAAATGAACGCGTTGACGCGCGCCTGGTCGCTGTTGATGAAGGGGCTGACGGAAACCAACATGGCGCCAGACCCGGCCGCCGCCGGGGAAATGGCGCTCATTCGCCTCGCCTTCGCCGCCGACCTGCCGACCCCGGATGAGGCCTTGAAAGCCTTAAAAAAAAACCGTGAAAACGGGGCGCGTGAGCGAAACCCCGCCCGCCCGGTAGCGCCGCCGCGCGAAAGCGCTCCGCAGGCGGAGCAAACCAGCCCGCCGGCGCAAACCGCGCAAATCATCGATATCCTGCCGCCGCTAAGCCAGCGCCCACCCGGAGACGGCCCATGGCTGCGCTGCTTTGATGATGTGGTGCGCCTTGCCGGCCAACATCGCGCCGCAAAATTGCGCACTGAGCTTGAGGCCTACATCCATATTGTCTCCTTTGCGGAAGGCCGGATTGATTTGCGCCTGCATGATGATGCGCCGGAGGGGCTCGCTAACCGGCTTGCCCAGCGCCTCAAAGAATGGACCGGGCGACAATGGGTTGTCGTGGTGAGCAACAATGGGGACGGCGCAGAAACAGTGCGTGACCGGCGTTATGCGGAGGTGATGGCCGACCCGCTGGTGAAGAAGGCGCTGGAGCTTTTCCCGGGCGCGCAAGTCACCGCCATCCGCGAGCCCGACCTTGCAAGCGCGCCCGCGCCTGACGATATGGAAGAGGACCCGCCGGTCGATCCGGATGTAGATTTGCCCCCGATTGACGCGGCGGAAAATAAACGAGGAGCCCCGTAATGGATATTGGCGACATCATGAAACAGGCCGGCGAGATGCAGGCCAAAATGGCCGAAATGCAAGACAAGCTGGCCGAGCTTGAGGTCACCGGCGAGGCCGGCGCCGGCATGGTGAAGGTCATCATCAACGGCCGCGGCTACGCCAAAGCCGTCGCGATTGAACGCAGCCTAATGCGGGAAGACGACGCGGAAATCCTGGAAGACCTCGTCGCCGCCGCCATCAACGACGCGAAAGCCAAACTAGAAACTCAGTCCCAGGAACAAATGAAAGAAATGACCGCAGGCCTGCCGCTGCCGCCCGGGTTTAAGCTGCCGTTTTAGAGAGGGCTAAATATGAAACTGAAGCTATTGCTTCCATATTTGTCTCAGATTATGGCTGGGACGCCTTTTCCAGAGTGCAAACTAGCTTGCAGAAGCGGCAAATCAGTTTAGCTGTGAGGGCTTGTTAGGAGACGCTCATGTCAAAACTAGCGACCAGCCAAGAGCAAGAAGTCGAGAAGAATTTCAGCGCATTTACCTCTATGCTCGACGAACTTATGGGGCAAAATAATGGGCGGTGGGCGTTATTACGGCATGGCGCCTTGATAGAAATATTTGACACAGTAAGTGATGCCCACGTTGCTGCATGGAAGTTGTTTTCAGACGGTTTATTTTCTGTGCAAGAAATTACTAAGCAATCCGTCGATCTTGGTTTTTATTCGTATGCCGGTTATCAGCGGGCGCCATAATGGCCATCAGATTTTTCTGGATGTCGTCTTATTAGATATAAGACGCGATACGCCTCAGACAGAAAACGTGGCCAGCCCTTCCGTAAATTTGGAGTCCCTTCGCGCACTGATTGACACCGGCGCTACCGCGACAAGCATTACGCCAGACGCAGCTCGAAGGCTTGGTCTGAGAATGGCTGGGCGACGAAGCGTACTGACTGCTGGAGGGCAGACCTTTGCACCATATTATTTCTTTAAACTCGGATTTGTTTTTCCGGAGCAAGTGTCGCCAATATCGTCACCGTCTGAATTCCACGTCTTACCAAAGCCGGTGGTAGGGTCGACCTTTCTTTTCGAAAACTCGCCCTTCGATATACTTCTCGGCATGGATGTCCTTTCCCAGGGGGACCTTGTTGTTCGTCGAAATGGAATGTTCTCATTCGAATTTTAGCAATTCGTGCTTACTCCTCATTGACCTCCGTCCACCTTGTTCACCGAGCCCGACCAGGCGGAAAACCAAATGTCTTCGCAAACGCGTCGCTGAAGGCGCTTCGGCTTTGATAGCCGGCGGTATGGGCGGCGTGTTCGATTTTCATCCCGCCGGCGATGTTAACGAGGCTTTGCGATAGCGCAGCAAAGCGCCGCCATTGGCCCGGCGCGAGGCCGGTCTCGCGTTCAAACACTCGCTCCGCCGTGCGACGGCTCAGACCACTCTCCGCACACAGAGTTTCCAACGGCGCCTCGACGGTGTCCGGCTCTAAAAACAGGCCCGCCAGCTTTCGCGCACGGGTGTCGCGCGGAAATGTCAGCGTGATCGCTGGAGCGGAGGTCTGTTCCATCTCGTGCAAAATGATCGCGCCAAGATGTCGGTCGGTCGGCTCTCGGTCATCAAGATAGTTTTCCGCACACACCCGCATGATCGCCTCATGGAGGAGACCGCTGACATTGACAGCGAGTGGGGTCACGCGCGCTGGCACCAGGTCCGGCCGCACATAAAGCGTGCGCAGTTGCAGGTTTGCCGACCGGTCGAGCCGGTGCGGCGCCTTGGCCGGGATCCACAGCCCGCGCCGCGGCGGAATGAGCCAGCTTTTGGTATCGACTTCCGCCCGGATGGCGCCTTTGCTTGCATACATAAACTGCGGCCAGGGATGGCTGTGAATATCCCCGCGCCCGCCGGCGCTGTAGTTCACAGCCAGCGAGCGGAAGATCAGGTATGGCTCATCGGCTCTTGTCAGGTTTTGTCGCATATGCGCATAAAATTGGCGTAGTTTCGGATGTGCGACAAGGGCATTTGCCGTAAAACTAGAGCGTGTTCACAAAAAGTGTAGGCGGTTTTTGGGTTCGAACACGCGACAACTAAAGAATCTAGACTGCGTTCCCAATTCGACAAAAAGTGAACGCAGTCTGGGCCGAACTGGAGGGCGGATATGCCAAACAAACTCGCGCATTTCGCGATTGAGGCGGAAAATGTCGGCCGCGCGCTCAAATTTTATGAAACCGTGTTCGGCTGGCGGTTTGAACCCTGGGGCCCGCCGGATTTTTACCTCATCGACGGCGCCGGCGTTCACGGCGCCTTGCAAAAGCGCAGCGAGCCCTTGCCAGATAATCACAAAGAGGGAGGCCGCAAAGGTTTTGAATGTTCTTTCGCCGTCACCGACCTTGGCGAGACCATCAAGCTGATTGAGAAAGCCGGCGGGCGTTTGTGCGGCGCCCGTCATCAGATACCAACCGTCGGCGAACTTGTTCAGTTCACGGACACTGAAGGCAACCAGGCCATCATCATTCAATATGAACCGAGCGTGTTGAAAGAGCTGAAGCTTGAGGGATGATATTGGATGGCGCGCCAGATTGAATTTCAAGCATCGCGCTTTATTTGAGCGCAGGGCGTATCCCCCTCCCTTAAAAAGGGAGGGGGTCGATTGGGGCCCCAACCCCAATCGACGGGAGGGATCAAACCTATCGACAAACATAAGCCTTTG